>CAZCBO010000209.1:0-5229 GCA_964496825.1 uncultured Acidimicrobiaceae bacterium
GGCATGGCGATCGTGGTCCACTCCTCCCCGTCATAGCGGACGGCCTCGATCAGCACGTGGCCGATCCCTCGGTCTTCCACCACGGTCTCGGACCCGCCGATGGTCCACAGGCTGCCGTCGGGGGCAATCGTCGCGTGATCCCCGGCAAACCCTTCCGGCACCGGTGTCGCGTCATAGACGCCGTCGGTGATCGTTCCGATCGCGGGCGTCTCCCAGTCGATCGTCCACAACACTCCGTCCGGAGCGACGATGAGCTCGTGGACCGGGCCCACCCCATGATCGGTCCAGGCCGTCCCGTCGAAGCTGAGCAGCGCATAGCGCTCGTCTCCTGTATCGCTTTGGACGTAGCGGGTCGCCCACACCGTCCCATCGGCGGTGACCGCCAGTGAGGTGGCCGTCACGTCATGGGTCACGACCGCCCCGTCGTGCACACTCTTCACCGGGTGGTCGCAGCTTCCGACCCACACCGTTCCGTCGGGGGCCACCGCGATGTCGGTGAGACAGGAATCCTGTGCGGGGGCGAGGCGTGCCCACTCGCCGTCGACGAGCCGGAGCACGCCGCACTCGCCGGCCATCAACGGCACGCCGGCGGCGTCGAAGTCGAGCTTCCAGGCGCAGTCCTCGCCGATGCCGTCGTCGGCATCCCATACGGTCATCTCGCCGCTCCCGGATGGGTATTCCCCGAAGAGCGGTGGGGCGTCGGTATCCAGCAGCCAGGCGGCCGCCGGAACCGCCAGCAGCACCAGGAGTGCTGCACCGACGAGGACGGCAACGCGACGGGCCCGCGGCCTCGCCCGACGAGGAGCCTGCTCCTGTCGTTCCAGTGTTCGCTGGGTCATGGCCTCCCTCCTCAGTGATGCGAAGAGGGTGTCGAGCTCGGCGTCGGAGACGATCCACTCCGGGTCGGGAACCGGGTTGGCCCCGCGGAGCGCAGTCTCGATGTCGCTGTTGCCCGTCATTCCTCTTCCTTCCCGAGGACGGCCGTCCTGCTCTCTCGTTCATGTCCGGCTTGCCGGAGTCCTTTCCCCAGCCGGCGGATGGCGCGGTGCACGCGCACCGCGACCGCGCCCGGGGAGCAGCCGAGGATGGACCCGATCTGGGTGTGAGGAAGCTCCTCCCAGTAGGCGAGGCGCAGGACCTCCCGATCGTTGAAGGGGAGCCGGTCCATTGCAGCGAGCACTGCTGCCTGCTCGGCTCGGTCGGCGACCTGGTCCCCCGGATTGGGGACGGGCACGGGGGGCTCGGTGGTGAGACGCGCCCGCAGCCTGAGGGCACGTCGGCCGCTGCGCTGGTGATTGCGCAGGACGTTGTGGGCGATCCCGTACAGCCACGGCAGTGCCTGGTCGTCATCGGGGACGTCGTCCAGCCGTCGCCAGGCAACGAGGAACACGTCCTCGGCCGCATCGAAGGCGTCGTCGCCGGGAAGGCGACGCCGGAAGTAGGCGAGCACGGATCGGTAGTGGCGGTCGAACAGCGCGCGGAATCGGGCTTCGGCCCGATCGTCGTGGGCCACAGGACCTCCCCGAATCTCTACGGGTTCATGTCCCGATGACACGATCCCTTACAGGACCGCCCTTGCCTAGGGCCGGCCTACCCTGCGCCGCGTGACTGTGATCGCCGGACTGCTCGTCGACATCGACGGCGTGCTCACCATCTCATGGGAGCCCTTGCCCGGAGTACCGGAGGCGGTTGCTGAGCTGCGAGCTGCCGGCGTCCCGATGCGGCTCGCCACCAACACGACCACCCGCACCCGCAAGGAGATCGTTCGCCTGCTCGCGGAGGGCGGGATCGCGGTCGATCATGAGGACGTTCTCACCGCCCCGGTGGCATCGGCGGCCTACCTGCGGAGGGAGTATCCCGGGGCACGTTGTCTGCTGCTCAATGAGGGCGACCTCTCAGAGGATCTCGAGGGCGTCACCCTCGTCGAAAGCGGTCCGGTCGATGTGGTGCTGCTCGGGGGAGCGGGCCCGGCGTTCACCTACCAGGCGCTCAATGCGGCCTTTCGGCATCTCACCGAGGGTGCGGCGCTGGTGGCGATCCACCGCAATCTGCTGTGGCGGACGAGTGACGGCCTCCAACTCGACAGCGGCGGCTTCGTCGGAGCGCTGGAGGAGGCCACCGGCGTCGAAGCGACCGTCGTCGGTAAGCCGTCTTCGGCGTTCTTCGTCTCGGGGCTCGACGCGCTCGGTCAGCCGGCGGATCGGGTCGCCATGATCGGCGACGACGTCGTCAACGATGTGCTGGCGGCCCAGGAAGAGGGGATCACCGGCGTGCTGGTGCGAACCGGAAAGGCCGAGGGGAGCTCGATCGAGCGCTTGCCCGGCCCACCCGACATCGTCCTCGACTCGTTCGCCGACGTTCCGCGGTGGCTCAGCCTCAGTCGGCGGTGAGCTCCTCGGCCTCTTCCTCGACGGTACGGTGGACGACCCTGCGGGCCAGTGCCTCGATGCCGAGCACGAACAGGAAGGCGGCGATGGTGGCGACGACGGCCTCCGCGATGTGTCCGTCCGGGGCTTCGATCGCCGTGCTCTCCACCCCCAATGGCCACGGCCAGAGGACGCGAACCGACCCGATCATCAGGCCGATCAGCACCGCCATCACCGTGTTGTAGTGGTCGCGCAGCGCCCGGTGGAGGAGCTGGGAGAAGAGCGCCAGCCCGACGATGGCGCCGAGCACGAAGACGCCGAGCGCCGCCGCGTCGCGGTCGTTGACCGCGGCGAGCAGCGGTCCGTACATCCCGAGCATGACGAGGATGAACGAGCCGCTGATTCCCGGCAGGATCATGGCGCAAATGGCGACGGCACCGGCGCCGAAGAAGGCCCAGGTCGCCGGCTCGGCGATCTGACCGGTGTCGCCGGTGGTGCTCTCGGTGATGCCGAGGATCGCGAAGAGGGCGATGCCGACGGCAAACATGACGCCGAGGCGGAAGGCGTCGGTGACGGTGAGCAGCCTCCAGGCGATCACCGCTGAGCCGAGGACGAGACCGAGGAAGAGGGCGGCCATGATCTCCGGGTAGTCGTGGAGGAGACGCTCCAGGATCGACGCCAGCGAGAAGACCGCCAGCAGGATGCCGGCGCCGAGGGGCAGGACCAGCGCCCACTCGATCTTCCGCAACCACGACCCGGCCTCTTGCCAATCCAATCGGATGAGGGCGCCGAGCGCCGAGCTCCCGGCTCGGATAGAGGCCACGAGACGCTCGTAGATGCCGAGGACGAGGGCGATCGTCCCCCCGGAGACGCCGGGAACGATGTCGGCGGCGCCCATGAGGAAGCCGCGGACGATGGAGAGTGGGATCTCGCGAAGCATGTCAGGTCATCTCGGGCATGGTCGCCAGGTCATCGACGATCTCGAAGCCTTCGAGTTCATCGAACTGGGATGGGTCGAGCTTGATCTTGGCGGCTCGGGAGCCGGCGCCGATGATCACCCAGTCCCGATCCACCACCCGGCGGTCGACCCATACGGGCAGGTCGTCGGGCAACCCGAAGGCGGTGACACCGCCGATCTCCTGCCCCGTGAGATCCAGGGTCATGTCCGCCGGGGCGAAGCTCACCTTGCGGACCCCGAGCCTCTTCCGCACCGCGTTGTTGACGTCGAGCCGGGTGGTGGCCAGCACGAGACACACCGCGTGGTGACCCTCGGGCTTGCGCGAGGCGACGAGGATGGCGTTGGCCGAGTTCTCCAGCGGGATGCCGTAGGCCTCACAGAACTCGGCGGTGTCGGCGAGCGCGGGATCGATCTCCATCACCTCATAGGAGATCCCTGCTTCGTCCATGGCTTCGAGGACCCGTGGATCCGCAGGCATCGGGTCAATCTATACCGAGTACGGTCCCGTCTGATGCGGGCGGTGATCCAACGAGCGAGCGGGGGAAGCGTCACGGTCGACGGCGAGACGACGGGATCGATCGGTACGGGACTCGTCGTGCTCGCCGGCGTCGCCGCCACCGACACCGAGGCCGACGCCGTCGTGATGGCCGCCAAGATCGTCGGGCTCCGCATCTTTCCCGACGAGGAGCGGAGGATGAACCGGAGCATCGTGGACGTCGGCGGCTCGGTGCTGCTCGTCAGCCAGTTCACCCTGGTCGCCGACGTGCGGAAGGGCCGCCGACCGTCGTTCACCGAAGCGGCGGATCCGGCGGAGGCCGAGGGGCTGCTCGGCGTCCTTGCGGGGGCCATCGAAGACGAGGGCGTGACGGTGGAGCATGGGCGGTTCGGAGCGATGATGGACGTCGCCCTGGTCAACGACGGCCCGGTCACGATCGTGATCGACGTGGAAGACGGCAAGGTGCGCTAGCCGCTCACATATCCTTGGCCGGCCGCGCAGAACGGGAGGAAGTCGCAGCGGCGGCACTCCTCCGAGGGAGTCGGTTCGAACTCCGCGGCGACGATGGTATCGACGAGCCCCTCGACCCGACGCCGCGCCGCTGCCAGCCACGCCTCGTCGACCGGGAAGGAGCGTTCTGCATACTCGTCGCCGCCGAAGAAGGCGAAGGTCACCGTGAGCCGCTCCGGGATTCCCGGTGCGATCGCCCCCTCGACCGCGGCGAGGGCGTAGGCCTGAAGCTGGACATCGAGCGCCGCGTCGTCGCCGGGACGACCGGACTTGTAGTCGACGATCTCCCAGGTCCCCGGCTCCGGCTCGTACACGGCGTCGATCCGTCCCCTCACCTGCACGTCTCCGACCCGGAGGTCCACCGGGACTTCGGCGAACCGCGGCCGCTGATCGGCGAATCGCGACTCGAGAAACACCGAGAACGGGTTTCCCGAAGGCACCTCGCCCGGTGCGGTGGTGACGTCGTAGATCTCGGCTTCGAGATCGGTGAGCGGCACCTTTCCCAGGTTGTGCAGCTCGACGTTCCGGTGGAAGTCCACGCCCCGCTTCCTGGCGCCGGAGGGCCGGATCGGAAGGCGTTCGAGCACGCCCCACTGGTATTGGCGCGGACACCGCGCCAACGTGACCAGGCCGGTGACCGAGGTCACCGGGACAGGATCGGGGAGCGGCTGGGGCGGCTCGGGGAGCCCCTCCAGTCCGAGGCGCAACTGCTCGGCCTCTGCTGCCGCGGCGCCGGCCAGGTCGCGGTGGGTCGCCAGCCAATCGGGATCGGCGACGGCGGCCCGCAACGCCCCCTGCCATCCGCCGTCTCCGAACAGGGGGTCGGGCATCGCTGCGTCGGAAACGACCACCGGCGATGGGGCGTCGCCGGGATCCTCGACGATCGTCTCGGTGGTCGC
>CAZCBO010000210.1:0-5198 GCA_964496825.1 uncultured Acidimicrobiaceae bacterium
GATCGACCCGTGACCGCGACGGGTCTGGATCGCCTCGGGATGCTCCCCGTCGGCGATGAGCCAGGCGGCGTGGGTGTAACGGAGGTCGTGGACCCGGCACGGCGGCCCGACGGACCCGGCGACGGCCTTGCGCCAGATCCGTCCGAACGAGCCGCGTCGGAGGAGGTGGCCCCGCGTGGTGCCTGTTACGCCAGTACTTCCCCAGAGACGCCGACATGGCAGCACTCACCAGGAGGATCTCGACTTCGCCGCCCACCAACTCAGCGGACGACCTCGACAAACCCTCGCATTGACTCCCTGAGACCGCAGTCGATATGGGCTCCTTGAGATTGGAACGCCTCAGGAGGTGGTTGGGGCTAGTCCGGGTGGCGTCTCCGGAACGGCTATCTGGATTCGGTGTGACGATACCGATTCATAGGAGAGGGGATCACAGAGGGGTCGTGTGCGAAATTCGCGGTTCCTACAGGTTCCGGGGGAGAGACTGCATCGGGTAGTCATCTCACGGAGAGGAAGGGGCGAGGCGGAGACGGATCTGCAACCAAGTGGGTGACCACACGTCTCCCTCTCGTCCCTATCTCCTGCCACTAGTTCGTGGTGACTCGGAAAATAGTCCTCGAGGTTGATGGCTATTGGTGCCGATTCATTGGTAGGAGAGTCCTCTGGGGGTTGATGTGGACTGGTCTTACCTCACCGGTGGCTTTACCGCGTCCTCGGGTCGATTCGAGGGGTCGCACCGGGTCGGAGCGTCGGGCGGTGCGATGCACCGTGTTGGTGGTGTGGCTGTACGGGATCCGTCTGGTGGTGTGTTGCCCGACGGGGTTGATGGCCGGCGCAATCGATTGGTGGCAGCAGCCGGTGAGCGGGGGGCGGTGTTGCCGTTGATGGCGTTGATGCTGTTGGTTTTGATGGGGGCGGCTGGGTTTGCAGTGGATCTGGGTTGGCTGTACTGGAATAGTGTCGAGATCCAGCACGGTGCCGATGCGGCGGCTTTGAGCGGGGTGGTGTATGTCGCCACCGATGCGGACAAAGCGAAGGTGGAGGGTCGGGCCGCGGCGTCCGAGAACGGCTATGTCGACACCTCCCTCGGTGGCCCCGACGTGGTGGCGATGATCGACTCGCGAGATGACCCGACCGCGGTAGAGAACGCATCCCAGCTGCGGGCCACCGTCACCCACCAGGTGCCGACCTTCTTCCTCACCTTGTTTGGGATGAACACGGTGACGGTGTCGCGCACCGCGGTGGCCGAATACGTGCTGCCGTTGCCCCTGGGGAGCCCCGAGTCCTATTTCGGGAACGACCCCGCCCTGGGGCGGTGGCCCAACTTGTGGGGGAACATTCACGGCTACTACACCGGGAAAGGCATGGGGGATCGCTACTCGTCGCAGTGTTACGCCTGGGAGAGCCTGTCGGGGTGCGTCAAGAACGACGAGCGCCGCCAATCCGCCAACGCCGGGACCCAAGACGCCACCGGCGGCTACCTGTACGGGATCGAAGTCGATGAAGCCTCGGTGGGATCGACGCTGGTCGTCGAGCTGTTTGACCCCCAGTTCACCCGCGGTGGAGGTGACGCGTACCTCACCGGCGACAACCCGCAAGGCGCCAGTCCCGGTCCGGTAACCACCTTCATGCTCTATGACCCCGACCCGACCCCGCTCGACACTCGTGATGGCGGCAACGCTGTGGAGTGCTCCGTGTCCTACGATCCCCGCAACCCGTACGCCGACTTCAACGGCGACGGGTTCACCGACGTGGCCGATGACCAGGATGGCGACGGTGACCTCGACTTCGACGACGTCGACCTCGCCTATCCCGGCGGCGTCGATGCGCTGTGGGAGCCGTTCTGCACGGTTCCGATCACCGAAGCCGGGGTCTTCCCGCTGAGGGTCATGGTCAACGACCCCGCAGCCGCCGATCAACGGGGCCTGAATCGATGGTCACTGCGGGCCAACACCACCGGCGGCCCGGCGCCGCGGGTCTACGGGTTGGGGGACATGGCGATCTTCGCCAACGTCGACGGTACCGTCGGTAACACCGAGTTCTACCTCACCGAGGTCGAAGCAATCCACGCCGGCAAGACCCTGGTCGTCGAACTCTTCGACCCCGGCGATGCCAAGGGCAACCATTCGGTGGAGATCATCGACCCCAACGGCACCAACCCGCCCTGTGAGTGGAACGCCAACCAGAGCCAGGGCAACGGCAACGACGCGGGCACCGAATCCAGCTGTGTCATCGCCACCAGCCAATCCGGTAACGCCAAGTTCAACAACTGGACCCTCACCATCCGGATCCCGCTCCCCACCGACTACAGCTGCGGCGCCGACTGCTGGTGGAAGGTCCGTTACAACTACCCCGACGAAACCTTCGACACCACCACCTGGAGCGCCTTCATCGAAGGCAACCCCGTCCGCCTCGTCGAGTAGCCCGACGAGACCCGCACAGTGAAGTAACTCGTCTCTCAATAGCGGGGTGGTGGTGACGCCGGTGGCGAAGGTGAAGGATCAGGTCAGATGGCTGGTCCGTCGCTGTGGTGATGGATGAGGGTTTGTTGTGTATCGGCGAGCTGGTCGATAGAGGTCTCGGCCACAAGTTTCAGGGTTTCTTGGAGCTCGTCGTAGATCCGCTGCATGATGTCGAGTCGTTCGGTGAGGTGGTCGCCCGCCCGCCCCGTCGTGATCGAGGCTCGCAGGCTTCTGTAACTCAGGCCGCTCCGAGTGCCGGATCCTGAGCGCCATGTGTTGGCCTTCGGTTGTTGCGGTCGGCGTCGTTCTGTGCAGGCGACTCTGCCCGGTTCACTCTCAGCCGATCGGTTCGGGCGCGGTGAGGACGAGCGGGCATTCCCGGAAGGGGTGCTCGACGACGACCATGGGTTGGTCGTAGACGTCACTGAGGAGCTCTGCCTGCAGGACGTCGTTGGCCTGTCCGTGGGCGACGACCGTTCCCTGGTGCATGAGCACGATCCGATCGGTATGGACCGCGGCGGCGTTGAGGTCGTGGAGGACGACGATGACGGCTCGTTGTTCCGCGGCGAGCCGGACGGCTTGGCGCATGATGCGCTCTTGGTGGGCGACATCGAGGGCGGTGGTGGGCTCGTCGAGAAGGACGATCGGAGTGTCTTGGGCGAGTACTCGAGCGAGGGAGACGAGGGTGCGTTCCCCTGCCGACAGGGTGGCGTAGATGCGCCCGGCGAAGCGAGTGGTGTCGGTGTGTTCCATAGCCGTAGCGATAACAGCGCGATCTCGGTCGCTGGTGTTGGCTGGGTCGCGTCGGTGGGGAAAGCGGCCCATGGCGACGACCTGATCGGCGGTGTAGGGGAGGTCGGGGGGAGTTTGCTGGGTAAGCATCGCTCGTAGGAGGGCAAGTTCGCTTGGTGCTACGTCGGCGGTGTCGACTCCGTCGAGCAGGACGCGCCCTTCGCTGGGTTGCAGGGTTCCGGCGATCAGGTTGAGCAGCGTGGATTTGCCGGCACCATTAGGTCCGATCATCCCGATCAGTTCGCCCGGGCCTGCTTCGAAGTCGATGTCGTCGACGAGGACGGCGCTGCCGACGCGGTAAGTGGCTGAGCGGGCGACGATGGTGGGCTCAGGCATCGCGTCTCCGGGTGAGCAGCCAGAGGAACAACGGGCCGCCGACGGCGGCGGTGACCAAACCGACGGGGATCTCGGTGGGCTCGAGAGCCAGCCGGGCGACGAGGTCGGCGGCAGCGAGGAACAACGCCCCGGCGGCGAGAGCGGCGGGCAGCAGATACCGGTGCGCGGGCCCAGTCCAGCGGCGGACCACGAACGGGACCAGGAGTCCGACAAAGGCGATAACCCCGACGGCACCAACAGTGGCGCCGACGGCAATGCCGGCGGCGATGAGCAGTACCGTGCGAACCAGGTCGACGTCGACGCCCAGATGCCGGGCGTCGGCCTCGCCGAGGCCGACGACGTCGAGGAGATGCGCCGAGGCGAGCATCGCCACCCCGGCGCCGGCGAGAAACACGATCGTCGTGCCGAGCGCCCGCCAGGTGGCCCCGGTGAGGCTTCCCAACAGCCAGAACTCGACGGGCGGAACCGTGGCACGATCGGTGGCGAAGACGATGAAACCGACCCAGGCGCTGAGAGCGGCGCCGAGGGCTACCCCGGACAAGATGATCCGGGTTGGGTCGACCGACGCCCGGCTGGCCAGGCGCCGAATGGCGAAGGCGGTGACCACCCCTGCGACGACACCGCCCGCGATGGCACCCGGGATGCCGCCGGCGGCGGATCCGATGGCGGCACCGATGGCGGCGCCGGGGCCGATGCCAAGCAGCTGCGGGTCCGCGAGATCGTTGCGCAGCAGCCCCTGGAGTACCGCACCGACGAGCGCCAGCGCGGCGCCGACGGCGAAGCCGAGGAGCAGCCGTGGCATCCGAATCCCCCACACAACGGCATCGGCCCGAGTCGACGGTTCAGTGAAGGCGTCGAGTCCGATGTGGCGGGAGAGGACCCCTCCAACTTCGCCGAACGGCACCGATACCGCGCCGAAGGACAACGCCGCCCACACCGTCACCACCAGGCCGAGGGCAACCACCGGAGCAACCCAGCGGCGTCGTGTCGCGTATGGGTCGACGGCAGCTTCGATCCTCTTGTCCTTGGTCACCCGATATCGGGATAGAGGTCACGCACGAACTCGTTGAGCGCCTGTCCTGCTCTCGGACCCAGGTTGAAGAAGTACGCCTCGTCGTAGACCAGGAAGGCCTCGTTGGCCGCGGCGGGCGTCTCGGCGACTCCAGGCAGCTCGAGGAGCGCCTCGGTCCCGCCGAGGGCGGCAAGCCCGGCTTCGGGCAGGACAATGACCTCTGGAGCGGCAGCGACCAGCGCCTCCGGGGTCAGCGGCGCCGGACCGAACACGCCGGCTTCGGCGCCGGCGTCGACGGCACCGGCACCTTCGATCATCGCCTGAGTGGGAGTGCCTGCTCCGAACAGGAACACCACCTGTGGGGCCCGCACATAGATGAACGCCACCTTCGGATCGGAGTCGTCGCCGGCCGCCAGCGCACGGGCCGCGTCGATCTCGCCCATCACTTGCTCCGCCAGGACGCTCCCTTCGTCCGTGACGCCGAGGATTTCGGCCACCTGGAGGATCTTGTCCTCCCCCCCGTCCAAGGTCGTTTGCGTCTCCAAGATCACCCCCGGGACTCCCGCAGCCCGGAGCTGTTCGATCACCTCGGGTGGAGC
>CAZCBO010000211.1:0-5169 GCA_964496825.1 uncultured Acidimicrobiaceae bacterium
CATCTCGACAAGCCCCGCCTCATGGCCGGGCTGGCAGCGGCGCTGCTCATGGAGGACGACCTCGTCGGAGCGCACCGAGCGCTCGACGATGCGCGGGCCTACTCCATCGAGAAGCGGCTCGACGTGTACGCACCGTTGCTCGCCCGTCTCGCCGGTGAACTGGCCATTGCCGACGGTGATCTCGAAACGGCCGAGAGTGAGCTCGCCACGGCTCGGGAAGGCGCTATGGCCTCGGGCCGGCTCATCGAGCTGATCGGCGTGCACGCATCGATGGCGCGTCTCCAATCGATGATGGGCCGCTCCGACGAAGCGGCAACGGCGTTCGAAGCCGCCCGGTCGGCGATGGGTGTCGTCGCCGACGGCATCGCCGACCAGAAGCTACGGGAATCGTTCACCGTCGCTTGGACACGCCGCATCGAACAGGCCGCGGTAACGGAACCCAGCTGATCCGCGGTGCGGAGGTGAGAGGTGTCGCGTGTACGAAGAAAGGGCACACGCGCATTGGGGGGCCGCGGCTGGCAGCGAGAAGGCGGCGCATATTGAATCTCGTATGTCAACGTGGGGGTTGGGTGGACAGGACTGGGATGGGCCACACCTGGTGGTGGGCAGGCTCTTATCAGGTCACACCGCCCCGGGGAGGGTTGTGGGGGTGGGGTCGACAGGTCATTCGTAGGACAACACCCTGGTGGGTGTGTCAGCCGGTTAGAGGGTCAGACCCCACCCCGATCTCACGCGGCGCGCGGGAGCTCTTTGAAGACTTGGCGCGCCACGTAGCGTTTCAAGCAGCGGATGACTTCGAGGCTGGTGAGCTCCGACGTCGACTACCGGCTCGCCCACGACCCGGACGGGGCCATCTTCCGCCGCTTCGACGGGATCGCCATGCCCACCACAGTGTTCATCGCAGCCGATGGCTCGATCGCGCGGGTCCACGCCGGGGTGATCTTCGCCGAGGAACTGACCGCGCTCATCGAGGCCGAGCTGCTCGGATGAGCCGGAGTCGCGACCCGGGACGTTCCCTAGAGCGGTCCAACCGGCGGCCGGTAGGCTCGGTAGGGACGATCCTCACCGGAACAGACGACGTCACCAGGATGAACACCGCCCAAGACCAGCACCTCGCCTGGCTGGCACGCTCCTTCGGGCGGCCCGACTACCTCCCGCTCGACCCCGACGACGTCGAGACCCTCAAGAGCGTCGCCGAGCCGATCTCCCGATACAGCGGATCCCACCTCTTCAATGAGGGAGAGCCCGCCGTCGCTGCCTACCTCATCCGCGGCGGGGAGGTCGACCTCTACCGAACGCAAGGGGGCCGACGCCGCGTCGTCGCCCGGGTGGGACCGGGGTCGGTCATCGGCGACATCGCCATGTTCGGCGAGGGCACCTACATGTCCTCGGCACGCGCCGTCAGCCAGGTGAACGCCTTCCGCTTTCAACGAGAAGTCTTGATCCCCGAACTCGCCAAACATCCCGCCCTCTGTCTCCGCTGGCTGGTGGCCGGCCTCCGCCAACTGCAGAACACCCAGCGCCGCATCGTCCACCTCATGCACAAGACCGTCCTCGCCCAGGTCGCCGATCTCCTCGTCGAGGAGGCCACCAGAGGCAACTCCGACATCGAGCTATCCCAGGCCGCCATCGCCAACCTGCTCGGTTCCAGCCGACAAACGGTGAAAGAGGCCATCGGGACGCTGCGCGACATGGGAGCCGTCAAGACCGGGTATCGGATGATCACCATCGTCGACCCCGAGACACTCAACGCCGTCGCCACCGGCCGAAGCTCCTGACACAACTGATCGTCGCAGGGGCGACAGTCGGCGACTCCGTGGCCGAGTCGATCGGTTGCGATCGACATGCCGACGCTGATCATCACCTCCTTCGCCGCGGGGATGGCGGCGACCGTCAACCCGTGTGGGTTTGCCATGCTGCCCGCTTACCTCGGGTTGCTCATTGGCGACAACGGTGCGCGGCGCAGATCGGGGCTGAGGGTCGGCGCCGCCGTGGCAGCCGGGGCGGTCGCGGTCTTTGTCGTGGCCGGTCTCTTCGTCGCCGCCGGGCTGCGAGCGGTGGTCACCTGGATCC
Source organism: uncultured Acidimicrobiaceae bacterium (assembly GCA_964496825.1). Lineage (GTDB taxonomy): Bacteria > Actinomycetota > Acidimicrobiia > Spongiisociales > UBA5794 > JACZST01. The sequence continues at coordinate 2,074 of CAZCBO010000211.1, forward strand.
CGTGGCTGGCGCTCGTCGTCGGGCTCGCTCTCGTGGTCGCCGGACTTGCCGAGTTGCGGGGGAGGCACCTGTTCGCCAGGCTCCCCCGGATGACGCGATCCTTCCGCGACGGATCGATTCTCGGTCTCATCGGATTCGGGGCCGCCTACGGCGTGACGTCACTGTCCTGCACGCTCCCCATCTTCCTCAGCCTCGTCGCCGCCAGCGCGGCCACCGGGTCGGCCGCAGAGGCGATCGGAGTCCTCACCGCATACGGCGTGGGGATGACGCTCGTCCTGATCGTGGTGACCCTCGCCGTCGCCACCGGCCGTGACCGCATCGTGTCGATGTTTCGCCCGGTGGCGGCCCGCCTGAGCAGCATTTCGGGATGGGTGATGGCCGCCGCCGGACTGTTCATCATCTGGTATTGGGCGACCGTTCTCACCGGCGGTGCCGCCGGCCTCGGCTTCAACCCGTTGATTCGGCGCATCGAGGATTTCACCGCCACCGTCGCCGGGGTTGTGTCGTCGAATCCGCTGCCAACCGCTCTGGGGCTCCTGGTGACCGCGGTGTTGATGTGGGGAGCGGCCCGCCGGTCGACGGACCCGACCCCGCCGCCGGAAGACGACCAGACCGACGTCGAACGCCGGCAAGTGTGATGTTCGCCACCGACGACGGAGGCAGAGTCCCGGCTGTGACCGGAGCGGTGATGCGCGACATCGACGACCTTGCCATCCAGGCTGAGACGCCGAACCTGTATCAAATGATGGAGAACGCGGGACGCAACCTCGCCGGTGCGGCCATCCGCCATCTCGGTCGCGATTGGCGCCGCATCCCGATCACCGTCTACGCCGGTGGCGGCGGCAACGGTGGGGGCGGGGTCGCCGCAGCCAGACATCTCGCCAATCGAGGCGGCGATGTCACCGTCGTCGTCGCCACCGACGCGACGAACGGCGGCATCGTCGACCAGCAGCGTGCGGTGTTCCGCCAGACCCCGGGCCGGGTGGCAACCGACGCGCCAGCGGACATCGGCCTCCTCCTCGACGCCTTGATCGGATACGGGCTGACCGATGCGCCCCGTGGCCCGATCGCCGAAGCGATCGCCGCCATCGACTCACGCGACGTCCCGATCATCTCACTCGATCTCCCATCGGGTCTCGACGCCGACTCGGGCGACACGGTGGGAGCCGCCGTCCACGCCACCGAGACCCTTACCCTGGCGCTGCCCAAGCCCGGCCTGGTGGCGGCAGCCGCCGGTGATCTGTGGCTTGGCGACCTCGGTATCCCGATCGGTGTGTATCGCCGGGTCGGAGTCGATCCACCCGTCGGCCTCTTCGCGGACGCCCATCGCGTCCACCTCAACAGAGAACCGGCGTGACTGCCGACGATCACCTCACCGACCACCCAGGTGACACACCGGTCTGTCTTTCAACTCCCCGGCTGATCGTCGCGGGTTATGAGACACCGGTGAGGATCTGACAGATGCCCTCCGGAGAGCATTCTGCGGGGTCGGTGGCAGCGGCGGTGTCGGCGAGCGCAACCAGGTTGCGGCGGAGCCTCTGCAGGTCTCGCATCCGTTCGTCGACCTCCGCGATGCGGGCGTCAATGAGTTCGGTGACATGCTGGCACGGTGCCTCGCCCTGGTCTCTGATGTGGAGCACATCCTTCAGCTCGATCAGGGTCAACCCAACCGCCTGGCCGGCACGGATGAATTCGAGCCGGTCGATCACCGACGAGTCATAGTCCCGGTAGCCGGCGGCGGTGCGCCGCGGTGAGGGGAGCAGGCCAGCGTTTTCGTAGAACCTGATCGCCGAGGTGGCGACCCCAACCTGTCGAGCAACTTCACCGATCCGCATCGAAGCCAGATTACCACTTGACCTTCAAGTTGACTTCAAGGTGTACGGTGACGGCACCGACCCGACGGAGGATCGATGACGAACGCCACGCTGGAGGACTGGGCCCAGGCGCTGGTGGCGGCCTCACCCCGTCTCGACCGCGAACAGCAGCGGATCGCCATCCAGACCTACCACCTGCTGGCCCACGGTGAACCGGCGGCGCCTGCCCGGATCGGCGAGGCGGTCGGCGTCTCCGCAGGGCGGGTCGAGCAGGTACTCCGCTCCTGGCCCCTGGTCTTCTGGGACGACAAGGGCCGCGTCATCGGGTTCTGGGGCTTGGCCATCGATCGCCTCGAACCGACCCACGCCATGGAAGTGAACGGAACCACCGTCTACGGATGGTGCGCCTGGGACACCCTGTTCATCACCCCGATCCTGGGTACCGCGACCCACGTGGAGTCCACCGACCCCCACAACGGAACCACCATCCGGCTCACCGTCACGCCTCACGGTGTGACCAGCATCGACCCCCCCGACGCAGTGGTCTCCTTCCTCCTCCCCGAGGACCGCTTCACCGACGACGCCATCCTGGGGTTCTGCCATCAGATCCACTTCTTCTCGGCACCCGAATCCGCCGAGGCGTGGATGGCCGACCGTCCCGGCACCTTCTCGCTCCCGGTCGTCGAGGCCTACCAGCTGGGGAAGCTCACCAACCGGCTCCGGTTGGGGATCGAAGGCGGTCAGGGGAGCACCGGGGTTGTTCTCTGAGTGGTGGTTGGTGCGGATCATCCGCAACCTCCTTCCACAAATGTGACGAGCGCCGAGCTCGTCGCCCGGCGCTCAAGAGGCGCTCACAGATCCGGTCGGCCCCAATTCTCCCAGCTGTAACTCCGTCCTCCAAGGACCGGATCGGGTCGAGACCTGGATGCAACACGTGCGCAACACCCGCGCCAGAAGCCTTTACACAGCACGGGATTCAGCGAGAGAGCATGCTTTCCATTCAAAGCGTCGCCGGGGTCGACCAGTGAACGAATGCGGCTGGCCACCGAGTGCCGAAAGTCGGGTAGCACCTATCGCCGGATATGCGCTACCTCGTGGAACCGGATCGCTCGATGGACGCGACCATATTGCCGGTTGTGCACTGCGGTTCCAAGGTGAGTCTCCTCGAAGCCAACGTGGCGCTGGCACTGCAACGGGACGACCTCGAAGCCGTCGAGGAGCCGGTGCGCCGGGCCCTCGGAGACTGAAGCCCGCCGTTCGGCGAGGTGCCGAAGGTCCCTGG
>CAZCBO010000212.1:0-5161 GCA_964496825.1 uncultured Acidimicrobiaceae bacterium
CGCCACGACCACCAGCACTGAGATCGGCGCCCTCACCGCCCGACAGCGAGTCAATCGCGGCGCCGTCGCCGCTGTAGCCGCCCTGCTTCCTGCCTGGTCCGTCTCGTTCGCCGAGAGCAGCCGGGGTGCGGTGTTGACGCTGGTCACGGCCATCGTCCTGCTCGCCGTCCTCGCCACCATCGACCGCTCGGCGTTGATCCCGGCGCGGGCCGGGGTGGCGACCGTCGTCCTCTACCTCGTGCTCGCCGCCGCCGGCCTCGTCGCCTTCGTGTTCCACCCATCCGGGGCCGGGGCGATCCTCACCTTCTCCATCGTGGTGCCGGTGGGCGTCGTGCTGTCGACGGCGGGCTACTCGATCGACGGCCTCCGCCGCTACGTCGCCCTTCCTCTCCTCATCACGACGGCCCTCCAGGCCGTGCTCGTCGCCGCCCAGACCGCGACCGAGTCGGCCGTCGGCTACAGCCTCCTCCACCCGGGGGCCGAGCTGCTCGTCACGAACGAGACGATCGTGCGACCCCAGGGCACCTACGACCACGTATACGAGCCGGCGGCGGTGGCACTGATCGCCGTGGCCGTCGGGCTCGCCCTGCTGCCGGGCGGTGGGCGGCTGCGGACCGTCTTCCTCGTCGGCATCGGCGCCGCCACCACCACGATCGCCCTGACCCATTCCCGTTCTGCCCTGCTCGGGTTGATCCTCGTCTTCGTCATTGCCGCCGTCGCGTTCTTTCGCGGCCAGGCGGGGCTCGGTGCCGCCGTGGCCGTCCTGCTCGTCACCCTTCTGATCCCGGCGCTCTTGACCGCAGACGCCTGGTCGGTCCGGTACGACGAGAGCGCCACCGGCGATCTCGACGACGCTTCGCTGGGTCGCATCACCCTGGCGCGCCAGGCGATCGCCGCCGCCGCGGACCATCCCGTCGTCGGGGTGGGCCCCAACCGCTACATGGACGTCCTCGAGACGGAGTACACCGTCGACGAGCGCTACCCCTACGTGGTGCACAACGAATCGCTGATGATCGGCGCCGAGCTGGGCATCCCCGCCGGAATCGTGATCACGGTGCTCTTCGTCTGGGCGGGCGTGCAGGCGATCCGCGCCGATTATCGGTCCGTGCTGCTGTACGCCGCACCGGTGCCCTTCTTCGTCTTCGACGTGCTCCTCTACAACAAGCCGGTCGGCCTGCTGCTGTTTGCGCTGTGGTGCGGGGTCGCGGCGTCACTCGTCCTGCAGTCACGCATGCGCCTGCGAGCACCGGATAGGTACGTCTGAGCGGACGCGGTGTGTCACATCCGCTCGGGCACTTCGATCCCGAGGGTGTGCAACAGGAGGCGAAGCACCCTGAGCGTCAAATCGACGAGGGCGAGCCACGATGCCTGGCGGGCCGGGTCCTCCTCGCTCAGGATGTGGCAGGCCTCGTAGAACCGGTTGAAGTCCGTCGCCAGCTCGTAGGCGTACTCGGCGACCACGTTTGGCGCCCGCAGCTCGATCGCCCGTTCGATCACCTCAGGAAGCCGGAGCAGGCGGAGCATGAGATCACGCTCTTGATCGACCATGGGCGGCAGGATCGGGCCCGGCTCCAGGCCCGCGTCCTCGGCCTTGCGCAGGATCGACTGATTGCGGACCGCCCCGTACTGCAGGTACGGGCCGGTCTTGCCCTCGAAGGAAGTGAAACGGTCGAGGTCGAAGAGGTAATTCGAGGTGCGATGGTTGGAGAGGTCCCCATACTTCAGGGCCCCGAGCCCGACCCGCCCGGCGATTTCCTCGCGCTCGTCGGACGGGTAGTCCTGGGCGATCTCCGCCTCCTCCAGCCGCTCCTGTGCGGCCGCCGTGACGAGGCCCACGAGATCGGCGAGCCGCAGCACGCCGCCCTCCCGGGTCTTGAAGGGCTTCCCATCGGGACCGTTGACCGTGCCGAAGGGGATGTGCTCCATCGCCACCCCGTCCCCGACGACCGCCCCCTTGCGGGCGGCGCGAAACACCTGATCGAAGTGGAGGGTCTGGCGGGCATCGACGACGTAGAGGACGAGGTCGTATCCCTCCTCGGCGCGCTGTTCGAGGGTCGCCAGGTCGGTGGTGGAGTACAGGTAGGAGCCGTCGGAGCGCGTCAGCAGCAGCGGCGGCATCTCCCTCTTGTCCCCCGTCTCGGCGACCTCGACGATCAGCGCGCCCTCCGACTCGACGGCGACGCCGTCGTCCTCCCTGAGCCGGGCCACGAGGGGGGCGAGCCGGTCGTGGACCGTGCTCTCTCCCCGCCACAGCTCGAAGTCGACACCGAGCTCCTCGAAGTCCTTCCGTTGCTCGGCGACCGACACGTCGTGGAAGTGTTGCCACAGCGCCAAGTAGCCGGGCCGTCCGTTCTGGAGGTCGTAGGTCGCCTGTCTGGCGCGCTCGGCCTCGGCCGGATCGGCCCCGGTGCGCTCAACAGAGGCGGGATACATTTCGGAGAGGTCGTCGAGCGTCACCGGCGGGTCGGCCGGATAGGGACCGGTGTAGTCGGGATCGAAATACGGGAGATCGGGCCGGCGGTCCTCCAACTCGGTGATGAGCTGGCCCACCGGCATCCCCCAGTCGCCGAGGTGGATGTCACCGTCGACGTGATGGCCGGCGAGGCGGAGGAGACGCTTGAGGCTCTCACCGATGATCGACGCCCTGAGGTGGCCGACGTGCATCGACTTCGACATGTTGGGTCCGCCATAGTCGACCAGCACCTTCATCGGATGCGCGGCGACCGGGATCCCCAGCCGCTCATCGTCGGCCATCGCCTGGGTGTACTCGGCGAGGGCCTCATCGGTGACCGTGAGGTTGATGAACCCCGGCCCGGCGACGTCGACGGCGGCGAACATCGACCGGTCGACGAGCGCCCCGATGACGTCGGTGGCGATCCGGCGGGGATCGCCGCCGGACTGCTGGGCGGCGCCGAGGGCTCCGTTGCACTGGTACTGGGCCAGGTCCGGACGCTGCGACGGCACCACCAGACCCCACGACGCGTCGAATCCGGTGGCGACGAAGGCATCGCCGAACCGGGCCGACAGGTCTGACATGATCGACATGGGCGCCCTCGTGGCCGGGGGGGTTGCGGAGTGCCGAAGGTTACAATCCGCGGCGAACGCCCCAGTAGCTCAGGGGATAGAGCACCGGCCTCCGGAGCCGGGAGCGCAGGTTCGATTCCTGCCTGGGGCGCAGGGTCCTCGTAGTCCCCGCTTCGGCCGATGCCTACCCGGCATCGGCCTCGCTGCCGGAGTTCGTGCATGCTGCCGCCAAACGGCTCGCCACCCACCGGTTCGGGTGGCCTGATTCCCGCCGACCGGAACCAGCGCGGAGAAGGTTCGATTCCTGCCTGGGGCGCAAGATCCCCGTTCTTGCGTAACCACAGCCCGTATGCGGGCCCACGTTACGCAAGAACAGGACGCGACCGCGAAAAGCGCCGCTGTACCGGCTAGTTTGGAGCCATGCGTTCGATCTGGAAAGGCGCCATCTCCTTCGGGCTGGTCACGATCCCCGTTGGCCTCTATCCCGCCACGGAGGACAAACGACCCAAGTTCCGCCAGCTCCGTGACACCGACCACAGCCGGATCAAGTACAAGCGCACGGCTGAGATCGACGGCGACGAGGTCCCCTTCGAGAACATCGTCAAGGGATACGAGTTCGAGAAGGGCCGCTATGTCGTGTTCACGCCCGAGGAGCTCTCCGATGTGATGAAGGGCATCTCGGGAGGAACGGTGACCGTCAACGCCTTCGTCGACGCCGCCGAGATCGACCCGATCTACTACAAGACCTCGTACTACCTCGCTCCGGAGGCGACCGGGATCAAGGCCTACCACATCCTGCGCGACGCCCTCAAGGACAAGGGCGTCGTCGGCCTCGCCACGGTCGCGATCCGGGAACGGGGGTACCTCGCCACGATCCGCGCCGAGGATGACGTGATCATCCTGGAGACGATGTTCTGGCCCGACGAGGTCCGCGAGCCCGCCTTCGAGACGCTCGAGACGGAGGTCGAGGTCACCGATGCCGAGGTCGAGATGGCCGGGATGATCATCGACAACCTCACCGGTAGCTTCGATCCGTCCGAATGGCACGACGAATCGCGCGAGGCCGTCGAGGCGGCGGCTCAGGCCAAGATCGACGGCAAGGAGATCGTGAGCCCCGAGGCGCCGGAACCGACCGCCGTGGTCGACCTCATGGACGCGCTCAAGGCCTCGGTCGACGCCACGAAGAAGAAATCGGCATAGCGGCGCGACTCACGCTCGCAACCGGACTCCTGCTGCTGGCCACAGCGTGCACCCCGACGGCCGAGCCGTCGACGACCACCACGACGACGGCCGCTCCCCCTCCGTCGTCCTCGACCACCAGCGGCCCAACGACGACCTCGGCGCCGACCACGACCACCACGACCGAGCCGCCGCCCGAGCCCGTGACGTTCACTGCAGCCGCGGACATCGGCAGCGGCGACAAGGAGGCCGGCCCGGTGCTAGGGGCTATAGCCGATGCCGAGAGCGACTTCCTCCTGGTGGTCGGCGACCTCTCCTACGGAGAACTCGAGCCCCCGGCGACGTGGTGCGACTGGGTCAAGGCCTACTTCTCCCCGGCATTCCCGATCGAGATCGTGGTCGGCAATCACGACGTCGGCTCCATCAGGGAGTTCACGCCGTGTTTGCCGGATCGGCTCGGCGCCGCCGGAGACTACGGCGTGGAGTACTTCTTCGACGGGGGCCCCCTCCGGGTGATCATGGTGGCCGCCGACCTCTCCGTCGACGGAGTCGAGTACCACTACGACACGCCCGGGCCCCACCGCGATTGGCTCCTGGCCCGCATCGACGAGGCCGAGGCGGCAGGGCTGTGGACCGTCGTCGGAACCCACCTCCTGTGCGTCAGCGCCGGGGACAAGTCGTGCGAGATCGGCGAGACGATGGTCAACGACCTGATCCACCACGGCGTCGACCTCATCCTCCACGGGCACGACCACAACTACCAGCGCTCCCACCAGCTGCGCTGCATCGAAGCCAACACGACGGCCGAAGCGTGCATCGCCGACACCGACTCGGCCTTCATCGCAGAGGACGGGGCCGTCATCGTCGTCTCGGGCTGGGTCGGCCAATCCGCCTACGACACCCGCGCATCGGATCCCGAGGCCGATTACTTCGCCACCCTCGGCGGGCCAAACGTCGA
>CAZCBO010000213.1:0-5118 GCA_964496825.1 uncultured Acidimicrobiaceae bacterium
GCGTCGCCACACCGGAGCAGCCCGCGTTCAACGCCATCAGCATGTCGAGCGCCTCGGGACCGCGCACCTCTCCGACCACGATCCGATCGGGCCGTTGTCGCAGCGCTTCCCTGACGAGGTCGCGCATCGTGATGGCCGCCCCGCCATCCATGCCCTCGTCCCGGGTCTGCATCTGGGTCATGTCCGGCAGGTCCGCATCGATCTCGAACACCTCCTCGCACGTGACGACGCGCCGGTCGGGGGAGACCTCCCGCAGTAGACAGTTGACGAGCGTGGTCTTTCCGGCGCCAGGAGCTCCGGCGACGAGAACCGATCGATCGGCCCTGATGGCCTCCTTGAGCAAGGACGCAGCCTCATCCGGCAGGGTGTCGCGCGCGACGAGCTCATCGAGACCCGTCGCAGCGACGACGAACTTCCGGATCTGGATGTTCAATCGGTCGGGGTGCGTGACGGGAGGCCCCGTGATGTGAACCCGGCTGCCGTCGGGTAGCTGTGCCGAGACGATCGGCGACGCCAGGTCGAGGCGTCTCCCGGTTCCTGCGAGGAGTTGGTCGGCGACACGGCGCACCGTGGCGGTGTCGGCCACCTCCGGGATGAGCTCCTTGACACCGTCGCGAACGACGAAGGTGCGCTGACCGCCGATCACGATGATCTCCTCCACCGTCGGGTCGTCGAGCAGCTCGCCGAGGAAGCCGAAGCGAGTGCGGGTAGCGGTCATCGCACCGACACCATGGACAGCGCACGCCGGAAATGGCGATCCGGGAGACGGGCCGCGAGCGCCGCGGTGCGCACGGCGCGCCGGTCGTCGACCACGGCGACCGGCTCGATGCCCGTCCAGTGCTTGACCGCCTCGATGAGCTGATCCCGTTCGTGCCGTGCGGCGCGGTTGACGACGACGTCGGGTGGAGGTCCCGACCACTCAGCGGCGAGACGCGCCGCGCGGACGACTCCGACGGCGCTGGCGTCGACGACCAAGGTAGCTCGATCGGCGCGCTTCAAGATGCGGTCATCGGGCGACGCCGCGCCGAGATCGAGCACGACCGCGTCGTAGCCGAAGGTTGCGACCTCGATCACGTCTTCGACCATGGCGGGACGAATCGCATCCTCTCCGACCCGGTGCGATCCGGTGATCACGTCGAGCCGACCGATCGAATGCACTGCATCGTGATCGATGACGCCTGCGGCCCGCACCCGGTCGGCGACGTCGGTCAGGTCCGGTCGAGGTGCCAATCCGAGCCGAATGGCGATCGCCGGTGCGTCGAGGTCGAGGTCGATCAGCACACATCGACCCGCCCCAGCCTCGTTGAGCGCCAGGGCCAGGGCGACCTCGGTCGTCCCCGGTGCGCCGCGAGCACCGATGACGGCCATCGTCGCGCCGGTGACTCCGGTGTCCTCGGTGTCTCGGGGCGGAGCCAGGAAGCGGATTGCCGTGATCAAGCTCTCAGGGTCGGTGTCCTCGTTCGCCAGGTCATCGACCCCGGCGGTCTGGAGCATCGCGGCTGCCGGGGCATCGCCGCGAGCGTGAACTCCGAGGACGCGAAGACCCATGTGGCGCCACGCCGCGATCTGGGCGGGTGTCACCCACGTCACCTCGGCCCCTGCGACCACGACGTCGATCTCGTCGGAGCGCTCTTCGATCTCGTCGGGCTGGAACGCCCTGAGGACGATCCGAAGCGCGGCGGTCTCGCGGGCGTGGGCGACGAGCCGGGGCTCCCAGTCCTGGGCCGAGAGGACGGTGGCTACCCGAACCGTCACGAGCCGACCTTGACCAGATCCAGTTCACCCGCGTGTATGGCGGTCGTGAGCGCCCGGGCAATCGATCGATCCACTGCGAGCAGCAGCTCGACCCGGTCCTGGTTCACCGTCGATTCGGCGACGCGTGCATCGACAACGAATACCGAACGAGCGATCAGCGAGGTCTCCGGAGCATGCCCGGGGCCTGTCGACGTCGCATAGATGTCAACGTGATCCCCCGGACTCAGCAGCCCGAGCACGGCATGGGCGGTGTCCAACTCGATGGCGATCACATCCGGTGCGGTCACAGTCTCCGTCGGGCGGAGCTGGCTGGGTAGCAGAGGTTCGCCGGCTGCGATCGGGCTGGCGAGCACCCAGTCCGCGAGGTCGCCGACCTCGTCACCGGCAACGAAGCCGGTTGCGTTGTCGACGTGGCGAACCGCGATGTCGAGATCCGAGAGTGGAGCCCCTGAGGGAAGGTCGGACCCGGCGACCAGGATCGGGACGCTGGCCGGCGGTCTGGTCACGGTGAGCACCAGGAGAGCCGCGACGGCGGCGAGTCCGACGCCCAGAAGGGTTCGCGGGGCGACGGCAGGTACCGGGATCCGGCGGAGGTCGTCGAGGCTCACCGCCATCAGCGTGTCTCCAGAGCGACGATGTGGGCGATGGCGATGTAGCGATCGGTCGTTCCGTCGACGATCACGGCATGGTCGATGCCGACCGCCTCCACCACCCCGTGATAGACGTGTCCGTCACTCGTGGCGACGACGACGCGCTCGGCGCGGTCCTCGGACTGCAGCAGCCGGTCGCGGAGACTGGTGCGGCGTCGGGCCGCGGCGCGGGCTGCTTGCTGCTCGGCGTCGAGTGTTTCGTCGAGCCGGTCCCGAAGGTCGCGGCCGAGACGCTGCAGGTCGGGGTGCCCGAACGGATCCAATCGGCCTCCCTTCCCCCACGATCCGGGGTGGCCAACTGACCCTCGGCTGCCCGAGGATCACTCAACTCGCAGCGATCCGCCCCATCAAGGGTGCTTTTGCGGATTGTTTCGCGGCATAACGTCGGAACTCGCGTTCCGGCCGGATTTGACCGCGCCCCGTACTCCTGCGATGACGATCCGTGAAGGACTAGCCCCTCGTCACCGCTCCGCTACCACTCCCGCTCGGGGGCCTCCAGGTCGTCCTCGTCGGCCAGGACGACGTCGAACCGCTCCATGCAGTCGGCACATCGATACGGCAGGATGTCGCCGGGTTGGGGTGGATCGTCGGGCGGGAAGGCGGTGAGCAGGTGGGCGTTGCCCCCGCACTCCACACACCGGATCGACTCGGCGTAGGGGACCGGCATGACTCGATGATTGCAGCGATTCGCCCTCCCGCCTAGTGCCTTCCGACCCCCTGGTAGCCTTGGCAGGGCCGATGACGTCCCGCGGGAGAGCGGTTTGGTCCGCGCCGAAGGAGCAACCACCCGGGAATCTCGCAGGCACCAGGACCGCGGGGATGAGGCACCTCTGGAGAGCAGGGTTCAGCCCTCACCGAAGGGGAAAGGCGCGGCGGCGGCGAACACCGCCGCGGCGGTGAATCTCTCAGGTCATGGCGACAGAGCGGGCAGCGAAGCGAGGAGCCGCCGCCATGACCGAACCCAGCACGAACCTCGGTGAGTTCGCCTCCCGCCATATCGGCCCCACCGCCGCCGAGCGCGATGAGATGCTCGCCACCGTCGGGGTGTCGTCGATGGAGGAGCTCGTCGATCGGGCCGTCCCCGACGTCATCCGCTCCAAGCATGACCACGACTACGCCCTTGGCCCCACCGCCACCGCCGGACCCCTCACCGAGACCGAGACCCTCGCCGAGCTGCGCGACCTCGCCGCCAAGAACGAGGTCTACACCTCGCTCATCGGGATGGGCTATCACGGGACGATCCTGCCCGCGGTGCTCCGTCGCAACCTGCTCGAGAACCCCGGCTGGTACACCGCCTACACGCCCTACCAGCCCGAGATCTCCCAGGGGCGGCTCGAGGCGCTGCTCAACTTCCAGACGATGGTGGCGGACCTGACCGGGATGGACATCGCCAACGCCTCCCTGCTCGACGAGGGCACCGCCGCCGCCGAGGCCATGGCGATGCTGCGACGCGTCGGCAAGGCGGAGGGCATGACCTTCCTGGTCGACGAGGCGTGCCATCCCCAGACGATCGAGGTGGTGAAGACCCGGGCCCACCCCCTCGGGATCGAGGTCGTCATCGCCGACGCCCACGAGGAGCTCCCCGAGGGCACCTTCGGAGTGCTGCTCCAGTACCCGGGCACGACCGGCGAGCTGCGCGACCACTCGGCGGTCATCGCCGCCGCCCACGAGGCAGGGGCGCTGGTCGCCGTCGCCGCCGACCTCCTCGCCCTGACCCTGCTGATCCCGCCCGGGGAGATGGGCGCCGATGTGGTGGTCGGCTCGTCCCAGCGCTTCGGGGTGCCGATGATGTTCGGTGGCCCGCACGCCGGTTACATGGCCACCAGGGAGCAGCACACCCGCCAGCTCCCCGGCCGCGTCGTCGGCGTCTCCCAGGACGCCGAGGGCCGGATGGCGCTGCGTCTCACCCTCCAGACCCGGGAGCAACACATTCGCCGGGAGAAGGCGACTTCGAACATCTGCACCGCCCAGGTGCTGCTCGCCAACATCGCCGGCATGTACGGGGCGTATCACGGGCCGCAGGGGCTGACCCGGATCGCCCTGCGGGTCCACGAGCTGACCTCGGCCCTCGCCGCCGCCCTCCTCGAGGGCGGGTTCGGCCTGCGCCACAACACCTGGTTCGACACGATCACGGTCGAGGTCGACGACCCGACGGCGATCATCGCCGCCGCCTCGGTGCGCAGGATCAACCTGCGCCTCGTCGACACCAAGGCGGTCGGGATCTCGCTCGACGAGACCACGACGCCCGAGGTGGTCGAGACCCTGCTCGGGGCCTTCGGCATCGCCGCCGACCTCGGCGACGACGCTGCCAGCGGCATCCCTCAGGGCCTGGTGCGCCGCAGCGAGTTCATGACCCACCCGGTCTTCCACCGCTACCACTCCGAGACCGAGATGATGCGCTACCTGCGCCGGCTCCAGGGTGCCGACATCGCCCTCGACCGCTCGATGATCCCGCTCGGCTCGTGCACGATGAAGCTCAACGCCGCCGCCGAGATGATGCCGATCACCTGGGACGAGTTCGCCGACCTCCACCCCTACGTTCCCCTCGACCAGGCCTTGGGGTACCTCCAGGTGATCGCCGACCTGGAGAAGTGGCTCGCCGACATCACCGGGTACGACGCGGTGTCGCTCCAGCCCAACTCGGGCGCCCAGGGCGAGTTCGCCGGGTTGCTGGCGATCCAGGCCTACCAGGAGTCGATCGGGGAGGGCGACC
>CAZCBO010000214.1:0-5075 GCA_964496825.1 uncultured Acidimicrobiaceae bacterium
CACCACGACCACCACCACGCCGCCGCCCACCACGACCACCACCACCACGCTGCCGCCCACCACGACCACCACCACCACGCTGCCGCCCACCACGACGACCACCACGCCGCCCGAAGATACGACGACGACCACGACCAGCGCGCCGCTGGTGCTCAACGGCCAGTTGCCCCCGCCCGGCACCGATGCCAGCTACCGCACGAAGGACGGGCTCGTGGTGACCGACGTCGCCCGCTCTCAGGTGCCGAACGATCGACGCCAGCGCGCCGAGGGAAGCGGCCCGCTCGGCCTCCTCGTCACGTTCCGCACGACGGCCGAGTCGTTCACCGGCAGCGCCATCCCGTCGACGCTTCTCGGGGTGTTGATCGCGGTGTTGGCGGTGATCGGGCTGAGCCGCGGGTTCAAGGCCGACAGTCGCGAGTCGTGAGTGGCGAGTCGCGAGTCGTGAGTCGCGGGCCCGCGCGCTGGGCGCAGCAATGCTCATTGGGCGCCTCGCAGTTCGCTCGGCGCCGACTACGTGATCCCGCCTGGCCTCCAGGGCAGCAATTCGGTCACAACACCACTGCCTCGAACCCGGGACCTTCGGGCCGCTCCAACTGATCCAGCGTGCATTGGGTGGCGTCCTTGTCCGGACGCCACCGCTCGAACCGGGTCGCATGGCGGAAGCGGGCCCCGGTGAGCTGGTCGTAGGACACCTCGGCGACCACCCCGGGCTCGACCGGTATCCACGACAGGTCCTTGCCCGCCGACCACCGGCTCTCCTGGCCGGGACGGCGCACCTCGTCCCCGAAGGACTCGTCGCTCCTGATCTCCTCCAGCAGACTCAGGATCTCGACTCGCTCCGCGTCGGGGAAGCCCGAACAGTGGCCGATGAAGTGCAGCTCGCCTTCGTCGTTGTAGAGGCCGAGGAGGATCGAGCCGATCTTTCCCCCGTCCTTGTGGAGCCGGTACCCACCGACCACACAGTCGACGGTGCGACGGTGCTTGATCTTGATCATCTCCCGCTTTGACTCGACGTAGGCGCCGTCGAGGCGCTTGGCGACGATCCCATCACAACCGGCAGCCTCGTACTCGTGAAACCAGCGCTTGGCCTCGTCCAGGTCGATGGTCGACGGAGTGAGGTTCCACGGCTCAGCGAGCCCCACGAAGAGGCCCTCGAGACGCTCCCGCCGCTCGGAGAACGGCGAGCCGCGGAGATCCGAGCCGCGGTCGGCGAGCAGATCGAAGGACACGAGCTGTGCAGGGGTGGTGTCGGCCAGCATCTCGACACGGGACTCGGCAGGGTGGATGCGATTCTGCAACGCGTCGAAGTCCAGATGATCGTCGGTGACCACGACCACCTCGCCGTCGACGACGGTCCCCGAAGGGAGCTGTTCGAGTGCCGCCTGGAGCTCGGGGAAGTAGCGCAGCAACGGGCGCTGGTTGCGCGAGTCGAGCCGGACCTCATCGCTCCAGGCGACAGCCCGGAACCCGTCCCACTTCGGCTCGTAGGCCCAGCCCTCCCCGGGCCAGGTGGTGCGGACCTTGGCCTCCATCGGAGAGAGCGGCGGGTCGAAGGGCCAGGTGGGCATGGGCGGAGCCTAGGTGGAGCGGCTCCAGCCTTCGGCGTGCCGCTGGTGCTTGGGCGCATCGAAATCCGTTCGAGCCAGCAACTCGTCGATGTCCTCGACCTCGAGGAAAGGTCCGTAGTCGCGGAACTCGGCCCCGGAGGGCACGGTGAGGCTGCCGTCGGGAAAGACCATCACATACAGCCGATCCAATGTGGCGTGGCTCAGCCAGTTGATCTGGAACGGGTGCGGCGTCTGCTCCACCGAGCGGCGGAGCGTCTCGAAATCGGCATCGTCGACGACCATGGCGTCCCAGGGCACGGTCGGATCCATCGACCGCGGAAACGCCTGGAAGACGTTGTAGAAGATCCGGCCGGGCAAGCGCTCGGCGCGATCGTCGAGGAGCCGGGCGATGTTGGGCACGTCGTCGATGTTGTATCGCGTCACCGGAGTGGCCACCTTCACATCGATCGACGGATAGCCCTCGAGCAGATCAAGGGCAGCCATCACGGCCTGGAAGTGGCCTGGTTCCTTGGTGCGGCTCGACACCTGCTCGGTCGATCCGTCCAGCGGGAGCGAGATGAGTTCGATGTCCGGACCGTATGCGTCCAGGAAGGAAGCGGTGAGCAGGTCGCCGGTGGTCGACACCGCCACCTCGAGACCCTCCTTCGCCGCGTGCCGGATGAGCATTCCGAGATCGTCGCGCTGCATCGGATCCCCGCCGGTGAAGACGATCCGCCTGGATCCCCCCGAAGCGATCTTCGTGATGATGGCGAGGGCGGTGTCGGTGTCGACTTCGTCGATGTTCTGCGGACCCCAGCAGTAGGCGCACTGCTGGCTGCAGCGAGAGGTGACATGGAAGTCGAAGGTCGCCACGTCCGGCATCGCAACCTCCCTCGGATTGACGCCCACAGTATCGCCCATCGGGTAGGACTTCGGCCTCTGGTCGCCCTCGGCGGCGCGCCGCACGATCGCGTCGTGGGCCTCTACACCCCTGCAGTTGCCTCGCGCCCCGTCTCCGTCGCGTCGCGCCCGAGGCCGGCGCAACGAGCCGGCGCGTTGGCGCTGCTCGCCGTCCTCCTCGCCTTCACGAGCGGGGTCATCGTCGACCTGCCGGCTCCGACCCGTTCCGCCAGGGACATCGCCGCATACTTCGAAGACGAGCGCTGGTTGGTCCTGCTCTCCCTGGTCCTCGCCATCGGCGCTGCAGCCGTGTTCTTCTCCTTTGCCGGCCGCCTGCCGCGTTTCGTCGAGGACACCGAGGAGGAACGCACCCTCGTAGCGTGGACGGGGCGGGGCGTCGCGGTTGTGTATGCCGCGGCGACGGTCCCGGTCATGATCCTGGCCCTGCTGGCCCCGACCGATCCCGAGCCGACCGAGACCCTTGGTTCGCTGGTCACGGTGGCCCAGGTCGTGCTGTTCCTCGCCATCGCGGCGTTCGCCGCCGTCCTCGGCACCCAGGACACCCGTCTGCCTTCCCTGCTCCGGGGCACCGCCGGCATCGTGCTCCTGCTCGCCATCTCCCGTGCCCTGGCGGGCTGGGCGGAAGTGCACACTTCGCTCGACGTGGTGGCACCGCTGGCGTTCCTCGCCTTCCTCGCCATGGTGGGGATCTGGCTGCTCACCGGCGCGCACCGGTCGGGCGACCGTACCCTCAGCTGACCGCGCCGGCGAGGAACAGCTCGATCGGCTCGGCGACGTTCTTGAGTGCAACGCTGCCGATCGGCGTGAACATGGTGCCGTCTTCTTCCTGGAGCGCCTCGACGACGGCTCGCGTCACCACCACCTGATCTTGCCGTGCGTGGTCTGCCACCCGGGACGCGATGTTGACCGCCGTGCCGTAGTAGTCCCCGTCCCGCCGAAGCATCGGCCCGCTGTTGACGCCGGCGTGCAGGTTCCAGATCCCGTTCGCCGGGGCAAGGGAAACCGCATCGAGCGCAAAACGCACCGCCGACGCCGGATCCGGGAAGTGAGCAAGGGCACCATCGCCGAGCGAGCGGACCAGCCGACCACCGAGCGGGGCGGCGAGGCCGTGCACGAAGTCGGCGAGGAGCAACGCCTGGTGGGCCGCCGCGTCGTCACCCTCGTCCTGGGAACGGCGCGTGTAGGAACTCACGTCGACGAAGACCACGCTCTGGCCGTCGTGGGGCGTCCCCACCCCACCCTCGGTCAACGCCAGCTCGGTGAGCTGAACCAGGTTCGTGAAGATGGCCTCGTCGGCGAAGCGCTCCAACAGCAGCGCAACGAGCCTGCGTCCAAGATCACGGAACTCGGCCCGGGTCGTGGCCGTCGCCGCGAGTGCCGTGACCGGCGATCCGGTGTCCTCGATCGCCGGGCCGATCAGCACATCGTCGATGAAGTCTCGCTGGAGCGCCACCAGATGCTCCACGGACTGCGCCGTCGAGCGCACGATCCTCACGATCCGCTCGATCGGAGCGCCGAGGGCAATGGCGGCGGCCACGAGCTCGGAGATAGCCAGATCGTCCTCTCGCGCGGTTCGGTCGTCGCGGTCGAAGCCGCCGAGGATGGTCCGCAGCAACGCCAGATGGTCGGTCGAGGGCGACGAGGGAACCGAGACGAAACGAACGGGTGAGGGCATCAGGTGATCGACGTAGTCGAAGGTCAGGCGGCCATCGCGGATTGCCGATGCCAGATCGTCGAGCGGCAGACCCGCCTCGAGGAGGGCGGTGACCAGGCGGAGCTTGGTGATGGCCGACGGGCGAAGGCGGCCGTGTTCGTCGGGTGTGACGACGCCGGCGGCAATCACCCCTGCCACGTCCTCAGGACTCAGACCAGCCGCTTGCGCCAGGTCGCTCATCGGCACCGACCCTTCGATCGCTCCCGCGATGTCCTGCGATCTCAGCGTTGAAGTCACCGATGCCTCCAAGGACGCCGAAACTGGACGATCGTACAGTACCGAGCGGCATTCGCCAAGCGCTTCTACCCCATGAGACCGTCGAGTGCGATCGCGATGATCTCGTCCTTGTGTGACGCGATGTCGATGTCCGGCAGGTTGCGGATCGGTCGCCAGATCGCCCCAAGCACCGCCGAGGCGCGGATCCGATCGCGACGCGAGGCACCCGGACCTGCAATGAGGGCGCGCATCGCCCGGTTGTTGTCCTTGAGCCGAGCACCGATCGTCGGATGATTCACCACCGACTTGTCACCGTCCACCCAGATGGCCACGGTCCGGTGCCGCAACAGCGCATCGGTGTAGTCCTCGAGCAGCGCTCGGAGCTCCGCGGGGTCGTTGGAGGGCTGCCGATCGCCGGTCACGGACTCGAGCTCGGCCAGCAGCGGTTCGGCCAGCTCCACCAGGATCTCGTCCTTGCCGGCGAAGTGGTAGCTGAACGCCGCCTTGCTCATCCCGGTGGCGTCGGCGAGATCGGCGATGCTCGTCCCGTCGTAGCCGTGCACCGCAAACGCTTCGAGCGCAGCCTGCAGCATCTCATCCCGGCGGCTCATCAGAGGCTCCTCCGCCCGCTGATCCTAGGTTGACGCTCGTCCAGCAAGAACCACTTGACGATCGTA
>CAZCBO010000215.1:0-5061 GCA_964496825.1 uncultured Acidimicrobiaceae bacterium
CACTCCCGGGCCGCGTTCCTCGTCGCCCCCCTCGTCGTCGTCGTCACCGCGGCCACCTACGTCGCCATCGCTGTCACGAGCTGAGCCCCGGCCAAGAGCGCCGATCGTTCGCCTTCAGCGCTCGGCGACCAGCTTGGCCAGGATGCCGTTGTGCGCCGCCCATATCGGCACTATGGAGCGGTTATCTCAGGCAGCGCATATCGGCATAGATGCGCTATTCAGGAGAGCTGCTAGTTCTGCCTAGGAGACCTCCTCGCTGTCCGGGGCGTCGCTATCACCGCAGGCTCCGACGACAAGCGCCAACACCACCGCCCCAACGAGTGTCACCCGGTGTCTCATACGAACCCCCGTCATGGCTCGAGCTGGTAGAGGACACGCAGCGGGGCTGTCGCCATGTCGCCATCGTCCTCGGCTTGGAGGAACCAGATCGTCCCGTCGGGGGCCGCGGCGATGTCGACGATCCATGGGGTGGTGCCGGTGTGGGCAAGATGGCGGACCCAGTTGTGGCCGTCGAACTGCCAGATTTCAGACGACGGCCCATCAACGGCGAGCCAGACTCCGTCCTCGTTCGCCGTCATGGCTTGGACTGCTCCCTCGGGGGTACCCGCCTCGTCGTAGATGGTCCACTCCCCGCTGTCGGCGTGGTAGTAGGCAAGTGTCTTCCCGGCTAGACCCTCCGGCGATTCGGTTGCGGGAAACTCGGCGAGCCACACCCACAGGTCCCCGTCCGGTGTCGGCGCCATTACCGCGTGGCGGTTGGGGCCGCCGAGCGGCCGGACCTCCTCCCAGGCGTCGGCTTCCTCGTCATGGCGGGCCAACCCGACATTGGTGGGGAAGAACGGATTGAAGTCCGATACCCACACCGTTCCATTCCGAGTCACCGCAATATCGCCATGGTTCGGCTCGAGGCTGACGACGCGGGTCCGTGTCTCCCCGTCCCAGCGCTGCAAACCGCCACTACCGACCACCCACACCGTGCCGGTGACCGGGTCGACTGCGATGGCCTCTAGGTCGTCTGGCAGCTTCTGCCACTCAGCAGGTTGCCGCCAGACCCCATCCTCCAGCTGCCACAAGCTGCCACGGCCTCCGCCCCTGATCGCCCACGCTATCTCGTCCGGGGAGCCGGCCACGTCTCTCACGCCCGGCAACGAGGGTTGGCTGACCCAGGCTCCGTCGCGGTAGGTGGCGAGCCCTCCGGCGGAATCCCATGCCCACACCGTGTCCCCGGACCGGGTCAGGTCTTGGATCGCGCCGAGCGGGATCGCGACCCGCTCCGACCGCGGCGCAGCGACGTCAGCGACTGTGGTCTCCCCGCCTCGAAGCAGCAGCGTGAGTCCAGCAGTTGCCAGGACCGCCGCGAAGGCGAGCACCGCCCACGCCCAAGCGGGGCGACGGGCCGGCCCGGGCGATTCGGGCCGGGTGGGCCGCGGGTCGGGAGTCACTGTCGACGTCATGGCAAGCCTCCCCTCATCGACCAGGAGCTTCACCGCCGCCGATTCCTCGGAGTCGACCAGATCGAACGGTCGAGGGATGGGGTTGGCCTCCTTCACCGCGGCCTCGAGCTGGTTCAGCTCGTCACGTGTCACGTTTCAGCTCCTGGGTCAAGCATCATCGGTTCAGTCTCTTCCCTCCATACATGTCCCCCTTGCCGACAAGCGCTGCGCAATCGTTTCAACGCCTTGGCATATCGCTGCTCGGCGGCGTGGCGAGAACATCCCACCAGCACGGCGATCTCCGCGTAGGTTGCCTCTTCCCACAGTCGAAGGCGCAGCACCTCACGATCCCGGGGACCAAGCCGGCTCAGCGCACTCAACACGGCACGGTCCTGATCGCGGCGCACCACCACCTCGTCCGGTAGCGGCTCAACACTGGCCGAGAGTGACCCGAGCCGAGCCACGAGGCGGCGCATCCGGCGAAGACTCCGCTGCCGATTCCGCAACGTGTTGCGGGCAATACCGAACAGCCACAGCCGCGCCTCATCGTCTCCAGGAACGTCATTGATACGACGCCACGCCGTCAGGAAGACATCGGCACAGGCTTCGACTGCGTCATCACGACCAAGACGCCGCAGACAGTAAGCGAGGACATCGGGTTGGTGCTGCTCATACAACACCCGAAACCGCGCCTCATCCTCCATCCGTCACCTCACCGGGGACACTCCCACATGTCCGGCGTTGCCCCAAAGCTCTCCACCAATCATCTCCCCCACCGATTCGGGAACAAGAGGCCACCGACCCTGAAGCCACACACCCTGAGCGGAAACAGCGGGCGAACGCGCTCTCAGGGCTCGGCGCGAGTCGACGAGATTCGACCTTCCACCGAGACGGCAGCAAGGACAATCGCAACAGCGGCGGCTGCCAAGGTCGACCACACTCCTACGAAGCCGATGCCGATCAGGCCTCTGCCTGCGAGAAGACTCACGCCGTTCATGAGGCAGGGTTCTGACGGAACGCCGAAGCGATGTCCGCCTCCGCGTCGGCGACGCGGGGATCCTGCAGATCCAGTTGGTCCTCACCCCGAGCGGACCGCAGATCCACTAACCGCGGCTCATCC
The DNA here is from genome assembly GCA_964496825.1 of uncultured Acidimicrobiaceae bacterium. Classification (GTDB taxonomy): domain Bacteria; phylum Actinomycetota; class Acidimicrobiia; order Spongiisociales; family UBA5794; genus JACZST01. The sequence continues at coordinate 2,554 of CAZCBO010000215.1, forward strand.
GCAAACACGCCCGCAAGCGACGGCAGAACCATCCCTCACCACGTTCCCATCGGACCAGGCGAAGGAACCGTAGTTGAGTACCGGAACGACCCGCTCAGGGTCCTCGTGCTCCCGCCAGTAGGGGAGACGAGAAGCACGAACCAACCGGACCGGTCGAGGGCTTTCCGTGCTCGCTCCGGCGTTGTGGAGCTCCTCTTTCAGTCGCTCGCCAACACGCCGATCACCACGCCGGACGCGGCGGACTGCGATGGCATGACGGCGCCCATCTCGCCGACCCCAATGATTCGGTCGGCGAGCATGGCCACTCCGACGACGTCCCAGATGTCCCCCCACCCTGGGGGCCGCTCGTAGGGACCGTCCCAGACGTGTCCATCGGGCGAGAACCACATGGTGTTCCCGTGGCCGACGGCGACCCAGCCCAGGGGACTGCCGGCAACCTGCAACAGGTGGGCCGAATCGAGGTCGGTTCGTTGCCAGTTCATCCCATCGTCGGAGACCCACACGGCGGCATCCCAGTACGACATGCCGCCCACAGCCACGAGCCGGCGGTCGACGACGGCGAGGTCGCGCACGACGGCGCCGTCTCCGAACGGCGACTCGTCGGTGGTCGGTACCCACTCGCTACCGTCGCTGGAGAACCAGACGAGCGGCTCACACACCGGGAACCTATGCCAGTCATCTCGACTCCTGGCGGCGAGGGCAATGAACCCGTCGTCGGTCGCGACCACCGGGCCCAGTTCCGGCATCCTGCTCCATCCGAGCCAATCCTGAGCTGCGCATTCGGGGCTGGATCCGGGGTGAAGTTCCGGGTCGGGTGGCCGGGCGGCCTCGGCGAACCCCGAACCATCCCAGTGGTAGATCGTGGTGCGTACCACCACGACCCCGTGCGGTCCCGCCACCGTACTACTCGCACCGTCGAGCACGGGGTCGTCGAGGATCTCGGCTCCGGACCACGCCGTGCCATCCCACGTCGCCCGACCGACGCCGTCGTTCACGCTCCACACGAGGACATCTCTGCCTTCCGCCGGCGACTGGTCGGACCACCCGTTGGACTGTATTGAGAGCGGGATCTCCGTCCACGTGATCCCGTCGAGCGACCAGGCAGGTGTCCCGGCCGGACCGATGCCACCGAAGAACCCGTGGGGGGTCTCGGTCACCTCCCAGGGGGGCTCCTCCCCTTCGGGATGGACCCAGGTGGTGAACTCGATCTCACCGATAGACGTCGAGAGCCGCACCGGTTCGAGCCCCTCGACCGGTTCCAGAGCCACGGACGGACCGGTCGGGGGCAGACGGGGAATGCTCTCCACCGTCGTGGTCGGAGCGACTGTGGTAGGTGGCGCATCAATCGTGTCGGCGACACCGCCGCCTTCGCCCCGCCACACCAGCGCTGCTCCCCCGATCAGCACAAGAACGAGGACGGCGGCACCGACAGCAACCAACGGGCCCCGCCACCAAGGCACCAGCGGCGGTTCGAGCGACGTCGACGGCACTGCGACGCGCCGTTCGATGTCCGCCCGCAGGTCAGGGGCATCGAGCCGATCCAGTTCTCTGAAACGTCGCTGCAGGTCAACCATCGGCCACCTCCAACATGGCACGCAGTCGCCGCCGCCCTCGACTCAACGACATCCACACTCCCGCAGGGGTCGACCCGGTGATCCGGGCGATCTCCCGAGCCGGGTATCCGCCGTAGTAGTGCAATACCAGCACCGCCCGCTGCTGCTCGGGTAGCTCAGCCAACGCGGCACGCAGCTCCCACGCCGGTTCCTCGACCCGGCTGGGTTCCTCGAAGGTCAACGACACGAACCCGCGGCGGAGCTGCAACTCGCCCGCGGCGATCCGGTAGGCGGCCTTCCACAGCCACCGCTCCGGCGAACGGATCCCATCACCGCGGCGGATCGCCTGTGCGAACGCTTCGGCAACGGCGTCCTGCGCGATCTCCCGGCTTCCCGAGAAGGCGGTCAACGCTCGCCACATCTGCGGCGCCTGCTCCCGGTACAGTCGATCAAGCCCGTCGGTTTCGGCCAACCGAAACGGCGACTCCGATGTGGACAGCGGCTCGACCATGCTGACCCTCCACCCATACAGGGGCCGATTAGGGCCAAAACCTCACACCACACCCGAAGCCTAGGGCAGTCACACCGCCGCGGACTAGATGCTTCTGACCTCCTTTGCGCACACCGACAGCCGCCCTGTTCACCCTGTCTGCCGACCGATGCGGCCCATTCCGTTCCAGGCAACCCGGCAATGTGGCCGCGCCTATCGAGCGCTCCGGTTCCTGAAGTAGCGCACATCCGGCAAGGAGGATGGGTGGGTGCAATATGTGCTACCCGCGCGATCCACGTGTGGTCCGCGAGCGGGGGGAAACGGCGCAAGATGTGTTCCGGCAGGAGTGCCTGCCACGCCCGGATCAGCAGAACGGCCCACGGCCCGAGGATCAGCTGCGTGACCCCAGGGGACGGATCGGGGCCCAGGGTCGTGTGGGGTTAGATCTCCCCACTCCGATTTCGG
>CAZCBO010000216.1:0-5047 GCA_964496825.1 uncultured Acidimicrobiaceae bacterium
GCTGTCGTTCTTCCTCCTCGTCATTCCGCCGCTGGTGATCGCCCTCCTCGTGGGCGTGTTCTTCGCCACCATCGGGGATCTCCGGCTGAGCGCCATGGCGATCCTTCCCGCCGCGCTCGGTTCGCTGTGGACCTTCGGCCTCCTCTTCGCCCTCGGCACCGAGATCGACATCGTCACCGTCATCGTGCCGATCTTCATCGTCGTGATGGGCTCGGCCGACGGCCTGCACTTCGTCACCCACTTCCAGGAGGAGGCCGAGGTCACCACCGACGCGGTGGGGCGTGTCACCTCGGCGCTGCGCCAGGTCGGGGTGCCGATGATCCTCACCACGATCAGCACCGCAGCCGGCTTCCTCTCCCTGCTGGTGACCGATGTCGAGCCGATCCGCCAGCTCGGGCTCTTCACCGCCGTCGGCATCGTCTTTGCGGGGATCATCTCGTTCCTGTCGCTGCCGGCGCTCATGAGCCACCTCGACGTGAAACCGCGCCACCGGGCGGCGCTGCTCGGTCCGCGGGTGACCGAGGCGATCAAGACGGCGGTTCGCAGCAGAGTTCCCGCATTCGTGATCACCGCGCTGATCGTCGTGTTCGCCGTCGCCTTCGTGCCGCGGCTCGAGGTGAACCCCGACCAGCTGTTCTTCTTCAAGGACGACGATCCCGTTCGGCTCGCCTTCGCGAAGACCGAGGAGCTCTTCGGCGGCGCCACGCCCCTCGCCGGCGAGTTCGTGTTCGACCCGGCAGATCCGCAGGGCTCCCTTGCCGCCATCACGGCGGCATCGGCAGAGCTCGAGGGGCTCGACGGAGTCCGGCGGGTGTTCTCGGTTGCCGATGTGACCGCCGCGCTCTCTCCCGACCAGCTCGACGCCGTCCTCTCCGGACAACAGACGCTGCCCATCGGCACCATGGTCAGCGATGACGGCTTTCGCTTTCTGCTGCTCCCGGCCGATTTCACCACGGACGACCTCGAGGCCTGGCTGGCGTTCGCCGACGACAGCGACGAGATTCGCGTCCTCACCGGGATGCCGGTGGTGTGGGACGAGATCGCCCGGCTGGTGCTCAGGGCCCAGGCCACCTCGATCGTCGTCGCCTACGTCCTCGTGGCGATCATGCTGGCGGTCGCCTACCGGCGCGTGCGCGAGACACTGATCTCGCTGCTGCCGATCACCCTCACCATCCTCACCGTGCTCGGGTTCCTGGTCGTCTCCGGGATCCAGCTCAACCTGCTCACCGCCGTCATCTCGAGCATCGTCATCGGGGTCGGCATCGACTACGCCATCCACTACGTCGCCGCCATCGATCACGCCAGGGCCGGCGGCGATGGCTACGTGCTGCGCGCCATCGACCATGCCGGTCGGCCGATCGTGGCCAATGCCCTCGGCATCGCGGTCGCCCTCACCGCGCTGTGGCTGTCGCCCCTCAAGATCCACGGCCAGGTTTCCCTGATCATGTGGGTGGCGATGATCACCGCCGCGGTCACATCGCTCGTCGTGATCCCCGCCCTGCTCCCCAGGGAGGCGGTGCAGCCGGCGCCCGACCCGGTGAGCACTCCCATCGGCTAGCTCCGCACGAACAGCGACAGGACTCCGTGGAGCGCCTCCGGTTCGTCCGTGCCGATGCGAAGGATCTTGCCGGAGGACAGCTCGAGCTCGACGGCATCCAGGCCGGAGACGTTGTACATCCATCCGCCAGGGACCTTGCGGATGCCGAAGCCGTACCACCACTCGTTGCGCACCCGCCTGACGGCCGTGATCTCGGCGATCGGGACCACCTTGCGCGGCCACCCGGAACCGAAGGCAGCAGCCACCGCCTCGCCATCGACCGTCACGGTCATCCGGCTGAAGTGGAGCACCACGGCCAAGATCGTCACCAACAGGGCGGCGATCATCCCGAACACGGCCGGTGTCATCTCGTCGTCTGCCTGGACCGCAACGATCAGGATGACCGCAAAGAGCGCCATGGTGGGCAGCCAGAACCAGCCCCACTGGGTGTGCCGGTACTCCATGGCCCGAGTATGGCCCTCACGCCGCGCCCCCGTCGAACGTCGACCGTGGCGCAGATATCCTCGGGGTCGCACCCGACGACAGGAGCTCCCGATGGCCGTTGAATCCACCATGCTGCAACTCGGCACCCCAGCCCCCGACTTCGATCTCACCGATACGGTCAGCGGGGAGCCGGTCAAGCTCGCCGACCTGGCCGGTCCCAAGGCGCTGGCCGTCATCTTCCTGTGCAACCACTGCCCCTACGTCAAGCACGTCCAGGAGGGCTTGGTCGAGTTCGGCAACGACTACGCCGACCGGGACGTCGCCATCGTGGGCATCAGCTCAAACGACCCGGTCGCCTACCCGGAGGACACACCGGAGAAGCTCGGGGCGGTGGCCCGCAGGCTCGGCTACCCGTTCCCGGTGCTCTTCGACGAGACCCAGGAGGTCGCCAAGGCCTACTCGGCAGCATGCACGCCGGACTTTTTCCTCTTCGGGCCGGACCGCACCCTCGTCTACCGCGGCCGATTCGACCAATCGCGTCCCAACTCCGGGGTGCCGGTCACCGGCGCCGACCTCCGCGCCGCGCTCGATGCGGTGCTCTCCGACGAGCCGGTACCTGCCGACCAGTTCCCCTCGATGGGTTGCTCGATCAAGTGGAGGCCGGGCAACGAGCCGGCCCTGACCGTCACCCGCGCCGGATGACGACGAGCTGGTCGGCAGCCGACTCGGCTCCCCACACCTCGCCGGGCCGGCCCAGGATCTGGCGAACATCGCCGGGACGCGACGGCAGGTCGAACGTGTCGAAGGTCTCGGTGGCCGGATCGAATCGGTGGATGGCATTGCCTCCGAAGTCGCTCACCCACACGATGTCGGTGTCGTCGACGTAGACGGCATAGGTCTGGGGTCCCGATCCGGGCAGCGGCCACGTCGTCCACGTGTCGGTGGCAGGGACGTACCGGCTCAGCTGGCCGCTGTTCCACTCGCTGACCCACACGGATCCGGCCGAGTCCGACCAGACGCGACGCGCCCCCTGACCCGGGGTCGGCGGCTCGAGAACCGTGACCGACCCGTCGGCTGCGACCGCGCCGACGTAGCTGCCGGCAAGGGAGGCGTAGTAGATCTCGCCCTCAGGCGTGGCGGCGATCCCGTACGGGCCCCGGCCACGGGGCGATTCGAAGACGGCCATAGCGCCGGTCTCGGGGTCGAGCACCCCGTGGATACCGTTTTGGCCGGTGAACCAGAGCCGCCCGTCCCCTGCGAACGCCGCGGTGTTCAGGTTGGCCTCTGGACGGTCGGCGGGCAGCGGATACACCGTCACCGCCTCGGATTCCGGGTCGACCCTGACGATCGCGTTCAACCCGCCGTCGGTGACCCACGCTGCTCCGTCGGGGCCGACGATCACGCCGTGGGGCCGCGATCCGGCTCCGAGCGGGATGTGGCGCGTCTCGCCGGTGGTGGGGTCGAGCCAACCGAGGTCACCGGATCCCTGGGCCGTGTACCAGACGCCGCCGTCGACTGCGGGGGCGACATCGTGGGGCCTCGATCCGGTGGGAACGGGGAAGGCGGTGATGCTCAGTTGGGAGGCCGGGATCGGCTCCGCCCGGGGCGGAGTCGTCGTCGGTGCGTCCGTGATCGTGGGCGCTTCCGTGGTCGACTGCGCCACCGTCGTCGTTGCCGGCAGCGTCGTGCTCGCCGGGACCGATTCGGTCGAGTCGCTCGAGCACGCCGACACGGCGAGGAGGACCGCGCAGGGAACGAGGAACGAACTGATACGGCTGATTCGGTGACGTTAGGCCCGCCCGCGGAGCGTCGTGGCGCTGCCTGCTCAGCGCGAGCTCACGTTGCCCGATCCCGAGATGTTGGTTTCGAGCGTCGGGGATCCGAGGTACTGGACGTTGCCGGACCCGGAGATGGTGACGTCGAGGGCATCGGAGGCGCTGACCACGGCATCCCCGCTTCCTGAGACCGTGACCTCACCGATCCGGGCTTCGAGGGCGGCACCCGCATACTCGCCCGATCCGGAGATCTGCACGCTGAGATCACCCGTTGTGCCCGACGGCTCGACGTGGCCCGACCCGGTGATCGTCACCTCGAACGAATCGGCCTCGATGCCGCTTGCCGTGACGTCACCGCTGCCGGTGATCACCACACCCTCGAGCGCCATCGCCGAGATCGTGTAGGTGATCGGTTCGGTCGGCGAGATCGGGTCCCTCGGACCCAGCTCCAAGCGACCGTCTCTCACCTCGGTCTCGAGCAACGGCAAGATGTTGTCCTCGCCCTCGACGATCAGCGACTCGGTGCCGTCCACGGTGACGACCACGTCCCCGCTGCCCAGCACGGCGATCGAGTTGAATCCACTGACCTCGCGGGTCTCGGTGACCACATTGCCCGAACCGCGCACACCGGACACCTGGTCGACCAGGTCGTCACACCCGGTCAGCACCACCAACAGCATCGCGGCGCAGAACGCCGCCATCCTTCCGCGCATCTGAGCCCCTCTCGGTGTTCAGCTCGACGCTACCCGAGCTGGATCCGGCCGCCAGGGCCGAAGGCCCAGACCATTTCCTCAGGGCCAAAAGCCCTCATTTCTGCGCCGCCGAATGCCGATTCAACGAGTAGGAACCACGCCGCTCGCAGGAACCGGAGATGGCGGGGACCGCGTTGCCACCCCGCTCCGGGTAGAGGAGAACGAGAGTGGTACGGCTTCTCTCAGACCTCTTGGGGCCTTCAGGGGCATGTCCCTGCTCGGCCAAATCGCCACGGTCGTCCTCGTCGTAGGGACGGGCGTGGTCCTGACCTCCGGCGGCGGGCTCGATGCGCTCACCTCGAGCTTCGACCGCGGGCCGACACCGACGTATTCCGACCGAACCACGACCACGATCGATGGGACGTCGACCACCCCCGAGACGACCACGACCGAAGCACCGACGACGTCGACGACCCCCACCGTCGCTCCGAGGAAGACGAGGCCCTTCCGAGGGAAGTCACCGAGGGCCGCGACGACGAGAGAGCCTGCAAGCGCGCCGAGGCCGCTGGCCGTGAGGAGCACGGCGAGGCCCGCCTCAC
>CAZCBO010000217.1:0-4922 GCA_964496825.1 uncultured Acidimicrobiaceae bacterium
ATGCGGGGCGTGCCCGTGCCGGTGACGGTGACGATGGGGGCCGGACCGAGAACTCCGGTGTGGAAGATCGGGTCCTGCCCGCTGATCCAAACGAGCACGGGCATGACGGCATCCCATCCGTCCGACGTGCCGAACTCGTCCTGGCCCTGCGCGTTGATCTCGACGATGGCGTTGCCGCCGCCGAGCGCGCTGCCGCCATTGTTGACGGAGATGGCGAGGTCGAGCACGACGGCGGCCTCGGTGGGCCATACGATGCCGTCGGACCACGTACCTGAGCCCGAGCCCGAGACGTCGACGGGCACACCGAGGCGTACGGCGCCGCCACTGACTTGGGAGTCGAGTACGTCCTGGGTCTCGACGTAGGGGCTGCTGGGTTTCCTCTCGCCGATGACGCTCTTGGTCATGCTCGCACTCCTGTCGGGTTCACATCACGAAGCCCGTTCACGACCGGTGCGCGGTTGCGAGCGGAGGTACAGAAGCGTACGCGGACGCGGGCGCACGACCGTTAAGCGAAGCTTAAACACGCGAACGGCGCACGCGTGAGCCGCAGTTCGCTCTATGGTCCCCGGTGCGTAGTGTCGCTTCGAGGTCGAGCACGATGGCAGCCCCCACGAAGAGTGAAGCCCTCAGCCTCTTCAGCTACCCGGTGCCGGGATATCAGATCGTGTCGTCGTGGGTGGAGGAGAAGCTCGTTCCGCCCCCGGAGAACGTGGGGCTGATCCTGCCGGGCCGGTCCTTGCTCACGGCCCCGCTTCCCTGGGCGCAGTTCGAGAATTCGCTCGTGCAGATTCCGGTGGTCTCCAACGTTGGCTCGTGGTCCTCCACGGCGCAGTGGAGCGCGCAGAACGGGACCGTCATCAACTCGGATGCGCCGACCTGGACGGTCGAGAGCACGGAGCTTTCCCAATTGGCCGCGCAGTTGATCGTCGACACGGCCGTAGACGTGAGCGAGAGCGTATACAACGTGTACGATACCGCCCTGCGGGCGCTGGCCGAGATGATGATGGTCGCGACGTACAAGCAGCTGTTCAGCAAGACGCCGGACGCCAACGGACCAGACAGCCTGTTCGACATCGCCACGGCCGACTCGCACGTCGTGGACGCAGGCGGGGAGCCTCTCTCGTTCCGGCTCCTCATGTGCTTGCGGCAGCAACTCAACCTGAGCGAGGGCCTGCCGCAGCAGTACTCGATCGTCATGGGGCTGGGCGCGTACGCGGAGTTCGTCGAACTGATGACGGGCGTGGGTCTCGCGCCGACGCACGATCCGGTGATGGGGCGCGAGGCGTGGTTCTTCGATCGCGTACGCGTGGTCGAGTCGAGCTACGTACCGAGCGCGGATGCCGTGATGTTCAAGGCGGACATGACGGTGCTCTCCGAGGAGGACCGCGAGCGGGTCTCGGCAGGTGTTGGTCGCGGCGTCCTGCTCGCGAGCACCCACGCCCCTGGCGTTGTGGTCTCGAACAGCAAGGCGATCGAGGCCTCCGACCAGTCCCTCGCCACCCTCCAGATGAACGTCGGTCTCGTGCACTGCGGGGACAACGTCGCCTGGCTCTCGAACGTATCGGCCTAGGAGTTCCCCTCGTGCATTGCATGCGACTCTCCGGTTGGAACTGCCCGAAGGAGGCCGCCTGATGGGATGTCGCGGCGGCAAGCCCTGCGCGTGCGAGGACTGCGGCCCCTTCATGATCAGCGGCATGGGGCGGTTTAACACGCTGGAGGGCGATCCCCTCCCGTACCGGGCCGTCAAGGCGCCGGGTCGCCGGGCGCGTGCCGACCAGCATCTGCGCCGCCGGTTCACGTACGATGCCTCGGCGGAACCCCTCGGCCCGCGACTGCGGCACGCCTGGACGCCCGAGGGCGACGTCGGACTTCCGCCCTCGGACCGCTCGACGTATGTGCCGCTGGGGAGCACGCTCGAGGAGGGCCTCCTCGGTGCACCGGCCGGCATGTCCATGGGGGCGGGTGGTCAGGGCGGTGGCGGTGCGAGCGAGTCGTCCGCTGCCGAGCCCATCGGCACGCGCCCCTCAGTGCCGGCGCGCATCGGCGTGAACTTCGAGCGCGTGGGCCGACCCGCCGTCATCTCCCACGAGCCCTACGGCATGATGCCGCTCGAGACGGGCATGGCGCCGCCGCCGGGCACCATCGGTTCTCCGTTCGCCGGCGATACGGCCGAGTCCCTCCGTCTGGTGGAGCCGTACCGGCAGTTCATCCCGCCGCTGCCCGCCTCGCAGGACGTCTGCATCGTGAACGGCTTCGATCCGCGTTGGGGCGAGCCGCCGAGAACCTACAAGGGCGTCGTGGTCCGGTTCGACTACGCCAAGGGCGCCTACATCTTCAACCCCCAGGACGAGGCGCTGCGGCAGGCGTTCCGAAACGCCGCCGATCCGCACCTGATGGCCTGGTTCAAGGACATGGAGCAGCGCTACGCATCCGGCTTCATGCTCCAGCCCTACAAGCCGACCAACGGCGACGGTAGCTGGAGCTTCCGCTGGATCCCGAAGCGCCAGGAAGTTGTCTGCGTGTAGGTGGCAAGGGCCCCATCCGCAGTCGCGCGTGACCCGAGATTCCCCCAGGAGGAACACCCATGGCATCCGTTACCAAGACCCAGGCCCTGCTGCTCTCCCACCCGCAGGTGCTCGGTGCCTACATCGGCACCAACCAGTCCGACCAGCTGCTTCCGAGAATCCCGAAGATGATGGTGCGCGGCGACAGCCTGCAGTGCACGGACGTCGACGTGCTCGCGACGGCGGGCTTTATCAGCTCGGGCGGAAACGCCGACGATTCCGCCACCACCTACGACACGACGGCGCGCCAGTTCGACCTGCGTCGCATCGCCGCCAAGGTCGAGGTGACCGGCGACATCGCGCAGAACGTCAGCATGATCAACGACGTCTTCGAGCAGCAGATCCAGGAGAAGATGGTCTCGATCTGGAACGCGGTCGGCAACAAGCTCATCTACGGCGACGGCACGGATCCCGATCCGGTCGGGCTGCAGACGCTCGCCAGTGAGAACCCGGGCGGCGGCGTGGACGCCGGGAGCACTCCGCTCGCGCTGTCCATGCTCGATGCCCTGATCGAACTCGTCACGCCGTGGGATGGCGGGCAACCGCGCGCCTTCGTGATGAACAAGGGCCAGTACAGCGCGTTCGCCGACGCCTGCCATACGGCCGGCTTCACGCCGCCCATCGGCCCCGACCCGGTGCTCGGCCTGCCGGTCGTTCACTACATGGGCATTCCCGTGCTCGTCACCGACTTCATCCTCAACGACGAGAACACCGACCATTCGTCGGTCTACCTCGTGCACATGGGCCCGCGCGAGGACGAGCCGCAGTTCGGCGGCCTGGTGTGGTTCTACAACGAGGACACCGGCGCGGGCATCCGTGTCGATGGCCCGCATCGCACCTCGGATCCCGAGGACCTGCTCTACGCCGACCTCGAGATCAACATCGGCTTCGCCACGCTCAGCACCGGCTCGGTCGCGCGCCTGGAGAACCTGACCACGGTCTAGGCCGGCGCCGCTCCCGGCGCCCGACGAGGAGGCACCCATGGAAAACGGCCGCAAGTACTGGCTCTCGCCCCAGCGCGGCCTGCCGCCTCCCAGCGGGCGCCTGGGCGGCGGCATCGCCTACCCCGAGATGGGCGTGGTGGAAGCGCCCTGGGATGAGGAGGAGCCGTACGCCACGCGACTTCCTCAGGCGCTCTACCTGCAGAGCGGGGCCGAGCGGCTGGAGGCCATCCAGCAGGCGGCGCGCGTGCAGCGCTTCCTGCAGCAGGCGGGCGAGCGGACGCAGCTTGCGTTCGGACCCGGGGCGAGCGGTGGGCTGCCGCCGACCGAGTACCTCGACACCGGTGAGCGCACGATGCCGCAGCCGGGCATGTACGTCGCTCCGCAGCCGGGCATGAACGCTGCCTCGCCGCTCGTGAACCGGCCCGCCGCCGCGCAGCAGTTGTGGGGCGAGCCTGCCGGGGCAGGTGATCCGGCGATGGCTGGTGCTGGCTACGGGGGACTGAGGCCCGGCATGCGGCCGATTCCGGTCGACGATCCGTATGTGGACGAACAGGACTTCGGAAATCGGGCCTACGCCACGATGGACGACAGCGCATTCGGCCCCATGCAGGCCGATGACCCGCGGTCACCTCCCACGAATTGGCACTCGATGCAGTCGGGCTTCCCGGGGGCCTCCGTCGCGACCGGGCCGTCTGGATGGGATATGTTGAACCAGCCGTATCCCGGATCCAACGCGACCGGTTGGGTTCCCGGGACGGGGCAGTCAGGAACTTCCATGCCCTACGGACTGGCCTCTCCCGCGGCAGGGAGTGCTGCCGGGTTCGCGGGCGGTGGGGATCTTGTAGGACGCCCACGGGGCTACTCAGCGCAGACCGGCGACATTCAGGGCGGTGAGGCTGGCAACCCTGGTTTCTTCGCCATGCAAGCCCGACGGGATTGGATCGCTGGCCAGTCCGCGGACCAGGCGGGCAAGTTCCGTTTCTAGACCGGGAGATCGGCGTGACGAACAGCAATCACTGGACGGACGGCACGGGCGGCATGGTCCAGGGTACGGGCATCCGCGTCCGCCCGCAGGCGAAAGCGCGCTACGGAGGCGCGGTCCCGTTCGATCCCTACTCGTCCACGAACCAGGGTCGGTTCCTCAGCCCTGGCGGTGCCGTCGGTCCGAACCTGCGCGAGCCGTTCGGCTCGGTCAAGCAGTGGTACACCCCGACGAACATCGAGGATCGTAGTCCCCAACTCCAGCGCACCGGCTTCGACCCGGCGTGGGGGACCCCGCCGCCGCTGGACGGCTTCCGCTGGGATCCGGAGCGGTTCGTATACCTGCCCGTGCAGACGCTCGCCCCGCCGTCCGAGCGTCGCGCGCGCGACGAGGCGTACAGCCACTACATGCGGCTGGCCTCGCGGCAGAGCT
>CAZCBO010000218.1:0-4677 GCA_964496825.1 uncultured Acidimicrobiaceae bacterium
CGAGATCGGGCCCTTCGTCCCTAGGTCACCGGTGAGGGGGCCGCTTAGGTTCGAGATAGCGGGACGAAGCCCGCAATTGACCAGCCACGTGGGAAGTGAGGGAGACCTCGCATGCATGAGCGGGCCCTGGTCTCTCAGGTCGCGGTGGAGCTCGAGTCTCTGGCGGGAACGGGTCGCGTCAGCGAGGTCAAGCTGGCGATGAGCCCGGAGACCGATCGCTCCGTCGTGGAGCAGGCCTGGGCCTCCACGGTGGTCGACGGCCGGTTCGAAGATGCGGTCCTCACCTGCATCGTCCGCCGGCACGGGCTGTACTGCCTCGAGTGCGGCACCGACTACCGGGGCGACGAGCTCACCCCGTGCCCGGTGTGCGGTGGCAATGGGCTGCTCGTCGATGCGGTCCCCGAGGTCGCCTTGATCGACTGGGTCGTGGAGGAGCTCGTCTGATGTGTCTCGGCGTCATCGGGGTGATTCGCGAGACGTGGGACGAGGGCGGCATGCCGATGGCGTCGGTCGAGGGTCGACCGGTGTGCCTCGTCTACACGCCGGAGGCCGCCATCGGCGACACCGTGTTGGTCCATCTGGGTTTCGCCGTCGAGGTCCTCGACGAGGAGCGCGCCGCCGATGCGGTGGCGCTGCGCGCGGAGATCTCGGCCGAAGAAGGGAGGGCCGTATGAAGCTGCTCGGGGAGAAGACCTCGTTCGCACCACCTCCCATCCCACGTACCCGGGGATGGGGCATCGCCCTCGCCGTCGCCACCGCGGTCATCAGCGGGTTCGCCATCTTCTTCAACAGCTACGGCGTGGCGGCCTGGCGGGAGGCGGGGGCGTCGACCGCCACCTACACCACCGCCAAGAACCTCGTCGCCGCCGCCTTGCTCGGTGGCCTGCTGTTCGCCATGTCGCAGCGGCGCTCGGAGGACGGATTCACCCGGCCGACGTCACGGTGGCAGTGGCTCGGTCTCGGAGCGGTGGGGTTGATCGGTGGCAGCATCCCCTTCCTGCTCTTCTTCGAGGGCCTGGCTCGCGCCACCTCGACCCAGGCCGCCTTCATCCACAAGAGCCTGCTGATCTGGGTGGTCATCCTGGCGGTGCCGCTGCTGGGGGAGCGGTTGAGCTGGCCCCACATCGGGGCCATCGCCCTGCTGGTGTGGGGTCAGGTGGTCCTGGCCGGCGGTATCACCGATCTCGGGATCGGGACCGGTGAGGCGATGATCCTGGCCGCCACCCTGCTGTGGTCGATCGAGGTGGTCATCGCCAAGCGGCTCCTCGGAGGCCTGTCCCCTCTCACGGTCGGCACCGCCCGAATGGGGCTTGGAATCATCGTCCTCGCCGGCTACGTCATCGCGACCGGGGCCTTCGCCGGGATGGGGCAGCTCGGCTGGGAGCAATGGTTCTGGGCCCTCTTCACCGGCCTGATCCTCACCGGCTACGTCGCCACCTGGTACGGCGGGTTGGCTCGTGCCCAGGCGGTCGACGTCACCGCCGTCCTCGTGTTCGGTGCGGTGATCACCGCGGTGCTCCGTTCCGGTGTGCAAGGGATCGACCTCGCCCCGCAGGCGTTCGGGCTGGTGCTGATCGGCGTCGGGACCGCCGTGCTCCTCATCGGCGCCCGCCGCAGGGAGCTGGCCCGGCTATGACGTCGGGAGCCCTGCGCTTCGTGCGGTATGCCTACCCACCGAACGCGCTCGGCTACTGCGGACCCGGTGACCATGCTGCGCTGTTCGAGTACGGCAGCGCCGGGGTCGTCGATGGCGGCTTGCTCGACCTGATCCGTGACTTCGAGGGGGCGTGGCCGTATCTGGAGTTGATCGGGCGATCGAACGGCAGGGATCCTCTCGACGCCGAGGTCGTCGAGGCGTACTGGATCGGCAACCGGCTCCTCGAGGCCGTCGACGCGACCGCAATGGGGAACTCGATGGACGAGCGGTTCCGACCCCGGGCCGGCTCCTCCTGGGACGCGGTCGCCGAGGCGGTCGCAGCGGGAGCAAGGCCGAGCCACGGATTCCACGTGTTCTGCGTGTATCCCTGGGTCGGGTTGATGCGCACCGGGTTGACCGATCAGCCGCTCCATGTGCTCGATCGATGCCGGATCCGGTGGGGACGTGTCGTCGGGATCGATGGCGAGATGGCGGTGGTCGACTCGCAGCTGCTCGTCCTCGAGCACGACCGTCTGGCGCTCGGTCCGTCACGCCCCGAACGGGTCAGGTGGGCCGGCGACGGGTACGGCCCGAGTGGGGAGCTGCAGCCCGGTGACCGGGTGTCGATGCACTGGGATTGGGTGTGCGAACGGATCGGGGCCACGGCACAGCGCAGGCTCGCCGCGGAGACCGAGAGGGCGCTCCGGCTGGCCAACCGGCATCTGGCCGCTCCCCGCACCGGTGTGCTGATCTAGGTAGGCGGATAACGTGGAAACGCCATGCCACTCCCCGAGTCGCTCGGCCCGTTCAACCGGGACTACGCCAACCGTGCGCTGGCTCCGCTCGCCAGGCGGATCCGGCCCTTCGCCACCATCGCCCACCGCGGTCGCATCACGGGCAAGCCCTACGAAACGGTGGTGTGGGCCTTCGAGCGCGACGGGACGGTGGCGGTCGCCCTGACCTATGGGCGCGATGTCGACTGGGTGAAGAACCTGCTGGCCGCCGGGAAGGGGTCGATGGAGCTCGGCGGTGACCGCCTCGAGCTCACCAACCCCAGGCTGGTCGGCGACGACGAGGGCGTACGGCTCGTGCCGTACCCGGTTCGGCAGGCGCTGCGCCTGCTCGGTGTGCATGAGTACGTGCTCGCAGAGGCACGAGACTCCGCTGCAACGACGTCGTGAGCAGCCGCCCTGCCAGCGGAAGGATCCGCGGCCGCGCAACGGATCCTGTGGTCTTTCAACCACCCTTTGTCGGCCAAACGACCGCCAGCCGGCGCTTGCTCGCAGTCTCGAGGATGCGGAGCCGGCGTGTGCTCGAAGCACGAGCCCGAACTTCACGGAGGTTGGTGCGCGTTGTCAACGATGCATCGGGGTGAACGTTCGCCGTTTCGACATTCAATCAAGCGCAAAGATCCGGGCCCGGCTCGAATTCGATACGAGTGGATAGCGCCCGTTCACGAAGCTAGTGAACTGTCGGTAGTGATCGAACCACCAGAAGCATGGGGCGACGAAGACCAGGTAGTCGGTTCCGGCGACGATCTGCCGCTCGAGTGCGTAACACGCGGCCTGGTCAGACGCCGGCAGGCCATCCCACAGTCCTTTCCGATCGGGGAACTCCTTCACGATCCAATTCGACAGCCGATCGCGGTCGATGAACTGCTCGTCGATCAAGGCGATAGTGGCCCCGTGTGGAACGGTCTTGTCGATGTCCGTGAGCAGCCGCCGGACATAGTTGCTCCATAGAACTCGTTCCGTGCCCGATCTGAGCCTGGAAGCGGTCGATCCAACGATGGGTGCCCGTTCCGCCGCCACGCCGAGGTCACGAACTAGCTCCGAACGATGACGAGCAGCCCACCCGGCGAGTTGAACGGCATAGGGAGCGTATTGTCTCGGCGGAATGGCCGACCGCCTCAATGCCGCGGTGAACTCGCCTAGAAGCCGCCATGCGGGAAGGACGAGGCGGCCCTGGAGTCTTGTGTCGTACCAGGCAACTGCGGTATGTGGATCTCGGTGGTCCGATGCGCGGACGGAGCGACCCGGGTGCTCGCGGTCCATGAAGAGGAAGTCGTCGATTTCGACGAATCTCCCGGCCAAAGCCAACTCGTAGAGCAGCGGTCTGTCGTGCTCGGCATAGCTGCCGAGGAGACCGGTGTTGGCGAGCACGTCGCGACGCATCAGGCCCCAGATCGGAAAGGTATCTTGTCTTGAAAGCACGTCGTTGGCCCGTGCCAGAGGATTCGAGTGGGCGAGCGCCGGTCGACTGGGCCAGTGCTTCAAGATCTCGCCCTTCGGGTCGATCGACTGAACGCGCGAGTGGGCTAGGACCGCGTCCCCGTGGTCACGGAGGGCGGAGACCGATCGCTCGAGCAGCTCAGGTCGGCAGAGGTCGTCGTGGGCTGCCCATTTGAAGAGCGGGGATGACGAGAGGGAGAAACAGCGCGAGTAGTTGACGGCGGCTCCAAGGTTCTCCTCGTAGCGGAAGTACTTCAGTCGTGTGTCGTCCTTGGCGAACGCGCGGCAGATCGCTTCTGTGGCGTCCGTGGAACCGTTGTCGGTGATGATCAGCTCGAAATCAGCCGCGGTTTGGGCAAGCAGTGCTGTGATCGTCTCTGCGAGGAAATCTTCACCATTGAAGACGGGCATCCCGATCGAGACTGGAGGTGGCGCGCTCACGGCTCCGTGCTCCGCCGCTTGGCCGGATCTTTGAGTGCATAGACACTGAGGTGATCGTCCTCGAAGATCAGCTGCGCCTGCGTCTCGAGCCGTTCGCTGAGACCCGGGTAGTACTCAAGCCACCACTGCGAACCCTTCGGCACGGCGAGAAAGCCAGTCCTCAGGCGATCGAACTGGAGAATCAGTTCGTCCTCGCCTTTGGGAATCCCTGCGAAGACGCCATCTCGAGCCGGGAACGGTAGGACGAGCCTGCCGCCAAGGGTTTCGGGACCCCACATGCCTTCATCGAGAAACGTGACGGGCTCGCCTGCTGGGACGGCAGCGGCGATGAGGGCGCCGAGCTCGGCGCGTCTCTCACTCCACCTAGTG
>CAZCBO010000218.1:4687-4904 GCA_964496825.1 uncultured Acidimicrobiaceae bacterium
AGGTTGGGTACGAGTGAGGCGACGAGCTCGGCCCTGCGTTCCTCCACGGCTTTTATCCGCCCGAGTATCGACCCGCGCCTGGGTGACGCATCTTCTCCGATGCGCGCTAGGAGTCGGAGCCCCGCGTCGGTGCGGAGTCCGCACATCGCCAGTTCCTCTGATCCTTCGACCGTGTCGAGACTCCGCCGTCGTTCCTGTCCGCTATGGCGACGAACCT
>CAZCBO010000219.1:0-4862 GCA_964496825.1 uncultured Acidimicrobiaceae bacterium
GCCGATGAGCGCTCCCAACGGAGCGACGACGGCCACGACTCGCATCACGATCCGCAACTGCTCAGAAGTCGTCACGTATCCGTCTGCTCGGCTCGGGCGGGCAATCGTAGGGAGTTGCTACGGGGATGATGGAGGCCGGCGTCTTCCGCAGGGCTGCCGACATGCTCCGCTGCGGCTGGGGAGCCCCGCTGAGGTAGTCGTCGACGACGGAGACCGGGGCAGTGCCCGGGTTTCGTTGTGTCTTCGGTCGGAGCTGCTGCTGGCGAAGTAACTAGTCCTGAGTTGGTCGAGTCGTATCCGGGTTGGTAGCCAAGTCGACGGCGACCGATTTGGAGACCTCAAATGGACCCTCGACCGGACATCAGAACGCTGGAGCTGGATTACAAGGCTCGACACGGAGCGCTGATCCATCGACTCGCCAAGGCCGGACACCACCCGAAGGTCACCGTGATCTTGCTCGGTGATCGAGCGGCCGTCGGGTATCGAATACGGCTGACTTGCACTCGATGCCAGCAGAAGCGAAGGCGCTGGCCCCTGAGCCTCTGGTGGGGTCTCAGTCCGAGCCGGGCCTGTCCTGTGGGTCCGGCCGACTGAGCGCGATCACCCCGACGCGCTCGAGCTTCGGACGACATCGTTTATTGACTGCCGCCTCGAGGTCGCCGGCTTGGAGACCTGTCACAATGTCTGCAGACATGGGTCTCGACCATGGTTGAGGAATCTGCCGAGTTGCGAGAGATTGCCCGGCGCTGGGTAGAAGCAGGACACCGCCGCGACCGCGCAACCATGGAGAACCTGTACTCGAGCGACGCCGTCACTACGTACATCGGCACCGACCCGGACGAATGGTGGGTTGGACGCGACGTGGCCGCGGTCGTCGGCAAGCACATCGAGGAGATGCAGGCAGTCGAGTTCGACCTCCTGCCCGAGCGTGTCGAGGCCTATCGGCTCGGATCGGTGGGGTGGGCCAGCGTCCAGGCAAAGGTCTCCTTCATCGGTCGTGAGCCCGGCACCTTTCGAGTGACGTTCGTGTTCACCCTGGAAGATGGCATCTGGAAGATCGTCCAAAGCCACAATTCGACTGCAGTCCCCAACCCCGAATTCATGGGCGTCGAATTGACGACAACGCTCGAGGACTTGCTCAGTGCCCTCGGCTCCGATCCCGACGATGAGATCAGGGAGTCGGTGTCGGAGGGCACGGTCACGCTCGTGTTTACCGATATCGAGGACTCGACTCAGCTAGCCCAGGAGGTCGGCAATCAGCGCTGGGCCGAGGTCGTCGGCTGGCACGACGACACAATCCGCCACATCGCCGGCGAGTACGGCGGAGTCGTCGTGAAGATGCTCGGTGACGGGGCGATGCTCGTCTTCGAAGCCACCCAGCCCGCCGCCCGGGCTGCGGTCGCGATTCAGCGCGCCATGGGCTCTCGTGTCGAGCCGCCACAGCTTCGGATCCGGGTCGGCATTCACATTGGAGACGTCGTCCAGACCGACGACGACTACCTGGGGTATGCGGTGAACAAGGCTGCCCGAGTTGCTGCTGCTGCCGGAGGTGGACAGATCATGGTGTCGAGCGTCGTTCGCGCCATGCTCAGTGACTCGTCCGATTTCGCGTTCGGAAAGCCCATCGATGTCGAGTTGAAGGGCCTTGATGGCCTCCACGAAGTGTCGCAGCTCCTCTGGTGAAGCCCATCGACCGCGGCGGCGGATGTCCGCAGACGCTTCCAACCGGACACGGGTCTGGCAGCAGTGATCTGGACATTTCATGATATGTCATGATAGCATTGACGACGTGAAGCAGAAGTTCTCGTCCCAGCTCGATGCCGACCTGTTGGCGGAGATCCGCGCCGTCTCGGAGGAAGAGGGTCGCCAATTCCAAGCAGTCCTCGCCGAAGCGCTCACCGAGTGGCTGGAGCGAAAGCGCGGGCTGAGGCCGCGCTCCGAGGTCATTGCGCACCTCAAAGACTCGATGGCAAGGAACCGATCGCTCTACCGCCGTCTCGCTGAATAGGTGGCGTCCGAGTACCTCACCGTGGTCGAACTCCTCGCGATCCACGACGAACTGATCGCCGAGTTCGCTGGAAGCGGTGGGGTTCGAGACATGGGCGCACTCGAGTCCGCGGTGTTCCGACCGCAGACCGGCTACTACGACGATGCCATTGCCGAGGCGGCTGCCCTGATGGAGAGCATCATCCAGAACCACCCGTTCATCGATGGCAACAAGCGCGCAGGGTTCGCCGCTGCCGACATTCACCTTCGACTGAACGGGTGGGCCTTCGTCGGCGATCCTGACGAGACGGCCGAATCGATCATCGCCCTCATCGAGGGGTCACGGCCGGATCGCGATACGCTCGACCAGCTGCTGAGGGAGAGCGCAGAGCCACTCTGATACCTCGGAAGAGCGAGGCCGGAACCGGCGCGCCGGTGGCGGTCGCGGCTCAGGTCGCCAGCAGCTCCTTCGCGATATTGCGTGGGATCTACACATCCAGGACGTGGAGATTCTGACCTTGGTCCCTGGCCAGTGTCTGCACATCGTTCATCCTTTGGAAGACAGGCTCAACCACGAACGGGAGGTCACCATGTCGAGCAGCGCCGGTGCAGCTGGCGGAGGAGCCATCTACAGCCTGGGTATCTTCGGCGCCTTCGTGTACTACTTCCAGCAGGCCGAGACATTCTGGCAGTACGTGCTTTCGTTCATCCAGGGTCTCTTCTGGCCGGCCTGGATGGTCTATGAGGTCTTCGCCGCTCTGCGGGCGTGACCCCCGGAGAACGGGGCACCGCATCGGAAGGGCCTCGAGTGAGCTAACGAGGCTCTTCGAGATCGACTGGATCGATCGGGCCGGTCTCGTGGTTCCAGCAGACTTCGATCCGGCGGTGCCCGTCGACTTCCGTCATCACCCATCGAAAGCGCCGTGGCGGGATCGGTGCATCCGGCGATCTCGCAGATGCTCGGGGTCGCACGGTCCGGGTCGTTCCAGTCGGGAGTGTTGACGCTGGTGGCCCGGACCCGCATCAGCACCTCGTCCTCACCCACGTCCGGACGCTCCACCACGGCCGACCCGAGCACCTGCTCGGGCCGGCCGTAGCCGCTCTGGACGATGGCCTGCATCAGGTCTGTGGTCTCTGTAGCGTTTATCTCCTTGTCTGCACTCAGCCTGCCGAGGCGGGCTCGGGTGCGGGCTCGACCGCCAGTGCCGGCATGACCCTCGGCTCGGGCGTGAACACGGTGAGCACACCGGGCAGGATCAGCAGCGACGCCGCCAGCGCCAGGGCGATCATCACCGCCGTCAGCACTCCGAAGGTCGAGAACAGCGGCATCGGAGCCAGCGCCATCACGGCAAAGCCCAGCACCGAGGTGAACGCCGAGAGCACGAGGGCGCCCCCGGTCCCGGCGCCGGCGCGGCGGAGCGCTTCCAGCCTCCGGCCGTCCAGCGTCAGCTCCTCGCGGAACCGAGCCGTGAAGTGGGTGGAGAAGTCGATGCCCACGCCGACGGCGATGGCGGCGAACATCGCGGTGATGACGTTCAGCTGGTAGCCGACGACGTACATGAAGGCGTACACGCCGACCACCACGAAGACGATCGGGACGATCGCAGCAATCGCATACCGCAGCGACCGCAGGATGACCGCGGCGATGAGCAGCGCCAGCGCCATGGCGATCGGCAGTGAGACCTGCATCGACCGGCTGAAGGCCTCGATGCTGTTGAACTGCGTGATGGTCTCGCCCGTCGCCCCCGCCGTCAGGCCGGAGCTCGCGGCGAGCTCACCGGCCGTGGCGTCGAGCGCATCCCATGCCGGCTGGATGACCTCGGCATCGGCAAAGCTCGAAACCGTCACCCTGATCGCCGTGGCCTGCACATCCGCGTCGCGGGCGGCGACGACCGTCGGCACGTCGTGGGCATCCAGGAGCATCTCTCCGTCGCCGGAGACGATGCCGTTGGTGGCGATGTGGTCGTACAGGGCTCGAACCTGGGCCGCGGTATCGGGCAGCCCGTTGCCGTCGGCGTCACTCAGCGGTGTTCCGGTGGACGCGCCGATCGCCTCCACCGCAGCGTGCGTGTTCATCACCAGCCGGACCGCGTCGACGGCGGTCATGCCGACCACGAGCTCACCCCCGCCGTTGCGGCCGAAGTCGGCGCCGCTGGCGTCGAGTCGCGCCACGGCGGCGTCGATGGCGGCCAGGTTTGCCGGGTCGGTCAGGTCCCCCTCGATGTACACCATGCCCTCGCCGTCCCCGGCCGACGGGAAGTGCGTACCCACCCGCTCGATCGACTGAGCGAAATCGGTGCGGGACGACAGGAAGTCGGTCACCTCGAAGCCCGACCCGACCTGGAGGGCGGCCACGACGCCAAGCGCACCGAGACCGAGCGCCACCGGGAGCGCCAGGTGCCGCCACTTGGCCACACCGTGAACGACCATGCCTGCGGTGGCCAGGCCGTGCGCCGACCCGCGGACCGTCGCATCGACCGGGTGTCCGGCCTCGGCGGCCCTGCGGTTCCGCCGGCGGGTGATGGCCAGCGGGATCGCAACGACGACGAGCAGCAGCACCACGAGCGCAGCCGTACCGGTCGCCGGCTGGATGGCGGCCAGCGTCACGGCGAGGCCGGCCACGATGGCCGTCGGCAGCAGCAGTGCCCGGTAGGCCCAACGCACCCGGCCCTTGACCTTGTTCGGTCCGACCGTTGCTTCGATCGCGACCAGGACGCGCGGGGAGACGATGCCGAGAACGACGTAGGCGACGATCAGGCCGATGGCGGCGGCGAGACCGAACTCGAAGATGGCCTCGGTGCCCGAGAAGGCGTTGGCGAAGAAGGCGGCGACCGACGGCGACACGGCGAGCAACATCGCGGTGAAGACCGCGGTCA
>CAZCBO010000220.1:0-4848 GCA_964496825.1 uncultured Acidimicrobiaceae bacterium
CGAAGATCGCCCGCCGGTATCACTCACCCCTCGGCATGCGGGTTCGGCGGTTCCTCGCTGGGCAGGAGGGGCTGGTGCTACCCGCGTCGAACCTTCGGGCAGCCCACGAGGAGGGAGCCGGTGGAGGCCTTCTTGGTGTTCGTGCTCAGTGGCGTGCCGCTGCTTGTCCTGCTTGTCATCCTCTACCTGTTGGCGAGTACGCGCATGGCGGTCCGACGCATCGAGGAGAAGATCGCCCAGGGCACCGCCAACGGCTTCGAGCCCTCGGGTGGAGCCGCGGGACAGTAGGTGCGGCTCGCCGGTGGATCCTTGATCCTCAAGGCGTAAACCACCGACGAGCGGCAGGCTGCGACACCGGCCCCATGCACGTTGTATCGCGCGCTCGTACCGTTCCCCGGCCAGCGTGAGCGATCGGCGGCTATCAGCACTCGAGAGACGTAGCCTGATCCCGGAGCTACCGGTCTGGGGGACCTGTGAACTACTTCGATCCCAACCTGTTCACGGACGATGGCCGACGCAGCGGCGGCGGGCACCGTCCGGGGCCGGTGGGCACTGCGATCGCGATCGGCATCGCTGTCATTGTGGTCGCCGCGTACGTCCTCATCATCGTCCTCGGGTAGTTCCGCCCGGCGCTGGCGCGGCATCACAGATCGCTCAAGCGCGAGTAGCCGCCGCCAGGACCCAGAACGGCGGATCTACGACGGCGTTGCGAAGGTGCAGGGCTGGCCTGCGTCGCGCGGCGCTGGGGTGTCCTCTCCGATGCGGCGACGCGGGTCCGGTGATCGTCGCGGTGCATGGCGTCGTTCTGCTGAACTGAACATGGATCCACGAGGTCAGGACGGATGCGGCACTCGTGCGAGGAACTCGGACAGTGTCTCGGCGAGCGCCTCGGGATGCGTGAGGGGGGCGGCGTGCCCGGCACCGGGGATCGCGTGGATCCGTGCGTTGGGGGCGTGTTCGGCCACGTGTCGCGCGCTGAAGGCACCGAAGGCGGTGGTGTCCGATCCGTGCAGTACGAGCATGGGGGCTGAGATCGCGCCGAGCACCTCGGGATCGTCCGGCATGGGCCCTGGGTGCTCCGCCTGTTGCCCGAAGAAGTCGATCATCGTGTTCACGTAGCGCCCCGAGGTCTCGAAGTAGCCGACGTCGTCGGCCACGGCGATGTCGTCGTCGCTGAAGGGATAGGCGGCGAATGCGCGAACCGCGTCCGTCAACATGCCAGTGGCGGCCAGCTCGCCCGCACGGGCGACGGCGCCGCCGAGAGCCGCTCGCTCCGGCTCGTCCATCATGCTGACCGCCAGGGGATCGAGCGGGGCCACCGCGGTCACCCCGTTGGATTCCGCGGCCGCCAGGAGTGCCAGGCCAGCGCCGAGGGACCAGCCCACCAGTGCGGTCGGCCTGCCGATGCTGTCGATGTAGGTGACGACGTCGTCGGCCAGTCGACTGATGCTGAGGTCGTGGTGATCGCCGCTGAGGCCACGGCTCCGCATGTTCGGCAGATGACAGGTAAACCGGTCGGTGAGGTGTTCCACGACCTGTCCCCAGTCGAGGTCGCCATCGCCGATGACCCCGTGAAGGAGCACGACCGGCGGTCCGCCGCCGTGTACGGACCCGCCGATGGTGATGCCGTCGCTGGTGGTGACATGGTGGGTTCGCGGGGTGCTCATGGCGTTCTCTCCTGGAGGTGGTCCAGCACGTCTCCCACGGTGTCAGCGACTGTGCGGAGGTATGTCACCCGACCGGGTACGCCTTCGACGGCAGTCGGTCATGCGAGGTCACGTCGGGCGAACTCGGCGGACAGATCCGCCCGTCCGGAGACGTCCACCTTGGCGTAGACGCGGGACAGGTGCTTCTTCACGGTGTTGGGGGAGATGAACAGGCGTCGTCCGACCTCGGCGTTGGTGTGTCCCTCGGACACGAGCCGCACGATGTCCATCTCCGCGGGGGTCAGTGATGCCCAGCCGATCCGCGGACGTCGACGCTCGCCCCGCCCTCGAAGGGCATAGGCGACCGCGTCGGCCATCGGCAGGTCGTGGCCAGCGGCCCAGCATGCGGTCGCATCGGCGGGATCGAGTGTCGCATCTGCGGCGTTGCGTGCACGTCCGCAGCGGTCGGCCGAGGCGGTGAAGCGGGCGATGCCCGTGTCGTCGTGGAACCGTTGCGAGGCGGCCAGCAGGCGAAGGGCCCGCTCGGGGTCGCCGAGGGCGGCTGCCAGGTCGGCGATCATCTCCAGCGCCGTCGCCGCCCCGACTCGGTCGCCGTACGCATTCAGAACCTCCAGCCCCTGGTGGGCAAGCTCCCATGCGTCGTCGACGTTCTCTTCCTCGCCGGCCAGTTCGGCAAGGCCGAGCAGTGACCGTCCCAGCGTGTGAGGAAGTCGAGGGTCGGTGGACAGTTCGCGACTCGCCTCGAGGTGTTTCCGAGCGGCGGCGCCGTCCTTCTGGTCTTGCGCCACCAGACCCAGCAGCCACTCGCCGATCGCCTCGTCCAGGCGGCTGCCGCCGCCACGAGCGATCCGCACGATCTCGTCGGCTGCGGATCGTGCGCCTTGCAGGTCGCCGGAGGCGTAGGCCGACAGTGCCTGCCAGTGGCGCCACCACATCCCGTAGTGCGTTCTCTCGAGACCTCGCGGTCGCAGCAGCGTCTCCGCCTGCCCGAGCCAGGTCCGTGCCCTTGGGTGGTCGCCCTGCAGGACAGCGCAGGCCGCCAGTCCGGTGAGCCCGACGGCCTCCCACCCCGGGCGTCCAAGTCGCCGGCTGTGCTCGATGGTGTGGCGAGCATGCTGCCGTGTCTGGTCCAGGCGTCCGGCCCATGGCAGCCATGCCTGGGCGCCCCCGTGGGCAGCCGGCAGGTGGAAGGCCAGATCATGGGCCTCGCAGATGTCCACGCACTGCCGGTAGAGGTGGTAGCCGGCGTCGATCGAGCGGCTGTGTAGGAGCGCTGCACCGGCGAACTGCAGGACGTGCGCGCGGGTCGACACATCTGCGCACTGTTGCGCGTGTTCGATCGCCTCGTTGACGTCAGCCGTCACCTGCTCGATGGGCGACAGGCCGGAGAGGATTCCCGACAGGGCCCGGTGGGCCAGCGCGAGCGCGAGCGGTCCATCCATGTCGGCGGCGCGAGCTGCGTCGACCGCCGTCATCGCCGACCGATGGATGTTCGCCGGCTCGTAGGTGGCGAGTGCGAGGGCTGCTGCCGTGTTCAACCCCCGCACGCGTACGTCCTCAGGAGCGTCTGGGGCTCTCGCCGCGTCGTGCAGGCGCCGATGGACCTCGCGGGACAGCCCACGTTCCAGCCAGTAGCGGACGATCGGCTCGGTGACCCCGACCAGTCCTGGCAGATCGCTGGTCCGTGCGGCCCAGTCCATGGCGGCACGAAGGTTGTCCAGGTCGTCTCCCAGCCGGGCGACCCAGGTCGTTGGTCGTGCACCATGCAAGCCCTCCTGCGCCCGGCTCGCCAGCCCGACGTGGAAGGCGAGATGACGACCCGACACGGCGGCGGGATCGTCCATCTCGGCCAGGCGTTGCCGCGCGTACAGCCGGATCGTCTCCAGCAGTCGGTAGCGGGCCCTGCCTTGACGTTGGATGACCTGGACCAGAGACTGCTCGACGAGCCCCGCGACGAGGTCGAGGACGTCGCCGCGATCAATCCCGGCACCGCTCACGACCGACTCGGCGGCATCAAGCTCGAACGACCCGGCGAACACGGACAGCCTCGCCAACGCCAACTTCTGTGGATCGTCGAGCAGGTCATAGCTCCAGTCGAGCGACGCCTCCAGCGTTCGCTGCCGAGCCGGCCCGCCGCGCACCCCACCGGTCAACAACCCGAACCGGTCCGACAACCCGGCCGCGATCTGTCCCGGTGCCAGCACGCGCGTCCGTGCAGCCGCCAGCTCGATCGCCAAGGGGATCCCGTCGAGGTGCCGGCAGATCTCGGCCACCGCCGACGCGTTGTCGGCACCGATCCGGAAGTTTGCATCGACCTGCCGGGCCCGCACCTCGAACAACCGCGCCGCGTCCGCTGCAGCGACTGCCCTGACGGCGGAGTCGTCAGGGCTGGGCATCGGCAACCCGGCGACCTGGAAGGTCGCCTCACCCGCGACGACCAGCGGCACACGACTGGTGGCGAGCACGTGGAGGTACGGACACGCCGACGACAACCCACCAACCAGCTCCGCGCACGCCTCGACCAGGTGCTCGCAGTTGTCGAGCACGACCAGCAGATGCCGTCCGTGAAGCGCCTCGCGAAGCGTGTGGGGCAGCGGCTGGCCGGGCTGTTCGTGGACGTCCGCCGTCCCACCGAGGGCCTGGGCCACCAGAGCGGGTTCGCTCACCCCCTGCAGGTCCACCCAGCAGGTTCCATCGGAGAACTGCGACGCCACGTCCCTGGCGACCTCCGCCGCCAGCCGCGTCTTGCCGCAGCCACCCGAACCGGTCAGTGTCACCATCCGGGTCGACGCGACAAGGCGGGCCACCTCGGCGCGCTCATGCCCGCGGCCGACCAACGCCGACATCCCGACCGGCAGCTCGCTCCGCACTCGCCAAGGCCTCCGAACTGTCCCGATCCTACGGAAGCACTCGATCGGATGTGTTTCGGGCAACCCGCGAGGCGTGTTGAGCGGCCGGGCAGAGGCGGTCGCAGCTTCCACGCGACTCGCGGAAGCTCGCTACCCCGTTGCCGCCGGTGATCATCTGGGATCCCGGCGGCCGTAGACGATCCGGTGAAGGGGCAGACGACCTCAACCCGGCGCCCGCCCGTTGGGAAACGCCTACGGGCTCAATGGGTGGCTGCAACAGCCTCGGCGAACTTCTCTGATGGTGTCATGTAGTCGAGGGTCTTGCGAGGGCG
>CAZCBO010000221.1:0-4841 GCA_964496825.1 uncultured Acidimicrobiaceae bacterium
TGCACACCCAGACGGTGATCGCCCTGGTCTGGGACTTCGATCGGACGCTGATCCCGGGCAACATGCAGGATCCGATCTTCGCCGAGTACGACGCCGACGCGTCGGCCTTCTGGGCCGAGGTCGACGGCCTCGTCGATTTCTACGACCGGCAGGGGGTGAAGATCCAGCGCGACACCGCCTATCTCAACCACCTCCTCACCTACGTGCGAGAGGGGATCTTCAAGGATCTCAGCAACGACAAGCTGCACCAGCTCGGCAAGCAGCTCGAACCGGCACCGGGGATTCCCGAGTTCTTCGAGGCGACCCGGCGCCACGTCACCGAGATCCCCGATTTCAAGGACGAGGGGATCACCGTCGAGCACTACGTGGTCAGCACTGGGATCCTTCCCATGATCGAAGGCAGCGTCGTCGCACCGCACCTCGATGGGATCTGGGCCAATACGCTGATCGAAACACCGGCGCCCCCCGGTTACCTCGAGCAGCTTCCCGTACCCCCGAAGGCGGCTCCGGTCAGCCAGCTCGGCTACATCATCGACAACACCTCCAAGACCAGGGCCATCTTCGAGGTCAACAAGGGGGTGAACCGGAACCCCGAGATCGACGTCAACGCCAAGATGTCGGTATCCCAGCGGCGGGTGCCGCTGCACCACATGATCTACATCGCCGACGGCCCCTCCGATGTGCCCGCCTTCTCGATCCTCAACACCGCCGGGGGCAAGACCCTCGGCGTCTACACCCTCGAGCCCGTCAACAACCACCGACAGGTGAAGAGCCTCCAGGAACAGGGCCGGATCCAGGGAATGGCCGAGGCCGATTACCGCCCCGGCGAGCCGGCCTATCTTTGGCTGATGGACAGCATCGAGCAGATCGGCCACGAGATGGTCGAAGCCAGACGGCAGGCCTTCGCCTCGATCCCCAACCCGCCGGGCCACGCCTGATGATCAGCAGGGTCGGTGTGGTCGGCGGTGGGCTCATGGGCGGCGGGATCGCCGAGGTGTGCGCCAAGGCCGGCGTCGACACGCTCGTCGTGGAGGTCAACGACGAGCTCGTCGATCGGGCGCGGACCGGCATCGAGCGTTCGCTGGCCAAGGCCGTGGAGCGGGAGAAGCTCGACGAGACCGGGAGGGACGTCGTCCTCGATCACCTTGCCTTCACCACCGACGCCACCGACCTCGCCGACCGTGAGCTGGTGATCGAGGCGGTCGTCGAAGACGAGGATCTCAAGGTCGAGATCTTCCGCGGTCTCGACGAGGTGGTGAAGGCCGACGACGCCATCCTCGCCACCAACACCTCGTCGCTTCCGGTGACCCGGCTCGCCCGGGCGACGATCCGCCCCGAGGTCGTCGTCGGCATGCACTTCTTCAACCCGGCCCCGGTGATGCCTTTGGTCGAGATCGTCAGCACCGTCGTCTCCTCCGAGGAGACCGTTCACCGCGCCGCCACCTTCGCCGGCGACCGGCTCGGCAAGACCGTCGTCCACGCCAAGGACCGCGCCGGGTTCATCGTCAACAAGCTCCTCTGCCCCTACCTGCTCGAGGCGATCCGCATGTATGAGGAGGGGTTCGCGACCAGGGAGGACATCGACGCGGCCATGACCGGTGGCGCCGGCTATCCGATGGGTCCGCTGGCGCTCTGCGACCTCATCGGCAACGACACCGTGCTCGCCATCGCCGACGTCTTCATGGCCGAGTACGGCGATCCCCGGTATGCGGCGCCGCCGCTGCTGCGGCGGATGGTCGAGGCCGGGCTGCTCGGACGGAAGAGCGGCCGCGGCTTCTACGAGCACGACTGATGGCCAAGATCCACGGTGGGGCGGCGATCGCCCGGGCCCTCAGGGCCGAGGGCGTCGACACGGTGTTCTTTCTCACCGGCGGCCATGTGGTCGGCATCATCGACGGCTGTGTCGCCGAGGGGATGAGGGCGATCGACGTCCGCCACGAACAGGCCGCTGCCCACGCCGCCGACGCCTACGCTCGGCTCACCGGCAGGCTCGGCGTGGCGATCGTCACCGCAGGGCCCGGCGTCACCGACGCCGTCACCGGGGTCGCCAACGCCTGGTACGCCAATACCCCGTTGCTGGTGATCGGGGGGCGACACCTCACCCAGGAGGATCTGCGCGGGGGACTCCAGGAGATGGACCACCCTCGTCTCTTCCACTCGATCACCAAATGGGCCCACACCGCCATCGACGCCAAACGACTGCCGGAGTACGTCGCCACCGCCGCTCGCCATGCGTTTTCCGGCAGAGGCGGGCCGGTGTTCCTCGATGTTGCGTGGGACACCCTCGGCGAGCTCGTCGAGGAGGATGCCATCGTCTGGCCCCGGGGTTACCGGGCCGATCGCCCGGCGGGAGTCGACGAGGCAACGGTGACCGAGATCGCCGACGCCCTGGCGGCCGCCGAGCGTCCGGTGGTGTTTGCCGGGACCGGGTTCCGTTGGTCCCGTCAGCACGGGTACACCGACGCCCTCGACGCCTTCGTCACCGCCCTCGGCGCCCCGGTCTACCTGAACAGCCTGGCAAGGGGCTCGCTGCCGTTCGATCATCCGTTGCTCGGCAATCGGTCGCGCTCGGCAGCGCTCGGGGGTGCCGATCTGGTCGTCGCGCTCGGCGTCGATTGGGACTTTCGCACCGCCCACGGCAAGAAGGTGACCTCGGGGACGATGGTCGTGCAGATCGACGCCGAGCCGTCTCGCGTCGGGTGGAACCGGCCGGCGGACATCGGGGTGGTCGCCGACCCGGGTACGGTGATCGCTCAGCTCCTCGACGCTGCGGGCAAGTTCGCCCCCACCGAGGAACGGCCTTGGGTCGGCCAGATGCGGGCGGCCGAGGCCGAGCTCCAAGCCGCGGCCGACGAGGCGGCGGCTGCCGACGGGAGCCCGGTCCCGCCGGAGCGCTTCGCCAGGGAGGTCGGCGAGTTCTTCGGGGAAGACACCATCGTCGCCGCCGACGGTGGCGACATCGTGTCGACGACGGCCAAGTGGCTCCGGACCAGCCGTCCCGGCGGGCTTCTCGACCCGGGCCCGTTCGGGTGCCTCGGCGTGGGGGCGCCCTTCGCCCTGGCGGCAAAGGCCGTCGAGCCGGAGACTCGGGTCGGCATCGTCTACGGCGACGGCGCCTTCGGCTTCAACGCCATGGAGTACGACACGCTGATCCGCCACGGTCTGCCGGTCGTCGGGGTCGTCGGCAACGACGGGGCTTGGAACAACATCAGGACCATCCATCGGATGCTCTACCCGGACACCGTCACCGGCTCCGACCTCGGGATCCGCCCCTATGAGAGGATGGTCGAGGGTCTGGGCGGCTACGGCGAGTTCGTCGATACCGCCGCCGAGCTGCGCCCGGCCCTCGAGCGGGCTCAGGACGCCGGCGTGCCCGCCCTGGTCAACGTCCACATCGCCGAGCAGCTCCGGATCAGCTCCGCGTACGGGCAGTAGCTTCGTTCAAGAAGCGTCGGCCGTTACAGCAGCACCAACGCGGTGATACCGAAGGCGACGCAGTACACCCCGAACGGGCCGAGCCCCACGGACACCAGCACCCGGATCAGAAGGGCGATGGCCAGATAGCCGACGACGCCGGCCACAACCGTGGCCACGATCGTCTCGGCGCTGATCCCTGAACCGTCGGTGATGGCGCGGCCGGCCGAGAGCAGTCCTGCGCCGGCGATGGCGGGGACACCGAGCAGGAAGGCGAAGCGAGCGGACTCCTCCGGGTTCATCGCCCGCCCCAGACCGGCCGAGATCGTCATCCCCGAGCGCGAAATGCCCGGGATGAGGGCGGCGGATTGAGCCAGCCCGACGAGGGCCGCGTCCTTCGGCGTGAGGTCGGCCGCGGTCCGATCCCCGAGACGGATCAGTGTGGTGGCGAGGAGGACGACGCCGGTGACGATCAGCATGGCGGCCACCGCCTCCGGGTTCTCGTTGAGCCGGTCGAGCCGGGCCTCGAAAGCGAGCCCGAGGACGAAGGCGGGAATCGTGCCGATGACGAGCAGCGTGATCATCTTGCGGGCCGGGCGGTCGAGGCGGGCCATGCGGACGAGGTCGGTGCGGTAGTAGACGATCACCGCGGCGAGGGTTCCGAGGTGGAGCATCGCCGAGGTGGCGAGATCGGGCGCCTCGCGGCCCAGCAACTCGGGAACGAGAACGAGGTGGCCGCTCGACGAGATGGGGAGGAACTCGGTGAGGCCCTGGACGGCGCCCCACAGAATGGCGTCGGGCATGGCGGCAAGCCTAGGGCGCCACCAAGACGATCAACGTTCCCTCCATGGCCGCCAGGGCGACCGTCGGTGCGTGCTCGGGCGGGACGGCGACCAGGCCTGAGCCGCCGACCGCGAACAGGTCTTCTGTGCCGACGGCCATCACGATCCCGTTCGACTCGACCCCTGGCCCGGGCACGATCAGCCGTACCCTCGCGCCGACGGTGGTCGCCGCCGGCAGCGCCACCGGCACCGACCACCATCCATCCGGTATACCACCATCGGCGTCGAGCGCCGAGGGGAGGATCGGCTCGCCCGCCGCGATGGCTCTCGAGGCCACGGGCGCCGACAGGTCGGGCGTCGCCAGCAGATCACCCGGCACCGTGCGCCACACGACGTCGGTCTCGGTGATCGTCGCACCGGCGGTGATGGGCCGCGCCGCAAACGGGTAGGGCTCCCCGGCCCGCCCGCGAAGGTCCCAGACCATGGCACCCACCAGCATCAGGGCGGCCGCCGCCCACCGCAGATACGGGGGACGGGTGAGCCAGAACACCTGGTCACCGTATCGCCGCGGCGGGGCCGGTGGAAGGGGGTCGAAACGGTGACTAGTTAGTGGCTAGGCACGATGACTAGTCACCGTCCCCACAT
>CAZCBO010000222.1:0-471 GCA_964496825.1 uncultured Acidimicrobiaceae bacterium
CTCAGTCCATGGCACTCCTCGACGCCGCCCGCACCGGAGACCGCCGCGCCCTCGGACGGCTCGTCAGCGCCGTCGAAGACGACAGCGCGGCCGGAAGAGCGGCGCTTGCGGCCGTCTACCCGGGCGGTGGCAGAGCCCGGCTCACCGGAGTCACCGGTGCCCCCGGGGCCGGCAAGTCCACGCTCGTCGATCTGCTCGTCGGCGAGCTCCGACCGACCGGGCCCGTCGGCGTGGTGGCCGTCGACCCGTCGAGCCCGTTCACCGGCGGGGCGATCCTCGGCGACCGGGTGCGGATGCAGCGTCACGCCGACGACGACGGCGTGTACATCCGATCGATGGCCAATCGGGGCCACCTGGGCGGCATCGCCGAGGCGACCCCGCGGGTCGTCGCGCTCCTCGACGGGCTCGGCTTCGAGGAGATCATCATCGAGACCGTCGGCGTCGGCCAGTCCGAGGTCGAGGTGGCGTCTT
>CAZCBO010000222.1:481-4805 GCA_964496825.1 uncultured Acidimicrobiaceae bacterium
GCCGAGACCATCGTGGTCGTGGTCACGCCGGGGTGGGGCGATGCGGTCCAGGCGGCCAAGGCCGGACTCGTCGAGATCGGCGACGTCTTCGTGGTCAACAAGGCCGATCTGCCCGGAGCAGACGAAGCGGTGCGTGAGCTGGCGGGGGCCCTCGACGTCGGCAAGCGGCGGGCATGGAACCCGCCGGTGATCGAGACCGTCGCCACCGATGACAGGGGGATCGCCGAGCTGCATGCGGCCATCACCGATCACCGCCGACACCTCGACGAGTCGGGGGAGCGAGAACGTCGCCGCGTGGCCCGCACGACGACCGAGGTCGAAGCGGCGTTGCGATCGCGGCTTCGTCGTGGCGCCCGCTCCGGGAGCGCGGTCCCGGAGAGCCTCCTCGAGGCCGTGGTAGCCAGACGCCTCGACCCCTGGGCGGCGGCGGAGGAGGTGCGGCTGTAGCCTCAGCCGGGCCGTCTCACACAGGAGAACCGCATGGCTCTGGTCGAGTACGACGTGAGCGACGCCGTCGCCACCATCACCCTGAACCGTCCACCGGGCAACGCACTCAACGCCGAGCTCATCGCCGCCATCGACGATGCCGTCGGAGCCGCTGAGGACCCGGCGGTGCGATCCGTCGTGATCACCGGTACCCCACACTTCGCCTTCGGCGCCGACATCACCGGCTTCGAGGCAGCCTTCGG
Organism: uncultured Acidimicrobiaceae bacterium; assembly: GCA_964496825.1. GTDB lineage: Bacteria > Actinomycetota > Acidimicrobiia > Spongiisociales > UBA5794 > JACZST01. The sequence goes on from CAZCBO010000222.1 coordinate 1,171, forward strand.
GACCGGCGCCCAGGACCGCCAATCCGCCGGCCTCCTCGCCGTCGACGGCCGCTTCGAAGCGCTCCGCAAGCCGACGATCGCCGCGGTGCACGGGGTTGCGCTCGGGGGCGGGCTGGAACTGGCGATGGGAGCCGACCTGCGCTACCTCGCCGAGGACGCCAGGGTCGGACAACCGGAGATCCTGCTCGGCTTGATCCCCGGTGCCGGCGGCACCCAGCGCCTGCCGAGGATCGTCGGCTACCAGCGGGCGAAGGAGATGTGCCTCACCGGGCGCCACGTGCCGGCCGCCGAGGCCCTCGCCGTCGGCCTGGCCGACCGCGTGATCGACTCGGACGATCTCCTCGACGCCGCCCTCGAGGATGCCCGCCGTTACGCGGCGGGCCCGACCGAGGCCTATGCCGCGGTGAAGCGAGCCGTTGCCGAGGGATGGGATCTTCCCCTCGAGGCGGGTCTCGCAGTCGAGGCCGAGGAGTTCGCCAGGGTGTTCGGCACCGAGGACGCCCGGATCGGCGTCGCCGCCTTCCTCGCCAAGGAGAAGCCACAGTTCGTGGGTCGCTGAGCCCGCTCACGGCCGAGCTCTTATAGCCTCAACGCGATGGCCAGGGTGAAGCTCCCCGCATGGGCGGCGCCGGCGGTGCTCGGTGTCGTCGCGCTCGTCGTGGTCGTCAGCGTGGGCTGGGCGTGGGCGCACTCGAGCCAGATCAGATCAGAGTTCCTCGTACCCCGCGCCGATGATCGGCCGTATCGAGCCGAGGTGTTCGCCACGCCTCCCGGGCGCATCGTCCTGCCGCCCTTCGACGAGTTCACCCGCCCCGGCATCTGGGGCTTCGAGACCGAGACCGAATACACCCAGCTGACCTCCATCGACCGCAGCGGCGAGGCGGAGATGGTCTGGAACACCACGCCCTACGGAAACGGCGTGGCGCCGGGTGAGATGGGGAGAGTGGACGTCGACGCCTTCCCGGGGGACCCGTTCATCGCCCACGGGCTGGGGTTCCAGGACGAGCGCACCGCGGGTGATCTCGGGCCCCATCCGGTGTGGTTCATCGACGGACGCCGCTCGACGTGGGTGGTGATTGCCCACGGTCGAGGAACGGATCGCCTCACCCAGTCCCTCCGGATCATCCCCAGGCTCGTCGAGGAGGGGTTCCCCGTGCTCGTCGTGACGTATCGCGACGACGTCGGGGCTCCGGAGAGTCCGTCGGGCTTGCGGGGCTGGGGGCTCACCGAGTGGCGCGATCTCGACGCCGCGCTGCGGTTCGCCGAGCGTGAAGGAGCCCGCGACTACATCCTCTACGGCTACGACCTCGGCGCCGAGGTCGTGTCGATGCTGTTGCACGAGAGCGAACGGGTCGGCCTGGTCCGGGGTGTCGTCTTCGACTCGCCGGTCCTCGACTTCGAGGCGTTCGTCGACCACAACAGCGGGTGGATCCCCGCGCCGATCGGCGATCTCGGCAAGCAGCTCGCCAGGGTGCGGTTCGGCCTCGAGTGGAGCGAGCTGGATCAGATCGACCGGGCAGAGCAATTCGACATTCCGATCCTCGCCATCCACGGCACCGACGACGAGATCGCGCCGATCGGGATCACCGAGGAGTTTGCCGCTGCCCGCCCGGAAGACGTCGAGCTCGTCCGGATCGACGGAGCCCGGCACGGCGACGCATGGAACGTGGCCAGGGAGCGATACGAGGAGGCCGTGGTCGAGTTCGTGACGAGAATCGCCGAAGGGACGTGATGCCCGCAAGCACCGCGATCTTGCAAGACTGACCGACGCATGATCTATCTCGACCACGCCGCCACGACGCCGCTCCGTCCCGAGGCGATCGAAGCGATGGCCCCGTACCTCGGCGAGCGCTTCGGCAACCCGTCGGGTATCCACGCCGTGTCGCGGCAGGCGAAGGACGCCATCGAGGAGGCCAGGGAGACGGTGGCGGCCGCCGTCGGCGCGGCGCATCCCCTCGAGATCGTGTTCACCGGCGGCGGGACCGACGCCGACAACCTCGCCGTGATCGGAACGGCCCTGGCCTCCGACGGCGGGGTGGTGACGACCGCCATCGAGCACGACGCCGTGCTCGAGTCGGCACGATTCGTCGAGCGTCTCGGCCGTCCGGTGCGAATCGTCGGAGTCGATCGGGGCGGACGGGTCGACCCTGGGGCGGTCGCCGCCGCGGTCGGCGACGAGACGGCCGTCGTGTCCGTGATGGCCGCCAACAACGAGACCGGCGTCGTCCAGCCGGTGCGCGAGGTGGCCGACGCGCTGCGCGCCGCAGGACGCGACGTGGCCTTTCACACCGACGCCGTGCAGTCCTTCGCCTCGCTGCCGGTGAACGTCGACGATCTCGGCGTCGACCTGCTCACCCTCTCCGCACACAAGATCGGCGGTCCCCAGGGCGTCGGGTGCCTGTACGTGCGCGACGGCGTGAAGCTGGAGCCGGTCCTCCACGGGGGCGGCCAGGAGCTGGGGCGCCGTTCCGGCACCCACAACGTGGCGGGAGTCGTGGGGTTCGCCGCCGCCGTCGACGCGTCGATCACCGACCGGCGCCGCTTTCACTCCGTGGTCGGCGCGACCAGGGATCGATTCGAGGCCCAGCTCGCCACGAGGGTGAAGTTCGACGCGACCGGTGCCGACACCGGCCGGCTGGTCTCGCATTCGCACCTCCGGTTTCCGGGGGTGGCCTCGGAGACGCTGCTGATCAGACTCGACCAGGAAGGGGTCTTCGCCGCCGCCGGCTCCGCGTGCCACAGCGGGGCACAGCTGACGAGCCGTGTCCTCGACGCCATGGGGATCCCGGCGGAGGAGGCCGCCGAGTACGTGCGCTTCAGCTTCGGGTGGATCGACGTCACCGCCACGGCCGGCGAGGCGGCGACGGTGGTCGCCGAGGTCGTGGAGTCGCTCCAGTGAGGGCCCTCGTGGCGATGTCGGGTGGCGTCGATTCGTCGGTCGCCGCCGCGCTGATGCAGCGGGAGGGTCACGACGTGATCGGCGTCACCCTCAAGCAATGGGTGGGTCCCGACGGGGAGATGCCCACCGCAGGGTGTTGCACGGTCGCGGACGCCGAGGACGCCCGGCGGGTTGCAGCACAGCTCGGCATCCCCTACTACGTCCTCGACTACGTCGACGCGTTCACCGCAGCCGTCGTCGAGCCCTTTGCGGCGGCGTACCTGGCGGGACGGACCCCGAATCCCTGCATCGAGTGCAACCGCAGGGTGCGCTTCTCCGCGCTGTTCGATCGCATGAGTGCGCTCGGGGCCGACGTCCTCGTCACCGGCCACCACGCCCGCGCGGTGCGCGATGAGGAGGGATGGCACCTCCTGCGCGCCGTCGACGGCACCAAGGATCAGTCCTACGTGCTCCACATGCTTGGCCAGGAAGAGCTGGCGCGGGTTCGACTCCCGATCGGTGAGCTGACCAAACCCGAGGTGCGCGAGCTCGCCGCGGACATGGGCCTCAGGACCGCAACCAAGCCCGACAGCCAGGACATCTGCTTCGTCAAGAGCGACTATCGCGCCTTCCTCGACACCGTCGTCCCCGACGCGGCCCGACCGGGAGCCGTGGTGGCGACCGACGGCACCGTGCTCGGGGCGCGAAGGCCGGGCTCGAGGGCCTTACCCGTGCACTTGCCGAAGAGGGACTGGGG
>CAZCBO010000223.1:0-4804 GCA_964496825.1 uncultured Acidimicrobiaceae bacterium
CCATCCGGGCCAGGAACGACAGCGCGACGCCGATCGTCGCCGCCACCGACGAGATGAGGATGTCGCGGTTCTCGACGTGGGAGAGCTCGTGGGCGAGGACGCCTTCGAGCTCCTGGTAGTTGAGCATCTCGATGATGCCGGTCGTCACCGCGACGGCGGCGTGCTTCGGATTGCGTCCGGTGGCGAAGGCGTTCGGCTGCTTGGAGTGGATCAGGTAGATGTCGGGCATCGGCATGTCGGCCCTGGCGGCCAGCGAGCGCACGATGGCATACACGTCTGGGAGCTCGTGCTCGGCGACCGGCCTGGCCCGCGCCGCCTTGATGGCGATCTTGTCCGAGAACCAGTACATGGCGAAGTTGATCGCCACGGCGATACCGAGGGCGATCAGGGCGCCCTGCTGGCCGAAGAAGAGCCAGCCGAGGGCGACGAAGATCGCCCCGAGCAGGGCCATCAGCCCGACCGTCTTGAGGTTGTTGGTCATGGGGGAATCGTACCGGGCCGGGGGAGATGTATCGGGGGACGCGGAGAGCGCGAAGACGTTCTGCGCTACCCCTCCCCGCTTCTTCCTCCGCCGCGGGCGGCGCGGGATATTGCCCCACCTCGAGGCCGAAGAGCGCCCGTCCGCCGTGGCGGCCAGCGACCGGGGTCGGTCGCGACGAGCAACAGGATCATGGGTGAGGGGCTCTGACTCTGGTCGGGCAGCGCATAACTGTGGATCTCATAACCCGTCGAGCATTCCCACCAGTTCTGACCGTGGCCGACCAGCGGCCACCGGTTCACCTCGAAGCTCCACTTCTCCGCGCATAGGCCGCTGTAGTCCTCCTCGGCGAGGCGGGCCGTCGTCGACGTTTCCGCGGCGAGCTCGCGGGAGGCCGGCACGCGCAGGTGTGGCTCGCGCCCGAACCGGTTCTGGAAGTCGAACCCGGGGAGCCCCGGCACGGAAGCCTCAGAAGTCGCTCATGGCGTCGGGTTGGAGCGGCGTATACCCCTCCCAGCGTCCCGGCACCGTCGTCCCCACATGACGAGCGCCGTACGGCCGAGCATCCTTCGTTCCTCCGTCTCCCGAGGGGAGCGCTACTCGGCGCCCTGCCGGTTCCTCCTGGCCGCGACGAGGACCCTGAAGTCGCCCAGGCCGCGTGGGTGGAGGAGCGTTTCCGCGTTGGTGGCTTCGTCGCGAACCCTGAGACGGGCCATGGCGTCGTCGCCCCTGGCGAGCTCGCGTTCGCGGTCGCGAAGGCCGCGTACGATGTCGCGGAGACCGAGATCGCTGAGGAAATCGTCCTGGCGGTGCAGCTCGACCGTGGCGCCCGCCTCTTCGGCCGCGGCGGCGAGTGCGGTGAAGTTGACGTCCACCGTCACGTCGGTTGCCCCGGGCTCCGAGAGCGGATCAGGCCCGAGGTGGTGGCGCTGGTAGGTGCGCAGCGTGCCCTGGGTGCGGCGCGGCTCGAGTTCCTCGGCCGTCCCCCCGTAGTCGATCACCACCAGCGCGCCGCGGTCGATGTGGTCGAGGACGGTGTCGATCCACTGGGTGGCGGCGAGCTGGACCTCGACCATCCCGCCGTCGGGGACCTTCCCGCCATAGGCGTCGGCCCAGTCGGCGACCTCGGGTCTGACGTCGGCGGTGACGAGCCCGAACCCGGTGTCGGTGGCGCCGACCCAACGTTCCACCCAGCCTTCTCCGCTGCGAGTCGCCAGGGCCACCGGCAGGTTGTCGACGAGCTCGTTGGCGATGACGACGCCGTCGAACCGCTCCGGGAGGTCGTCGATCGACGCGTGGACGTTGGGGACGACGGACCGCAAGGCCTCGCGGGCGGCGGGCGAGGCCTCGACGGCATGGAATTGAGTCGCGAGTCGCCAGTCGCCGGTCGCCAGCCCGTCGATGAGCGGCTTCAACAGAGAACCCGAGCCGGCTCCAACGTCGACGACCAGAAACGGGTCTCGCGACTCACGACTCGTGACTCGTGACTCGACGAACCGCGCCAGCATCCTGCCGAACCACGGGCTGACCTCGGGGCTGGTGAGGAAGTCCCCCTCCTTGACCGACCGTAACGGGCCGGTGGCGAAGAAGCCGCCGTCCGGGTCGTAGAGGCAGGCGGCCATGAACTCCTCGAAGGGCATCGGTCCACCGGCGAGGATGCGAGCGCGGAGCTTGTCGGCGAGCACGATCGCAGGTTACGGGAGCCGTTCTGTGGGCTGGCAGCCGCGCCAGGGGCGCGCCCGAGCCCTGGGTTCGCAGTCGCGCTACAGGGCCAGGACCTCGGCGGTGTAGTCGGCGAGGAAGGCGATGACGCCGGGGAAGACGCCGAGGACCAGGACCAGGACCGCGGTGAGGCCGAGGGCGAGGCGGAGCGGCGCCGGGTTCGTGATCGGGGCGATGGCGTCGGCATCGATGGTCGCCGGCACCGGGTCGAAGAGGGCCGACTTGACGACCTTGGCGTAGTAGACGAAGGCCACCACCGTGTTGATCGCGGCGATGACGGCGATCGAATACCCCCAGTTGTCGTTGACGGCGAGAGTCGCCGAGAACATGGCGACCTTGGCGAACCACCCGGCGAGCGGCGGGATCCCGGCCAGCGACATGAAGAAGGCGGCGACGAGCACGGCGAGGCCCGGGGCCCACCGGTAGATGCCGCCCCAGTCCTCCAACTCGTAGCTGCCGAGCCGCGTCCCCACGGCGATCGCCGTGCCGAAGGCGCCGAGGTTCATCACCGCATAGATGAGGAGATAGGCGACGGTCGCCGCAAAGGCCTCCTGGAGGTCTGCGCCGGAGGCGGCCGCCGCGGCGAAGGGGGCCAGCATGAAGCCGGCCTGGGCGATCGACGAGTAGCCGAGCAGGCGGATGACGTTGGTCTGCTGGATGGCGACGAAGTTCCCCACCGTCATCGACAGCGCGGAGGCAACCCACAACGCCGGCCCCCAGAGGTCCGAGACAGTCGGGAAGGCGAAGTAGCAGACGGCGAGGAGCCCGACGAAGCCCGCCGCCTTCGAGCCCACCGACAGCCAGGCGGCGACGGGCGGCGGCGACCCCTCGTAGACGTCTGGAGTCCAGAAGTGGAAGGGCACCGCCGAGATCTTGAACCCGAAGCCGAGGATGACGAACAGCACCCCGAGCAGGAAGACCGGCTCTTCGGTGACGGACTCGGGGACCGCCGCCAGCGCCGAGAACAACTGGGTCCCGCTGATCCCGTAGATGAGGCTGACGCCCAGCAGGATCAGCGCGAGGGCGGTCACGCCGACGATGAAGAACTTCAGCGCGGCCTCGTTGGACCGCTCGTCGGCCTTGCGCCATCCCGCCAGCATGAAGCCCGGACCGGAGACCAGCTCGAGGGCGACGACCATCGTCAGGAAGTCGCGCGATGAGCTCATCGCCACCGCACCGAGCGCGGCGGCGAGGAGCAGGAAGTAGAACTCGCCCTCGTAGTACCGGTCAGACTCCACATACGAGACCGACATCAACAGGGCGACGAACACGGCGAACATGAACAGGCCCTTGAGCACCAGCGAGAACTGATCGACGACGTAGGAGCCGCCGAACATCTCCCTGGGCAACGTCCCATCGCAGCCGGCCAGGTCGTCGCAGAAGGCGAGCGTGAGCAGCGGGATCATCGCCAGGAAGATTCCAGCCATCCCGACTACCGCCGCGTAGTACTTCTCCTTCGTCACGAGATCGGTGGCGAGGACGGCGAGGACCGTCACCGCCAGGATGATCTCGGGGAGGATCGCGTGGTAGTCGATCACCGCATCAGCCTCCGAACGCTCTGGTGATGAGGTTGATCACGGCATCGTCGGTGGCGCCGAAGACGATCTTCGGGAAGATGCCGATGGCGAGGATGCCCACCACCAGCGGCGCCCAGGCGATCCACTCGATCGTGTCGACGTCCTCGAGCTCGCCGGGATTCAGCCACTTCGCCGGGGGCTCACCGAAGTTGACGCTGCGCAGCATCCACAGCATGTATCCGGCGGTCAGCACGGTGCCGACGGCGGCCACGATCATGAAGGTGCGGAAGACCGTGTCGTCGAGCGCCGGCAGCGGGTTGAACGAGCTCAGCATCGACATGAACTCGCCCCAGAACCCCGCCAGCCCGGGAAGCCCGAGCGACGCCATGGCGGCGAAGCCGAGCAGCACGCCCATCTGCGGTAACAGCTGCATCTGACCGCCGAGCTCGCGCATGTCCCGCGTGTGGTATCGGTGCGACATCGAGCCGGCCAGGAAGAAGAGGAGGCCCGTGATGAGGCCGTGGGCGACCATCCCGATGATGGCGGCGTTGAAGCCGATCACGCTCAGGGTGGCGATGCCGAGCATCACGAACCCCATGTGGCCCACCGACGAGTACGCGATCAGCCGCTTCACGTCGGTCTGGGCGAGACAGGCCAGCGATCCGTAGATGATGCCGATCACGGCGAGGAGCCCGATGAACCAAGCCCAGTTCTCCGATTCCTGGGGCAGGATCGGGATCGCGATCCTGACGAAGCCGTAGGTGCCCAACTTCAGCAGGATCGCCGCCAGGATCACCGACCCGATGGTCGGGGCCGCGGTGTGGGCGTCGGGGAGCCAGGTGTGGATCGGCCACAGCGGCACCTTGCCGGCGAACCCGGCGAAGAGGGCTGCAAATACCCAGAAGGCGAACGGCCCGACGAAGACGCCGGCGGTCCCGAGCGCGGTCAGCTCGAGGATGTCGAAGGTGCGGGTGCCGGATGCGTTGCCCGACTCGAAGTAGAGGGCGAGGAACCCGAGGAGCATGAACGCCGAGCCGGCAAGGGTGAACAGGAAGAACTTGATCGAGGCGTAGAGGCGCATCTCGAC
>CAZCBO010000224.1:0-4792 GCA_964496825.1 uncultured Acidimicrobiaceae bacterium
CCCATGCCCTGCTCGTCGAGCTCTTCACCGACGAGGGCATCGGAACCATGGTCACGGGGACGTGATTGCCGTCGGTTCAGGAACCAGCTGCTCCCTAAGCTGCGCCGCCTCATGAGCGAGCAGGCGACGCTGTTCGACAAGGTCTGGGACGAGCACGTCGTGCACCGCGCTCCCGGCGAGCCCGACCTGCTCTACGTCGACATGCACCTCATCCATGAGGTGACGTCACCTCAGGCCTTCGAAGGGCTGGCGCTCTCGGGGCGCCGGGTGCGGAGGCCCGACCTCAGCGTCGCCACCGTCGACCACGGCATTCCAACCGTCGGCCGTGAGCTCGGCATCGCCGATCCGCTCTCCAGGCAGCAGGCGGATGCGATCGAGCGGAATTGCGCCGAGCACGGGATCCTGTACTTCGGGGTCGACGACGTCCGTCAGGGCATCGTCCACATCATCGGTCCCGAGCACGGCCTGACCCAGCCAGGTATGTTCATCGTCTGCGGCGATTCCCACACCTCGACCCACGGCGCCTTCGGCGCGCTGGCCATCGGCATCGGCACCTCAGAGGTCGAACACGTGCTGGCGACGCAGACGCTGCCTCGCACCAAGCCGGGCAGCCTGGCGATCACCGTCGACGGCGACCTGCCCTTTGGCGTGACCGCCAAGGACCTCATTCTCGGCATCATCAAGGAGATCGGGGTCAACGGAGGGTACGAGACCGCCATCGAGTACCGCGGCAGCGCCGTCGAGAGCCTCTCGATGGAGGGCCGGATGACGGTGTGCAACATGTCGATCGAGGCCGGGGCCAAGGCCGGGTTGATCGCCCCCGACGAGACCACCTACACCTACCTCGAGGGCAGGGAGTACGCACCGAAGGGCGCCCTGTGGCAGGAGGCTCTCGAGTACTGGGAGAGCCTGCCGACGGACGACGGTGCCGTTTTCGACCGGGAGGTCGAGATGCGCGCTGCCGATCTCGTGCCGTTCGTGTCCTGGGGGACGAACCCCTCACAGGTCGTCGACGTCACCGGCCGCGTGCCCTCTCCCGACAGCTTCGAGGACCCTCTGGAGCGTGATAGCGCGATCCGGGCACTCGAGTACATGGATCTCGAGCCGGGCACGGCGATGACCGAGGTCCCGATCGAGCGGGTCTTCTTCGGCTCGTGCACCAACGCCAGGATCGAGGACCTGCGCGCCGGGGTCGAGGTCATCCAGGGCAGGAAAGTCCACCCGGACGTGCAGGCGATGATCGTCCCCGGCTCCGGTCTGGTGAAGCTGCAGGCGGAGGAAGAGGGCCTCGACCGCATCTACCAGGAGGCCGGCTTCGAGTGGCGCGACGCGGGGTGCTCGATGTGCCTCGCCATGAACGAGGACGTGCTGGCCCCGGGGGAGCGGTGTGCCTCGACCTCCAACCGAAACTTCGAGGGCAGGCAGGGCCGCGGGGGGAGGACCCACCTGGTGAGCCCGCAGATGGCGGTCGCCGCCGCGCTCGCCGGCCACTTCGTCGATGTCAGGGAGTGGGGATGAAGGGGGTCACCGTGATCGAGGGTCAGATGGCGCCGCTGCCCCGCGCCAACATCGACACCGACCAGATCATCCCGAAGCAGTTCCTCAAGACCGTCACCCGCACCGGCCTCGGGCCCAACCTCTTCTACAACTGGGCCTACGACGACGAGGGAGAGCGCAACCCCGATTTCGTGCTCAACAGGCCCGAGTACGCCCTGGCAAGCGTGCTCGTCGCCGGACCGAACTTCGGGTCGGGTTCATCCCGGGAGCATGCGGTGTGGTCGCTCGCCGACGCCGGTTTCGACGCCCTCCTGTCCTCGTCGTTCGGGCCGATCCTGGAGAACAACTGCTACCAGAACGGGCTGCTGCCGGTGGTCCTCGCCGACGAGGACCTGGAACGTTTCACCGAGTTGGCCGCCGACCCGGCCAACCGGGTCCGGATCGACCTTCCCGCCCAGCAGGTCACCTCGGGCGAGTTCACGGCGAGCTTCGACATCGATCCCCACGTCAAGGAGCGGTTGCTCAACGGCTGGGATCAGATCGACATCACCCTGCAATCCGACGACGAGATCGCCGCCTACGAGGCGGCCCGCCCCGCCCACCGGCCGGCCATCGGCTAATCCGCCCGACCGTCGATACGGCGCCGCAGGTCCGCAACCTGACCGAGGACGCTGTGCGGGCTTCCGCTCCCCGGGCTCTGCAGACTCCTGGCCGCTCCCGCCGGATCCGCCGGCCCGAGGTCGGCGACGGTGATCGCGGTGCCCTCCAGGTCCCGATCCGTGGCGTCGGCGAGGGTGCGACCGGCGGCATCGAGGCGGCTGAGCATCACGCCAACCTGCAGATGGGCCTCCCGGAACGGCACCCCGCGTGCCACGAGGCGCTCGGCCAGCATCATGGCAACGGTCTCGGCGCGTGGCTCGGGCGGGTGGAACACGATCACCGCCAACAGGTCGGCGAGCACCCTCAGCGCCGCTGCCGCGGTGTCGTCGGCGTGGAAGACGGCGCGCTTGTCCTCCTGGAGGTCGCGGTTGTAGGAGAGGGGCAGCCCCTTCTGCATCGCGAGGACGGTGGCGAGATCGCCGAGCACGGCGGCCGCCCGGGCCCGGACCAGCTCGGCGATGTCCGGATTCCTCTTGTGCGGCAATGCGGAGGAGCCGGTGGCGTGGGAGTCGGGCAGCGTGATCCACCCGAACTCGCTGCTCGCCCACACGACCAGGTCCTCGGCGAGCCGGGAGAGGTGGGTCATCAGCTGGGCGCAGGCAAACGTGTACTCGGCTACGAAGTCGCGGCTTGCCACCGCATCGAGCGAGTTGGTGAAATGCCCGTCCATGCCGGCTTCGGTCGCCACCACGTCGGGGCGCAGGGGGAGCGTGCTGCCGCCTCCCGCTGCGGCGCCGAGGGGTGAGACGGCGATCCGCGTCGCGGCGTCGGCGAGGCGGTCACGGTCGCGCAGCAGCATCCAGGCATAGGCGAGCAGCGGATGCCCCAGCGATACCGGCTGGGCCTGCTGGAGGTGGGTGTAGGAGGGGACCACGACGTCGGCGGTCTCCTCGGCACGGTCGGCGAGAACACCAATCAGCCGCTCGATCTCGGCGATCCGGTCGGCGCCGGCCGCCCGGAGGTACAGACGCAGGTCGAGGGCGACCTGATCGTTGCGGCTGCGGCCGGTGTGGACTTTCTTGGCGACGTCGCCGACGAGCTCAACCAGGCGGCGCTCCACCGCGCTGTGGACGTCCTCGTCATCGGGGGCGAAGGCGAAGGCGTCCTCGACGGCTTCCTGTCGGAGCGCTTCGAGCCCGTCGACGAGCGTCGCGGCCTCGTCGGTTGTGAGGATCGCCGCCGCCTCCAGCCCGCGTACGTGGGATAGCGAGCCGGTGAGGTCGGCGAGCAGGAGGCGGCGGTCGATCGGATCGGTCGTGTAGTCGAACGCAGCGGGGTCGAGCGGGTCGTCGAACCGACCACCCCATAGGGTCATTCACCCTCCCCGATCCTCGCTTCGGCAAGGCGACGGAGCCGGAGGGCGTTGAGCCGGATGAACCCGCCGGCGTCGGCCTGTTGGTAGACGTCGTCGGCCTCGAAGGTGACGGTCGCCGCGTCGTAGAGGTCGTGGAGGTCGGAGCGCCGACCGACCACCAACAACCCGCCCTTGTACAGCTTGAGCCTCGCCTCACCGTTGACGCGGTCCTGGATGCGGTCCATGAACGCCTGGAGCGCCTCGCGCTCGGGGGAGAACCAGAACCCGTTGTAGACCATCTCGGCATAGCGGGGGACCAGCTCGTCGCGCAGGTGGACCACCTCACGGTCGAGTGTCAGCGACTCGACGGCCTTGTGGGCGTGATGGAGGATCGTGCCGCCCGGCGTCTCGTAGACGCCGCGGCTCTTCATCCCGATGAACCGGTTCTCGACGATGTCGACCCGGCCGACGCCGTGGCGTCCTCCGATCTCGTTGAGCCGCTCGAGCAGGGGGGGGGGGTCGAGCTCGAGGCCGTCGAGGGCAACCGGCACTCCGGATTCGAAGGCGACGGTGACCTCCGTGGGCTCGTCGGGTGCGTCCTCGGGGTCGGTTGTCATGCGGAACATGCCGGGCGGCGGGGGCGCCCACGGGTCCTCGAGCACTCCGCCCTCGTAGGAGATGTGGAGCACGTTGGCGTCCATCGAGAACGGCTTCTCCTGGGTGACCGGAACCGGGATGCCGCGCCCGGCGGCGTAGGCGACGAGGTCGGCGCGGCCCTGGAGGTCCCACTCCCGCCACGGGGCGATCACCTGGACATCGGGCTGCAGCGCATAGGCGGACAGCTCGAAGCGCACCTGGTCGTTGCCCTTTCCGGTGGCGCCGTGGGCGATGGCGTCGGCTCCCGCCTCGGCGGCGGCGGCGACCAACCCTGCGGTGATCACCGGTCGGGCCAGCGACGTCCCCAGCAGGTAGTACCCCTCGTACACGGCGTTGGCGCGAAGCGCCGGGAAGACGTAGTGCTCGACGAACTCGGCGCGGAGGTCGTCGACGACGGCCTCGACGGCGCCGGTGGCGAGGGCCTTGTCCCGGGCCTCCGCGACCTCCTCACCCTGACCGACGTCTGCGGTGTAGGTGATGACGTCGGCGCCGTAGTTCTCCTGGAGCCAGGGCACGATCACCGAGGTGTCCAGGCCACCTGAGTAGGCGAGCATCACACGTTTCATATGGGTCCTCCTGCCGTTTCGAGCCGGGCGGCGATGTCCTCACCCTCGGTGTCGGGGGCGCCGACCACGAGGACGGTGTCGTCCCCGGCGACGGTCCCGACCACGCCGACGACACTGG
>CAZCBO010000225.1:0-1762 GCA_964496825.1 uncultured Acidimicrobiaceae bacterium
CGGCGCCTCATCCTCCACCGGCCTCAGGATCGGATCAGTCATGGCTTTCCTTTCTGTAGCAGGAACACCTGGGTGTCGCCGTGGTCCTCCGAGGAGAGCAAGGTGTTGCCGGTCTGGCGGGCGAGGGCGGGAAAGTCGCTGAGCGAGCCGGGGTCGGTGGCGATGACCCGGAGTACCTGGCCGGGCTCGAGCTCCTTGAGCACGATGCTGGCCTTGTAGACGGGCAGCGGACAGAGCAGCCCGGTCGTATCGAGGGTCCTGTCGATCTGCTGAACCATGAGTGCCTCCTTTTCAGGGTTTGGGCAGACCTTCGTCGCCGAGGATCTCCCGGAAGTAGCTGGCGTACTTGTGACCGCCGTCCGGAGACACGCCAACGGCGATGCCCCGGTGATCGGCGCCGAACTCGATTGCGGCGTGGACAATCGCACCCGTCGTCGGCCCCACGATCAGCCCTTCCTCGCGGAAGAGCCGCTTGGTCGTCTCGTAGGCCGCCTCGTCGTCGACCCTGATGACGTGATCGATGACATCCCAGTCCAGGATCGCGGGCTGGCGTGCCTCCTCGAAGTTCTTCATTCCGGGGAGACGGTGGCCCGGCTGCGGTTCGATCGCCACGATCTCGATCGTGGGATCCCGCTCCTTCAGGTAGCGACCGACCCCGGTGATGGTGCCGCTGGTGCCGAAGCCTGCGAAGAAGTAACGGAGCCTGCCCTCGGTCTGGTGCCAGATCTCCGGACCCGTGGTCTCATAGTGGGCGCGGACGTTGTCTTCGTTCTGGTACTGGTCCGGCATGACGTACCGTCGTCCGCTCGGGCTGGTAGCGCTTCCGGCGATGGCTCTCGCCAGGGCGATCGCACCGTCGCTCGGGTGGTCGACGGGGCAGAGCTCGTCCGGGGTCGGCCAGATCTCCGCACCCAGCATCCGCAGCAGGATCTTCTTCTCTTCGGGGACGCCGTCCGGAATGGTGATGATCAGTTCGGCACCCGAGAGGGCCGCCAGGGCGGCGAGTGCGATGCCGGTGTTGCCCGATGACGGTTCGACGAGGTCGTTCCCGTCCAGCTCCCCCCGCTCCTGGAGGCCGGCGAGCATCGCCGCGGCGGTGCGGTCCTTGATCGAGCCGAACGGGTTCAGCCACTCGAGTTTGAGATACAGCTCGAGCCCGGGTTGTGGCAGCACATGGTTGACCGCCACGAGCGGCGTCGGGTTGTCGACATCGGGCAGCAACTCTCTGATGTCCTCGTAGCGACGCAGTGTCTGGCTCTTTCCCAGCCTCGTCGCCTTGGAGAGTTCGATCGCCATCCCTTTCCTTCCATGAGAAAACCCGCCCGGGTTGTCCGTGCGGGTTTGAGATCGGATTCCTCTTGTGGGATTCGCTACGCGTCGACCACCCGCACGCTGTTCTGAGCACAGCAGCAGCAGCAGGCGCAGCCGGTCATGCGATAGCGATCCATCACCCAACCATCATACGGAGCCGTCGCGCCCCGTCAAGATGGATCTCTATTCGGAGCGGGCCCGTCTCAGCGCGTAGAGGGTGAGTCCCACGAGCAGCGCCAGAGCTCCGGCGATGAGGACGACGAGGGCGGGCTCGTCGCCGATTGGGATCGCGCCGAAGAATCCGCCGCCGGCGCTGACTCCCCCTTCCGGAGGCGGAACGGTCTCTCCCGTTGCTCCAGCGGTCGTGGACGTCGACTGTTGCGCAGAGGTCGTCGTCGGCGCCGCAGTCGTCGCCGGGGCCGCAGTCGTCGTCGCCGCCGCAGTCGTCGTC
>CAZCBO010000225.1:1862-4778 GCA_964496825.1 uncultured Acidimicrobiaceae bacterium
GGCGCCGCAGTCGTCGTCGGCGCCGCAGTCGTCGTCGGCGCCGCAGTCGTCGTCGGCGCCGCAGTCGTCGTCGTTTGGATCACCTCGGAGCAGAGAATCACATGTGACACGTCATGTCCGTTGCTCGGGGTGTACGACTGCCCGGGAACCGGATCAGCGAACGTCTCGTTGTCCGGGCCCGCCTTCAACACGAGCAACGTCCAAGTCGATCCCTCCGGTGGTGGCGGCACCGTGAACGATGGCGAATTGACGGGGTCGATCTTGATGCCGGTGTCGCACCAGTCCTCGACCTGGTTGAGGGTCGACTCTTGCGCGACGGCTCCGGCCGCCCCGACAAACAGGATTGCGAGCAGCAGTGCCACGACCACACCGATCGGGACGAACGCGTGGCGCGGAATCCCCCTGATCATCGAATGCCTCCCCATCGTCTCACCACTCCAGACCCCGCTCTCGGGGTCGTCCCGGTCCACCCAGCACCGGCGCACGCGTCCGAGGGCCTCGACGCATTCTCTCACCCGAGGTGCGGGTTCCATCGTCAATCCTGATGATTGCCCCCGGTCGAGGGGGTGCGGCGAGGGCGTAGGGTGGCGTCGAGACACGAGGAGGTCGCTCATGCAGTTCACCCAACACATCGTCTTCTACGCCCCCGACGAGAGCGCCGTCGCCGCGCTGCTCGACGAGTGGCGAATCGCCGGTGCCGCCGAGGGGACCGGCTTCCTCGGGGGCCGGCTGCTCCGGTTCCGTGACAAGCCCGGCCGCTACGTCCTCCAAGCAGACTTCGATTCGTGGAAATCAGCAGAGGCCAACAACAAGCGGCCCGAGTCCCAGGAGTGGTCCGGCCGCCTGTTGGAGCTCATCGACGGCGAGCCCAAGTACGAAAACCTCGACGTCCTGCGCGATTTCTAGCGATGGAGATCGACGGCTTCACCATCGAGCCGCTGACTCCCGAACGATTCGACGACCTGGTCGCGGTGCTTGGAGAGGGTGGGATCAGCGGCTGTTGGTGCATGTACTGGACGACGCCGACCACCCGGGAGTGGAGGGACAACGCCAAGGGAGGGAGTACCGCCGTCAACAAGTCCCTGATGCGGGATCTCGTGACGACGGGAGCACCTCCTGGTCTGATCGCCTACGACGATGGTGAACCGGTTGCCTGGGCTCGGGTCGTCCCCCGGTCCACGCTGCCCGGGCTGAGGAGCTCGACACACTTTCGGACGGATCTCGACATCGAAGGGGTGTGGTCGCTGCCCTGCTTCGTCGTCCGCAAAGAGCACCGTGGCCGGGGCCTCACCGAAAGCCTCACGAAGGCCGCCATGACGTTCGCCGCCGATCATGGGGCGGGTTTCCTCGAGGCCTACCCGTGGGAGACCGAGAGCAGCGAGGATCCGATGTCGATCTATACCGGAGTCGCATCGACCTTCCTCCGGTTGGGATTCGAAGAGGTCCAGCGGAAGGCACCGCACAAACCGATGATGCGCTACGAGCTGTAGACGATGACATCGGCGAGTGTCGTTGTCTGTGGTGCGGGGATCGCCGGGGTCAGCACCGCCTACTTCCTCAGCGAGCTGGGGGTCGACGGTGTGGTGGTGTGTGATCCCTTGCCGCCGCTCACGCTCACCAGCGACAAGTCGACCGAGTGCTACCGCAACTGGTGGCCCCACCCGGCGATGGTGGCGTTCATGGATCGCTCGATCGACCTGCTCGAGGACCTCGCCGTTGCGAGCGACGATGCCTTCAACTTGAGCCGGCGCGGCTACCTCTACGTCACGGGGACCGCGGCCGATGCCGGGACCGGCGCGGGTCCGGTCCGGGTGCACCGGGGTGACGGTGCCGACCCGCCGTACTCACCCCTCCAACCCGAGGGATGGGAGAACCAGCCCGTCGGTGCGGACGTGTTCATCGATCCGGCACCGCTGGAAGAGCACTTCCCCTATCTCAGCGACGCCGCAACCGGTGCGATCCACGTCAGGAGGGCAGGGTGGTTCAGCGCACAGCAGCTGGGCGCCTGGATGTTGGAGGAGGCGACGGGGCGGGGACTGACCCGCAGGCGCGGCCGGATCGTCGGCATCGACCGGGAGCGCGGGAGCGTCGCCGCGGTCCGCCTCGATGACGGAACGAGGATCGCCACCAGCACGGTCGTCAACGCCGCCGGGCCAATGCTCGCCGGGGTCGGCGCACTGGCGGGCGCCGACCTTCCCGTTCACAACGAGGTGCACCTCAAGGTGGCGTTTCGGGACACTCGGCAGGCCGTACCCCGCCATGCGCCCATGCTGATCTGGGCTGACCCCCAGCACCTCGATCTGAGCGACGAGGAGCGCACGTTGTGCGTCCGGGAGGGTCGGACCGACCTGCTCGACGAGATGCCGTCCGGGTGTCATTGCCGGCCCGAGGGTGGGCCCGACTCGGATTGGGTGCTCGCCCTCTGGGAGTACCAACGCGACGTGCGGGAGCCGGAGTGGCCGCTTCCGATCGACCCGCTGTACGCCGCGACCGTGCTGCGCGGCCTGACGACGATGATCCCGGCCGTCGGGGACTACCTCGACGAGCCGCCCGAGTCGGTGGTGGATGGCGGGTACTACACCAAGACGGTGGAGAATCTGCCATTGATCGGAAGGTCCGGGCCCGACGGGTCGTTCGTCTGCGGTGCCCTGTCCGGTTACGGGGTCATGGCCGCCTGCGCCGCAGGCGAGCTGGCGGCGCTCCACGTCACCGGCGGGGCCCTTCCGGCCTACGCCGCCGCCTTCGACCCGGCCCGCTACGACGACCCTGCCTATGCCGAGCGGGCCGCCACCACCACCGAGACGGGGCAGATCTGACCTACGCCTTGTGGGCTGGAGGCACCGTGTACGCGAACCCTGGGCTCGCAGCCGCGCCTGGCGCGGTCCCGAGCCCTGGGTTCGCAGCCGCGCCTGGCGC
>CAZCBO010000226.1:0-4771 GCA_964496825.1 uncultured Acidimicrobiaceae bacterium
AGATGCTGATTACTTTTCTGTGCGCTACGACAGTCCTGCCGTAAAGCTGGAGAAACTCGAGCGCATCCCAGGCCGGTTGGATGACGTCGGCATCGGCGAAGCTCGAAACCGTCACCCTGATCGCTGTTGCCTGCACGCCCCCGTCGATGGGTGCGACGACCGTGGGCACGTCCTCGGCGGCGAGCAGGACCTCGCCCTCGCTGGAAACGATGCCGTTAGCGGCGATGTGGTCATAGACGGCCTGCACCTGGGCCCCGGTATCGGGAAGCCGGTTGCCGTCGTCGTCGCTCAGGGACGTCCCGGTGAATGCGCTGACTGCCTCCACGGCCGTCGGCGTGGTCATCACCAGCCGGACGGCGTCGACGGCGGTCATGCCCACCAGGAGCTCACCGCCGCCGTTGCGGCCGAAGTCGGCCCCGCCGGCGTCGAGCCGCTCCACGGCGGCGTCGATGGCGGCCAGATTGGCCGGGTCGGTCAGATTCCCTTCGATGTACACCATTCCCTCGCCGTCGCCGGCGGAGGGGAAGTGCGCACCAACCCGCTCGATCGACTGGGCGAAGTCGGTGCGGGACGACAGGAAGTCCGTCACCTCGAAGCCCGAACCGACCTGCAGCGCGGCCACGATGCCAAGCGCACCGAGACCGAGCGCCACCGGGAGCGCCAGGTGCCGCCACTTGGCCACACCGTGAACGACCATGCCTGCGGTGGCCAGGCCGTGCGCCGACCCGCGGACCGTCGCATCGACCGGGTGTCCGGCCTCGGCGGCCCTGCGGTTCCTCCGGCGGGTGAGCGCCAGCGGGATCGCCACGACGACGAGCAACATCACTACGAGGGCAGCCGTACCGGTGGTCGGCTGGATGGCGGCCAGCGTCACGGCGAGGCCGGCCACGATGGCCGTGGGCAGCAACAGCGCCCGATACGCCCAGCGCACCCGGCCCTTGACCTTGTTGGGTCCAACCGTCGCCTCGATCGCGACCAGGACGCGCGGGGAGATGATGCCGAGCACGGCATAGGCGACGATCAGCCCGATCGCGGCGGCGAGACCGAACTCGAAAATCGCCTCGGTGCCCGAGAAGGCGTTGGCGAAGAAGGCGGCGACCGACGTCGACACGGCGAGCAACATCGCGGTGAAGACCGCGGTCATCCCCGCCGGGTAGGCGGACTTGCGATCGAGGCCCTCGAGCTGGAACTCGCGAACCCGCCCGGTGCCGTGGATGTAGAAGTCGACACCGAAGCTGATCAGCGCGATCGGCAGCAGGAAGGAGATCAGCATCGACCCCATCTTCAGACCGACCGCGGCGGCGACGCCGTTGTAGATGAGCATCGTCACGCCGAGCCCGGACGCGACCAGCGCTGCGGACCAGAAGGACCGGTGGACAACGGCGATCAGCAGGACGATGAGGGAGACGGCCAGGAAGATGAACGGTGCCGATGCGCCGGCGGCTTCCTCGAAGGTGGTCTCGATGTCGATCGCCACGCCGATCGAGTCGGTGGCTGTGGCGCCGGTTCGGAACTCCTCCTGCACCGACCGCAGCCACACCTCAGTGGCGGCCTCGTTCTCGAATCCTGCCGTGTCGTACACCACCGCCGTCGTGAAGGCCGGGGCGGTCCAGACCGCGGTCCCATTCCCTCCGCCGGTAGCGGTCGCCTGTTCCGACAACGTGAAGCGGAAGTCGGAGGCCGGCGAACCTTCGCTGAGGAGCGCATCGAGCGCGGCCTTGACCTCGGCGTCGGTCGCTGCGGCGAGCCCGTTGGGCAGCGTGGCGTCGACCACGTCTGCGATCGAGATCACGCCGGGGATCGACGCACCGAGCTCGTTGTCGAAGCGGGCGACGAGATGGTCGGCGTGAGCCGTTCGCACGCGGTCCGACGCTTCGTGCCACTCCCTGAGGGCGGCCGCGGTGAGCACGTCACCTCCGCCGGCGGCCTCGACGAGAAACGTGGCATCGGCGATCGTCGACTCGCTGGCCAAGGTGGCGTCCGCCCGCTCCTGGAGCGTGTAGATCTGTCCCTTGGGGTCGAACGTGGGCTCGCTGGTATCGGCGATCACCGTAAACAGGCCACCGAGCGTCAGCGCCACCAGCACGGTGGCTGCGGCGATCGCTCGGACGTTGCGGCCGGTCCATTCGAAGAACTGTGTGGTCCTGGGTCGTTCGCTTCCCTGATTCATGGCTCCTCCTCTCTGAGTGCTCTGTGAGCGCCTGAATCGGTTCGAAGCGAAGGTATGCCAGGGACCCCTTGCGGTCATCGGGCCCGGGATCGATCGATGAGTCCACCGTGCGAGGGATCTGCCGGCTCCGTGAGAGGGCCACCCTCCACCCCGGGTAGGAGGGCCGCATCCTCCTCGTGGGGGATGACTGCGGCGGGCACGATGGCGTACCGTGCACGCATGAGCACGGTGACAACAGGGACATCGCCGAGCAGCGCACCGCTGTCGCTGCGCGGTCCATTCACGCGTTGGCCACGCGCTGCAGACGCCGTTCTCGCTGTTGTGATCTTCCTCGTCGCCGTGCTCGTCGAGTCCGAGGAACCGAACCAGGACCTGGTGCTCCGATCGTTGGGGGATCTCGCGATCGGCGTGATCGTCGTGAGCGCGGTGGCCTGTGGCGCCCTGCTCTGGCGGCGATCGCGGCCGCTGATCGTGCTCGCGGTCACGCTGGGCGCCGTCGCCGTTGCGGCCGCTTTCGACTATTCGGAGATGATCGGCTTCGCCATGCTGGTCGCCCTCTACAGCGTGGGACGCTACGTCGAGGACGACCGCTGGAGCTACCTCGGGCTGGGTGGCGCGCTGGCGGTGATGGCGGTCACGACGCTCACCAGCGGCGACGACCTGCTCGCCAACCTCGCCTTCGGCATGGTCTTCCTGTTCGGAACCTGGTACGTGGGCCGACGGGTCAGGTTCCGCGGCGAGCGAGCCGCCCAACTCGAGCGGGAGCGAGCGGCCGAGGCTCGGCGGACGATCGCCGAGGAGCGCACCAGGATCGCCCGCGAGCTGCACGATGTCGTTGCCCATCAGGTGACCCTGATGACGGTGCAGGCCGGAGCCGCCAAGACCGTCGCCGCCGACGACCCGGAAGCGGCATACCAGGCCATGGAGGCGGTCGAAGCAGCCGGCCGCGAGGCTCTCGGCGAGCTACGACACCTGCTCGGTGTGCTCCGACCCGACGCCGACGCCCGCGATCTCGGACCGCAGCCCGGGATCGGCGACCTCCCCGCGCTCGCGGATCAGTTCGAGGAGGCGGGTCTGCTCGTGTCGCTCGAGTGCGACGGGCTCGGCGACGACCTACCGGCGGCGGTCGAGCTCTCCGCCTATCGCATCGTCCAGGAGGCACTGACCAACGTGCTGAAGCACGCCGGACCCGGCTCGCGAGCCGAGGTGCGGCTCACTCGGGAGGACGCTGGGATGATCATCGAGGTGCTCAACGACGGCCGCAAGGCGACCACCGTGCCCGGATCGGGTCACGGCATCGTCGGCATGCGGGAGCGGGCCCAGCTGCTGGGCGGAAGCCTCGACGCCGGTCCGGGGCCGGCCGGAGGATTCCAAGTCGTGGCCCACTTGCCGATCCGGGATGAGGCGATGTGAGCATTCGGGTCGTCGTCGTCGATGATCAAGCCTTGGTTCGGGGCGGGTTTGCGATGGTGCTCGATCACGAGGACGACATCGAGGTCGTGGCCCAGGCCGGCAACGGACGTGAGGCGGTCGAGGCAGCTCGCGCTCACCGTCCGGATGTGATCCTCATGGATATCCGGATGCCGGAGATGGACGGGCTCGCCGCGACGTCGACGATCATCGAGGACGCCGACTGGGAGGTGCGGGTCCTGATCCTGACGACGTTCGACCCCGACGAGTACGTGTATCAGGCGCTGCGGGCCGGTGCCAGTGGCTTCGTGCTCAAGGACATCCCACCCGAGGAGCTCGTGGCGGCGGTGCGAACCGTGGCCGACGGCGGAGCGTTGCTCGCTCCTTCGATCACCAAGCGCCTCATTGGCCAGTTCGCCGAGCGCCTCGCCGTCGACACCGCAGCAGCCGGGCGCCTCGAGCGGCTCACCGAGCGGGAGCGCGAGGTCCTGATCGCCGTCGCCCGCGGCTCCAGCAACGCCGAGATCTCAGAAGAGTTGTTCATCGGACCCGCCACCGTGAAGTCCCATGTGTCGAGCATCCTCACGAAACTCGGCCTCCGCGACCGGGCCCAGGCCGTGGTCTTCGCCTACGAGAGCGGGCTCGTCGAGCCCGGTACCCACGACATCGGCTATTGACGGGGTCTCGGGAGGTTGTCGCTGCCGGAGGGCTCGATCTGCGACGTCACAGCTCGTGACGAGACCTTTCACCATCTCACTGAGCGTAGGCGTCGGGTAGACAACAACTCCGGTGCGTGCCACGATCGTTGCGGTGACTACCAAGTCCGAAGCGCGGCACCTGAGTGACCTGGTGTGGCTCCGTCAAGCCCGCGACCGGATCGATCGCGAGTACGCCCGGCCGCTCGACGTCGAGGAGATCGCTCGAGGCGTGCACATGTCGGGCGGGCACTTCAGCCGCCAGTTCAAGCGCGCGTACGGAGAGTCCCCATACGCCTATCTGATGACGCGGCGCATCGAGCGGGCGATGGCACTGCTGCGCAGAGGCGACCTCAGCGTCACCGAGGTCTGCTTTGCTGTGGGCTGCTCGTCGCTGGGCACCTTCAGCACGCGCTTCACCGAGCTGGTCGGTGTGCCGCCGATCGTGTACCGAACGCAGGACACGGGGGAGATGGCCGGGATCCCGCCCTGCGTG
>CAZCBO010000227.1:0-4625 GCA_964496825.1 uncultured Acidimicrobiaceae bacterium
GGTTCTTCCAGCCGCTGATCAACCTCGCCAACGTCTACAACCTGCTCCAGTCGGCGTTGGCGGCGCTCGCCAAGCTGTTCGGCCTGCTCGACGAGGACCCGGCGGTGAAGGAGCGCCCCGGCGCCTTCGACGCCGCCCAGCCGGTGCAGGGCACGATCACCTTCGACGACGTGACCTTCGGCTACGACGGAGACCGCCCGGTGATCCGGGGCATCGACCTCGCGGTCCCCGCCGGCCAGCGCCTCGCCGTCGTCGGGGAGACCGGTGCGGGGAAGTCGACGATCGCCCGGCTCGCCCTCCGCTTCTACGATCCCGACTCCGGCTCTGTCTTCCTCGACGGCGCCGATCTCAAGGACCTCACCGAATCGTCGCGGGTCGATGCGATCGCACTCATTCCCCAGGACGGCTACCTGTTCGAGGGGACGCTGGGCGACAACATCGCCTACGGGGCGCTCGACGCCACGGAGGAGGACGTGTGGAACGTGCTGCGGGCCATGGGCATCGACGATTGGGTGCGGGCACTGCCCGAGGGCCTCGACACCGAGGTCCGCGAACGCGGGGGCCGCTTCTCGGCGGGTGAGCGCCAGCTGATCGCCCTGGCCAGGGCGTTCCTCGCCGACCCGTCGGTGATCGTCCTCGACGAGGCCACCTCGAATCTCGATCCCGAGACCGAACTCGAGGTCGAGGGGGCCCTGCGGGTGCTGCTCGCGGGTCGCACGGCCATCGTCATCGCTCACCGGCTGAAGTCGGCCGAGCGGGCCGACCGGGTGATCATGATCGACGACGGGCAGATCATCGCCGACGGCACCCACCGGGAGCTCGCCGAGACGAGTCCGCAGTACCGGCACCTGGTCGACGTCTGGGAGCGCGGGTTGGTGTGACCGGCTACCTCGATCAGTTCGATTCCCCTGACGGATACCTCGACTTTGCCGCGATCGGGCCGCCGAGTCGGATGGTGCGTGATGCCGTCGCCGACGCGATGGCAGGGATCGCGGCACCCGATGTGCCGATCGGCGAGGTGCTGGATCCAATGGGAAGCCGCGCCAAGGAGACCATCGGCCGGTTCCTCGGCGTGGACGCCGACCACGCCACCTATGTCTTCGGTACCAGCGAGGGTCTGTTTCACGTCGCCTTCGGTTTGATCGGTGTCGGGGGCAACGTGGTGGTACCGGCGTACGAGTTCCATTCCAACCTCTACCCGTGGCTGCGGGCCGAGGCCGCCGGCGGCCCCGAGGTCCGCCTCGTCGAGCCCGAGGGCGGGCGGGTGACGGCAGGGCTGCTGGCCGAAGCCATCGATGCCGAGACCAGGGCGGTGTCGGTGAGCCTCGTCGACTACAACACCGGGTTCCGGATCGACGTCGGGGCGATCGCCGAGGCGGCGGCCACGGCGTTGCTCGTCGTCGATGCGATCCAGGGCCTCGGCGCCATCCGCACCGGGCTCCCCCCCGCCGACGTTCTCGTCGCCGGCGGGCAGAAGTGGCTGCGGGCCGGCTTCGGCGCAGGCGTGATGGCGGTGTCGGATCGCGCTCTCGAGCGTCTCGACGCGACGCTGACCGGGTGGTGGGGGGTGGAGGAGTCGTTCTCCTTCCACGTGCCGCCGCCGCATCCGCCCTTGGCGACCGCCGAGCGCCTCCACTTCACCGCCCCTGATCCCGTGGGTGCGGTGGCGGCGGCTGCGGCCATCGAGACGATCGAGCTGGCAGGGATCGACGCCATCGAGCGGGCGATCCTCGAGCGCAGCGCGGCGATCGAGGAGGGGCTGCGCAGGCTGGGTTTCGAGGTGATCGCTCCCCGGCGGATCGACTCAGAACGGGCCGGGATCGTCAGCTTCCGGAGTCGCGACCCCCACACGACGGTGAAGCGGCTCGCCGCCGAGGGATTCTTCGTGTCCGCACGCGCCCGGAACGTGCGGGTCTCGGCCCACGCCACCACACCGATGTCTGCCATCGATGCGTTCCTCGACATTCTCGGGCGCCCGTAGCATCGCTGCCATGACCGAGCCCACCTCCGAGCGGACCAGGGTGAAGCGCCTCCCCGAGCGAGGGGCCTACGAGCGCGATGCCCTCGATGCCGTCCTCGACGAGGCGCTGTTCTGCCACGTCGGGTTCGTGGATGACCATCACCCCTTCGTCATCCCCACGATCCACGCCCGCGTCGACGACACGATCTACTTCCACGGGTCGCCGGCGAGCCGACTGCTGCGCCTCATGAAGCGAGGCATCGACGTGTGCGTCACCGCCACGATCCTCGATGGGATCGTCGCGGCGCGGTCGGTGTTCCACCACTCGCTGAACTATCGATCGGCGGTGGTGCTCGGTACGGCCCGGCCCGTCGACGGGGCCGAACGCCTGCGGGCCATGGAGGCGATCACCGAGCACGTCCTCCCCGGCCGCTGGTCCGAGGCGCGGCTGCCCTCCGACGCCGAGGAGCGCGGCACCCTCATCGCCGCGGTGCCGATCGAGGAGTACTCGGTGAAGACCCGCTCCGGGCCTCCCGGCGACGACGAGGAGGACTATGCCCTCCCGATCTGGGCCGGCGTGGTTCCGCTGACCCTGACGCCGGGCGAGCCGGAGCCCGACCCGCGGCTCGGCGAAGGGATCGACGTGCCCCCCTCGGTGGAGCGGCGCTCCGACCGAACCTAGCGAGCAGGCCCTTTCTAGGCTCACGACCCATGGCGATCACCACGCGACCGATCACCGAGGACGAGGTCGGCGACTTCCGGGAGAAGCTGGTTCGCGGGTTCGGCGAAGACCTCAGGGAGGCGGACAAGGACTCCGAGCGGTTCCTCGCCGTGGTACCCCTCGATCGAACGGTGGCGGCCTTCGACGGGGACGAGCTGGTCGGGACGCTGGCGGCCTTCGCCTTCGAGGTGACCGTTCCCGGCGGAGCCTCCGTGCCGATGGCGGGCACCACCATGGTCACGGTCCAGCCGACTCACCGGCGCCAGGGGGTCCTGACCGCGATGATGATCGACCACCTCGACGACACCGCCGCCAGGAACGAGCCGCTCGCCGGGCTCTGGGCGTCGGAGAGCCCGATCTACGGACGCTTCGGGTTCGGTCGCGCCACGAGCCGCGACGTGATCGAGGCCCCGAAGGACGGGCTCTTGATCGCCGGCGACTCGGTCGGTGCCGTCCGGTCGATCGACCCCGACCGGGTCGAGGAGCTCTTTGCGCCGGTCTACGAGCGGGTCCGTCGTGAGCGGCCGGGCATGCTCTCGCGATCGCCCGCCGAGTGGAAGTACGAGGTCCTCTGGGACCCCGAGCACTGGCGGGAGGGGAGCTCGGCGAAACGATTCGTCCTGTACGAGGCCGATGGGGGGGCCGAGGGGTACGCCATCTATCGCCAGAAGTCGGATTGGGACGACTTCGTGGCCAACGGCCAGGTCAGGGTGATCGAGGCGATCGCCACCAGCGACCGCGCCCACACCGGCCTGTGGAACTACCTGGCCAACATCGATCTCTACCCGAGGGTCAAGTACTGGAACCTTCCCACCGACGATCCGCTCTGGTGGAAGCTGGTCGACTTCCGGCGGGTGGAGCGGAAGCGCTCCGACGCGCTCTACGTGCGGATCATGGACGTCCCCGCCGCCCTCGAGGCGCGGCGCTACGAGGCCGACGGCACGATCCGCATCGGAGTCGACGATCCCTTCCGTCCCGACACCTCCGGCGTCTACGAGCTGGCGGTCACCGGAGGGGAGGCCAAGTGCGTCGCCGTCGACGGTGAGGCCGACGTCGAGCTGCGCACCGACTCGCTGGGCGCCCTCTACCTCGGAGGGCAGAGCGCCCGCTCGATGGCCGCCGCGGGGAGGATTTCGGGGGGCCACGACCACATTGGGCAGCTCGATCGCCTGTTCCGCAGCGCCGCCGAACCGTGGTGCGAGGAGGTCTTCTGAAGGCGTCCGGAAGGGGGAACGAAATCAACCCGTGGAGCGTTGTATCTATCACGGAGGCGACCCACCGGGGCGGAAACCGGTCTTCCCGACTCCCACTCGTTCCCCGCTCCGGTGTGGTCGCCTTCACGGTTCTCCGAATCGGGTCGTCACTGGCGGGATGGCGGCTGTACAATGACACTATCCCCATAGTGGAAATCCTCGGTTGGAAGGACACCGTGAGCCATGACCACCGTTGACATCGACCTCGGCTCCTACTCGCTCGGCTGGGCCGACGAGGAGGACTACGTCTTCAAACCGGAGAAGGGCCTCAGCGAACAGATCATCCGCGACATGTCGCGGATGAAGGGCGAGCCTGAGTGGATGCTCGAGTTCCGCCTCAAGGCCTACCAGCGGTTCCTGCGCAAGCCGGTGCCGACCTGGGTGGGTGGGGGAAAGCTCGCCAACCTCGACTTCGACGACATCTACTACTACATCAAGCCCACCGAGGGGCAGGCGGATGAGTGGGACATGGTGCCCGAGTCGATCAAGGACACCTACGAGAAGCTCGGCATCCCCGAGGCCGAGCGCAAGTACCTGGCCGGGGTGACCGCGCAGTACGAGAGCGAGGTTGTGTATCACCGCAATCGCGAGGACCTCGAGGAGAAGGGCGTGGTCTTCTGCGACATGGACACCGCGGTCCGGGAGTATCCCGAGCTGGTGCGCGAGTACTTCGGAACGATCATCCCCCCCA
>CAZCBO010000228.1:0-4598 GCA_964496825.1 uncultured Acidimicrobiaceae bacterium
CGGGCGGGCCACCCTGTCCCTGCTCGACCTTGCTCCGGATGGGGTTTACCGAGCCGGCCCGGTCACCCGGACCGCTGGTGGTCTCTTACACCACCGTTTCACCCTTGCCTGATCCTGCCGACACGTGCCGGCAGGCCATCGGCGGTCTGCTCTCTGCTGCACTGCCGTCGGGTCACCCCGCCTGGGCGTTACCCAGCATCCTGCCCTGTGGAGTCCGGACTTTCCTCCACGCGTCCGCGAGGACGCACAGCGGCCGTCTTCCGGGCTCATGGGGTGAACGGTAGTGGGATCACCCGTGTTCCAACAGGGGTCAATCGGTCCGGCGCCGGTCGGCGAGCACCCCGCCCGCCGAGCCCAGCACCGCGGCGACGACGCCGAGCATCACCAGCTCGAACGGATTGGGTCCGCTGGATGACAGTAGCGACACGACGCCGACGAAGAGGAAGATCAGCAGCCCGGCAAGCCCGCCGTTGACGGCAGCGCCGTCGGGCGGAGCGAACCGGCCGGCGATGTACCCGGCGGCGACGGTGGCGGTGAGATGGATGATGATCGTCAGCACGGGTGGCTGCTCGACCAGCACACCCAGGGCAGCATTGGCCACCAGCGAGGCGAAGATCCCGGCGGCCGAGCCGAGGGCGATCCCTCCCCAATTGAGCGCGGCCAGACCCGTCCTACCCGTTGAGGTGGTCTTCGAGCCGGATGATCCAGCCGGCGGGCAGCTCCCAGTGGCGGGAGCCCTCGAGCATCAGCGTCACGTAGTCCTGAGCCGGCTTGCGTCGCCGCGAACCGTTGCCGGTGGCGACGTGGGTGGTGACCTGGTGGCGCCTGCCCATCCGGTCGATGGCCTCGATCACCTCGCGGCGGCGCTGCTCCTCGGCCTCGACGGCATCGAGGGCGGCGGCCTCCCGATCCGGCACCGTGTACACCGCACCCCACACGGTGTCGCCTTCGTTGGGGCTCACCGATGGCAAGCCGCCCTTCCAGCCGTTGCCTGCGATCGGGAACTCGAGTCCCCAATCGGGGAGGTGGGCGATGAACTCGAAGACCGCCCCAGGGGCGACCTCAGCCATCCTGGAAGGCTCGATGCGGGCGGTGTACGCGAAGTAGAGCAAGCCGGTATCCTTCCTCGCCTCGTCCGGGACGGGAAATTCTACCCGGAGGAATCACCGCCATCCGACGGGAACTCATCGCGCCCCCGATGACGTCAGATAGGGGTGATTTGTCCGAAAGGCGACCAATGAACAACGACACGATGGAGATCCCCGAGGCGCTGACGGCGCCGATCCTGGAGGAACGACCGTGGGCCGTCTTCGCCGCTTGCCGCGAAGCCGATGCCGAGCTGTTCTTCGGATCGAGCAAGGACGCCGAGCGCGGCGCCCTGGCGATCTGTGAGATCTGCACCGTCGTCGACCAGTGCCTCGGCCACGCCCTCGAAGCCAGGGAGCGCTTCGGTATCTGGGGCGGCAAGACGGAGAAGGAGCGGCGGCGCCTGCTGCGCGGGATGGGCTGGTAGCTACACCGCCCGCTCCCTGACCACCTCGGCCAGATCGAGCCGATTGACCGTCCTGATCCCGGGGATCACCGAGAGCAACGCCACCCCGAGCATCGCCGCGGCGGCCAGCGCCAGCGTCCAGGGCTGCAACTCCAGGTCGAACTGGAGGATGTCTGACGTGTAGGAGTGCATGAACCAGGCGGCGGCGAAGTAGCCGACGACCAACCCCGGAATGATCCCGATCGTCGTGAGCAGCACGTTCTCTCCGGTGATCAGGCCCGCCACCGACCGCGACGACAACCCGTTGGCCCGCATCGTGGCGTACTCGGTGGAGCGTTCGGCCACGTTCACCGAGATCGTGTTGAAGATCAGCGCAAACGCCATCGCCCCGCCGAAGACCAGCATCACCCCGACGAAGACGTAGAAGAACCCCATGAAGTCGTCGATGAGGTTGGCCAGGGCCCGGTTGTCGACCACCGAGACGACCCCATCGACCTGGCCGATCCGATCGAGGGTCTCCTGGTGGTCCGCGCCCTGGTCGACGACGGCGGCCACGGCGGTGATCGTCGGGTCGGCGAGCGTCGCGGCGTCGACGGCAGGGTCGGCCGCACCGAGGGCGTCGATCAGCGCATCGCGATCCATGTAGAGCATGGTCCCCATCGGCTCGTCGACGAAGCCCGCCAGGGTCGTCTCGATGGCGGTGTCGAGACCGGTGAACGTGATCGTCAACGGGTCGCCGGCGGCGACACCGATCTCATCGGCCAGGGCGGTCCCGGCGAGCACACCGTGGTCGGGGAGCGTTCCGCCCTCGGCCCGGAACCCGTGCATTCGGGTTCCTTCGATGTAGGCCTGGAGCTGGGTCCCGTAGCCGGCCTCCCCGCTGAGGGCGGTGGCAGCCAGGGTGATCACCGGCTCGGCGGCGGCGACGCCGGTCACCGCCCCCACCGCATCGACTTGATCCTCATCCACCGGTACCCCGAACACGGCCGAGGCATCGGTGAGGTCGACCTCGTTGAATTGTCGATCGAGGAGGATGGCGACGGTGTCGATCATTCCCCAGGAGGCGAGGATCAGCACCAGCGCCAGCACGACCCCGATGACGGTCGAGACGCTGCGCCGCCAGTTCCGTCCGACGCCCCGCAGCACCATCAGCCAGCGCGCCGGGAGCTCTCGCAGCGGAGGAATCGCCCGCTCCAGGACACTGATCCGTCCGGCGGCGGCGGGGACCTCGCCCCGCATGGCCTCGGCGGGAGCGAGCCGTGAGGCGGCGCGGGCAGGGGCGAGGGCGGCGATGGTGCCGGTGGCGATCCCGAAGACCAGGCCCACCACCGGGGTGATCAAGCGAAGTTCGCGGATCGTGTCGGGGATGCCGAGCTCGGCGGTGTAGATCCCGGTGATACCCCACCCGGCGGCGACGCCGAGCACGACGCCGATCACGGCCCCCGCCGTTCCCAGGATGAGGCCGTACGACAGGTAGTGCCTCGACAGGGCGCCCCTGCTCATCCCCGAGGCCATGAGGGTGCCGATCTGGGAGCGCTGGGCGTAGACGAGCCGGGTGAGCAGGATCAGCGCCGCCATCCCCGCGGCCAGCAGGAAGAGCACCGGGAAGGCGACGGACATCTGCTCGAACCCCTGCAGGTCGAGGCTCAAGGCCGCGTTGGACGGCTGATCGGCCAGGGTCACGACCTCGGCGCCACCGGCGGCGGATCTGACCGCGGCATCGGTGGCCGCGGTGTCGGCATCGGGCTCGTAGCGGGCGAGGATCTGGTTCGCCGCCATCGCAGGAACCAGAGCGTTGAACGTCTCCTCGGCGACGAACACGACCCCGAAGGTGCCGGGCATGGGAAACACGTCCTGACGACTGCGGGCCGCCCACAGGTACTCGGGGGACACGGCGATGCCGACGACCTCGACCGGAATCGGTGTGTTCCCGGCGAGGATCTCCACCTGGTCGCCCACGGCCAGGTCGAAGGCCTCCGCCATGTGGGTCTCCACGACGACCCCGCCGGGCTGGGACGAGGTCAAGTAGACGCCCTCGATCACATCGAGGCGGTTGATCGCCGGCTGCTCGTCGGCGGGCATCGTCACCACTCTTCCCAGAAAGACGTCGCCGTCGACCCGCATCGGCGGGTCCAGCTGGGTGCGTTCCTCGACGGTCGCGACCCCAGGGATGGCGGCGATCGTGGCGTCGAGGCCGGTCGCGCCGCCGGTCACGGTGACGTCGGCGAGGGCGAGCCGTTCGTAGGTGCCGGTGTAGGACGCCTCGAGGTTGCGGTAGGCGTCGAAGCTGGCGGCGAACATCATCACGCCGAGGGTGATCGTCACCAACACCGCCAGGAACTGCCAGCGCTGTCTGGCGAAGTCGCGGCGGCGCTTGGTGTTGAGCGTACTCACCAGCTGAGCTCCGACGGCGAGGCGGGGGAGGGGTTGACGTGCGCTCCCACGACCTTCCCGTCGCGCAGCTCGATCACTCGGTCCGCCATCTCGGCGATCACCGAGTTGTGGGTGACGGTGAGGACGCTGCGCTGTGGGTCCGAGGCGACATCGCGCAGCAGCTGGAGGATCTGGCGCCCGGTATCGGTGTCGAGCGACCCGGTGGGCTCGTCGCACAGCATCAGCGGCGGGCTCTTCACCAGGCCCCTGGCGATCGACACCCGCTGTTGCTCACCCCCGGACAGCTGGCCGGGGAAGTGGTCGGCCCGCCCGGTGAGCCCTACCTGGTCGAGCACGGTGGCGGTGCGCTGTTCGGGATTGCCGTCGGTCAGCTCGGCGAGGAGCGCGACGTTCTCGGCGGCGGTGAGCGTGGGGACGAGGTTGTAGAACTGGAAGACGAACCCCACCGAGTTGAGCCGGTGATCCGTCCGTCCCGTCTCATCGAGCCCGGCGAGCTCGACCCCACCGGCGACAACGCTGCCCGACGTGGGCTCCTCGAGAGCGCCGACCTGGTTGAGGAGCGAAGTCTTGCCCGAACCGCTGGGACCGAGGATCACCACGAACTCGCCGTAGGGGACCTCGAGGTCGACGTCGTCGAGGGCACGAACCTCGGTCTCGCCTTCGCCGTAGATCTTGGTGAGTCCGGTGGTCTTGATGGCGAGGGGCCGAGTCA
>CAZCBO010000229.1:0-4587 GCA_964496825.1 uncultured Acidimicrobiaceae bacterium
CTTCGCCCAGGTCGCGGCGGCGGCCTTGAGGGCGGTGGCAATGCCCCTGCCCCGCGCTGCCCTGGCCACTCCGGTCAGGTCCTGGGCGACCACGCTGGGCTCGCCCTCGACCCGCTGCGGCTCGGTGAGGCCGACGAACTCACCGTTGTCGAGCGCGACGAGGAAGCCCTCGGCGATCAGCTTGCGGCCCAGGTTGCGCCGCTCGAACTCATCGATCGGAACCGGATGGATGGTGAGCGGCGAGGGAACGTCCACCTCGACGGACC
Organism: uncultured Acidimicrobiaceae bacterium; assembly: GCA_964496825.1. Taxonomy (GTDB): domain Bacteria; phylum Actinomycetota; class Acidimicrobiia; order Spongiisociales; family UBA5794; genus JACZST01. The sequence goes on from CAZCBO010000229.1 coordinate 267, forward strand.
CGTAGAGCCGGTGCAGGCGCTCCATCCAGTCGGGTGTCGTTTCCCGCAGCTCGGCGACCGACACGATGGCGATCCCCGAGGTGGTGACCCGGTCGATCGCCTCGGCCCACTCGCCCGGATCGAACGTCGTCAGATCGAGCGTCGACCGCCACTCCCGGTCGTACTCCTCGTAGCCGGCCGCCTCGAGGAACCGCATCGCCCGGGGTCGGGTCTCCAGCGTGTAGGCGAGCAGGGTGTGGGCCGGTAGGTCGCGGGCGGTCCCCTCGGCACGTTCGAGCAGCGATCGACCGATCCCGCGGTGTTGGTGATCGGGATGGACCTCGACGGTGCAGAACGGCATCGCCGGATCCAGCCAGGCCGATTGGACCACCGATCCGAATCCGACGACCTCACCTCCATCCACTGCATGCCAGCGCTGGACGCTCCTGCCGGCGATGCGATGATCGGCGTCGCGCTCGGCGAGCTCGACGACCGAGATGAACTCGTCGGGCTGGATGGCCTTCGAGATACGGACGATCGCCTCGTAGTCGGCGTCGTCGTACTCGGTGAGGTGGTAGCCGACGGTCATGGTCCAGGAAAGGTGAAGACCCGGAGAACTTCGGCGATCACTCGCCGCCGTGGGAGGACCAGCCCACGGTCTCCGGGTCCCGGTGGTCCGAGTTGGAGTCGCCACCTGCCCCGTGGGGCAACGGCCACTCCTTCCAAGTAGCGGCCGTTAGCGCTCGGCCACCTCCAGGGTCCTACACGGACTTTCACTCAAGTTGGACCACCTCCTTCCTCTGGTGAGGGGATTCTGCCACAGAACTCGGTCGATGGCTACGAGGCTCCACAGATCGATCGCTTCCCGGCTCCGTGTTGCGGAGCCGGGGCCCGAGCGGCCCGCCGCGCAGCGGCAAGAGCGGGAAACAATGCTCCGCCCCCAGAGCGACGGCCGGGCACCGATCGGGAACCTGCTACGACGGGTATCGTGCCTCTATGGCCAAAACGATCGGCATCCTCACCGCGGGCGGCGACTCCCCGGGCCTCAATGCGGCGATTCGCGCCATCGGCAAGTCGGCGATCCGCAGCTACGGCATGAGCGTCGTCGGGTTCCGTGATGGATTTCGCGGACTGATGCAGAACCGGTACGTCCGCCTCGACTCCGATGCGCTCTCCGGAATCCTCACCGTTGGCGGAACCGTGCTCGGCACCAGCCGCGACAAGCCCCATCGCATGGAGGTCGGCGGCGAGATCATGGACATGACCACGGTGATGCTCGAGAACGCCGCCGCGCTGGAGCTCGATGCGCTCATCGCCATCGGAGGGGGAGGGACCCACAAGAACGTGGCGAGGCTGGCCGGCAAGGGACTTCCGATCGTGACACTCCCCAAGACCATCGACAACGACGTCGCCCGCACCGACACGTCGATCGGGTTCGACACCGCACTCGGTATCGCCACCGAGGCGGTGGACCGGCTCCACTCCACCGCCCACTCCCACCACCGGATCATGGTCGTGGAGATCATGGGGCACAACGCCGGATGGCTCACCCTGGGCGCCGGGCTCGCCGGGGGTGCCGACGTCGTTCTCATCCCCGAGATCCCGTACCACATCGAGGCCGTGGCTGCCGCCATCACCGAACGCAAAGCCTCGGGGAGCATGTTCAGCCTGGTCGCCGTCGCCGAGGGAGCGCGACCGGCCGAGTACCGGAGGGCCCAGGCCGAGCTCCGCGACCGGATCGCCGGGGCGGAGGAGGCGAATCGGTCCGGGCTCGAGGCCGATCTCGCCGCCCTTCGCGCCGGTGCGGCCGATCACACCATCGACCTCGCCGACGAGTTGGAGCAACGAACCGGCCTCGAGTCGCGCGTCACCATCCTCGGGCACGTCCAGCGCGGCGGTACCCCATCTGCGGTCGATCGACAGCTGGCGACCGTGCTGGGGACCGAGGCGGTGCGTCTGGTCGAAGAGGGAGCCGAGGACGTCATGTCGGCGATCCAAGAGGGCGTCCCGGTTGCCGTGCCGCTCGACGACGTCGTCGGCGAGCGCCACCTGGTGACCCTGGATCAGCCCTGGGTCGTGTCGGCGCGAAGCCTCGGAGTCAGCTTCGGGGATTGAGTCGCGAGGTAAGACGCCTCGCGTCTCACTCCGGCACGTAGCCCGTTGTCCCGTCGATCAACTCGCGCACGATGTCGGCGTGGCCGGCGTGGCGGGCGGTCTCTTCCACCATGTGCCCCAGGATCCACCGGAGCGAGCGCTTGCCCCTGACCTCGCGAGCAGCGACGGCGTCGAGATCCGCGGCGGCGATGATGCCGTTGCTGTGGGCTACCGCATCCTCATAGAGGGACGTGATGCTCGCGATCGACTCGTCGTCCTCGATGCGGAAGTCGGCGTCGGGATCGTCGTCGTTCCATGGAAAGTCGACTTCCTCACCGGCGAAGACGTGCGAGAACCACCACCGCTCCACCCAGGCAAGATGCTTGACGACGCCGAGCAGGCTCGTCCCGGAGTCGACCATCGCCCGCCTGGCGTCCTCTTCCGAGAGCCCGTCGAGCTTCCACACCATGACGGCCCGGTTCTCGTCCAGAAGGCCGAGCAACGTCTCCTTCTCGGTCCCGCGGTGCGGTGTTCGCCGGTACTCCATCGGCGAAACGCTACCTCGTCACACGCAGAGGCCGCCCGCATCGACTCCGCGACCGCACAGGACCGTTCGCTCCACGTTGCGCAGCCCGAAGCCATCGGTGAGCGGCTCACCGAACACGTGGAGCCGATAGCCGTAGACGGCGTCGTCGGCGAAGCCGAGCACGTCATAGGTGATCTCACCCAGGTCGCCCACCGTGGCCGCGACGACCGGGACGATCACCGACGGCGGCTCGGTCGATGCAAAGGCCACGGCGACGATCTGCCCCAACTCCTCCATCGTCGCCGCGGTCGGGTACTCGCCGAGCAGCCCGACGGCCTCAGCCGTCGCTTCGTCCGTGGCGCCTGCGTAGGCCAGGAACGCATAGTTCGACCAGCCGACGGCATCGCCGGTGTCGAGCTCGACCCAGATCGCCTGGCCGAGGTCCCTGGCGTTACCGGTGGCCACTGCGGTCCCGGTCGGCTCGATGGCGTCGACCCTGTCGTTGAAGATGCCGGGCCCGGCCCGCACGTTCAGGGTGTCGTCGTACCCCACACCGACCACCGAGAGCACGTCACCGGCCTTGGTGAAGAAGTCGATCGGCTCCCCCGCCAACGTCGGGGACGTCGTCGTCTCCGGCAGCGTCGTCGTGGCCGTCGCGGTGGTGGTCGGTGCCTCGGTTGTCGTGGTCGTGGTGGTCGTCGTGTCGCCGGCGACGGCCGTAGTCGTGGTCGTCTCCTCGGTGGATCCACACGAAGCCGCAACGACGGCAGCGGCCAGAACCACCAACACGGCACGCCGTCTGATCATGTGCGGACTCCCAAACTCTCGAACCGATCGTATCCCGAATCGGCCGTACCGGTAGGGACTTGAGTCCCGGGCCTCAATCGGCGACCCGGCCGTTGAAGGCTTCGATCAACTCGTCGATGGGGTCGGCGAGGGCCTGGATCGAGGTCCAGTAGTCGCCGTCGTACCACTGGGCCTGGATCTCTTCGTAGCTCTTACCTTGCTGTTCGACCCAGGTGTAGTACTTGAGGTTGTGGATCCGCTTCCGGTCGTAGTAGCTCAGCTCGTGGACGTGGTCGATCGCCGCACCGAGCAGGTACCGGTGGTAGGCACCGGCGGCATCCAGATCGGTGAACGCGCCGCGGTCCGCACGGAGCTCCTCGAGCCGGCTCCCGTACATCTCCATCGAGTCGGTGCCCACGGTGACGATCACATCGCTCGAGTCCATCTCGTAGTAGTGGGCGAGCTTGACCGCCGACAGCAGGTTGCCGACACCCGAGATCCCGAGCAGGGGAAGCTGCTCGATGAGGTCGGGCTTCACGCCCTGGTCGGCGAGATAGTCGGTCCCTGCGGGCTCGTTGAAGAGCCGGACCAGGCTGATCGCCGCCTCGTCGTCGAGACCGATGACGAGGTCCGTGTTCTCGACGTTGTGCACCCAGGGAATGTGCTTGTCGCCGATCCCTTCGATCCGGTGCTCGCCGAACCCGTTGTAGAGCATCGTCGGGCACTGCACCGCCTCCCCGGCGGCGATCTTGGAGGTCGGGTACACCTGCTTCAGGTAGTCACCGGCGGCGATGGTCCCCGCCGACCCGGTGCTGAGGGTGACCGCGCGGAACCTGTCGCGTGGCCCGAGAGCGGCCTCGATGACCTCCTCCATCGCCGGTCCGGTCACCGAGTAGTGCCACAGGTAGTTCCCGAACTCGTCGAACTGGTTGAAGA
>CAZCBO010000230.1:0-786 GCA_964496825.1 uncultured Acidimicrobiaceae bacterium
GACAACGTCACAACAAGCACCTGAAGGCATCCTTGAGTGGGCGGGGCCAATGCATGTACCGGGTTCTGCATCCCGTCGGTCGATTGGTGACAGCGGGATCCATGAGACCGATGACGCCTATCTGACCGATCAGGTCTCCGACTCGATCAGCCGCTTGATGGTGTCCGCGCTGTTCTGGATCATCGCTTCGATCTCGCTCGGGTCGGCCGATTCCTCGATCCACGGCATGTCGGCGCCCAGGAAGATCCTCGTGCGGTCGAGCCCCTCGGGCTCGGCGCGCATCCGGCCGATCGTCTCGGTGTCCCCTTCGCGGATGACCACCGCCATGATCCGATCGGGTTCGAACTTGGTGACCTCCATCGTGCCCTCGACCGGATCACCGAAGTGGGTGTGCCGGCGCCGGATGACGGTGCCGACCCCGATCGGGCCATCCGTCATCTGCTCGAGCTCCATCAGCGGGTCCCAACGGGGGTGGTTGCGGACGTGGTCGACTGCGTAGAACCGGAACACGGTGGCCACCGGACGATCGACGACCTGGGAGACCTCGACCTTCATGCGTCGGACTCCGCACCGAGTTCGTCTTCCGCATCCCGACGCGCCTGGTACTCCTCGGCGGCATCCCGGTGGGCCTGGTCGCCCCGATAGTCGGCGGGCCGGGACGCGAGTTCGGCCAGGATCTCGCTCCGGCCGTAGAGGACGAGCGTGTCGCCGGGACGAACGATGCTCGATCCCCGCGGCGCCCCCTCGAACCGACCCTCGGCGCGCTCGATGGCGAGCACCAGGACA
>CAZCBO010000230.1:796-4550 GCA_964496825.1 uncultured Acidimicrobiaceae bacterium
AGGACACCCTCCTCCGGGAGGTCGAGGTCGGCGAGCTTCCGGTCGGCAAGCCAGTCGTCGGACTGTACGAAGACCTCGCTGACCGCATAGTCCTTGGTCAGCTGCATGAGGTGCACCATGTCCCGCACGTCGAGGTCGGTCCAGCGCCGCAAACCGCGCACGATGAGGGGCGTGACCCTGGCCTCGACGTGTGGGCTCCGTGCGGCCATGAGGAGGAGGTAGAGCCCGCCGGCGACGACGCCGAGCCGGATCAACACCGCGCTGGCGTCTCCCGTGGCTGAGGCGAACGTCAGGATCAACGACACGACGATGGTGATCAGCCCGGCGTTGCCGATCAGCATCAAGAGCATGATGATGCGTCGCCGCGCCGGGTGGTTGACCAGCGCCTCCGACTCACGTGTGGTGTAGCCGACCCCACTGAGCGCGGAGCGGGCCTGGAAGCGCGCCGCATCCGCAGGGAGGCCGGTGGCGATCAGGGCGATCGTCGCCACCCGGTTCACGAGCAGCATCAGCAACACGAGGATGAGGAACGAGGAAAGGGCGATCACTCCGCACCTCCGCTGCTCAGCGTGTCGAGCATCCCGTTGACGTGGTCTCGCGTCTGTTCGACCCGGGCCCATGCGGATAGGGCCCGCCGCCGAACCCGCTCCAGACGCTGCTCGGCGTCGCTGAGCTCATCGCCCGGCGACCCGTCGGCGCGCAGTCGGGCGAGCTCGATCTCGGCATCCTCGAGCTGTTCCTCGAGGGCCCGGAACCGCTCCATCGCCTCGTCGGCGGCGTTCTCTGCGGCGACGAGATCGGCGCCCGGTCCGGAGTCGGGCCCTGCGGTGAGATCGATGTCGGCACCGGCGAGCACTCCGCCGGTCATCGGCAGATGCTCGACGAGCTGCGTCATGTCGCCCTCGAAGGGGTCGAGCAACTGCTCGTCGCGGATCCGCATCGGCATCAGCACCAGGGTGGCATCGCCGCACGCCGTCACCACGCTGCGCCGGCTGGGCTGGGTCAGGGGATACACCTCGGCCTCGATCCGTGCCTCCTCGAGCATCGCTTCCACCGCCGCGGTAACGATCTCGACCGACTCGTCGCTGCCGATCGGGACCACGACCCGGATCGTCGCCCGGCTCCATTCGGGGGTGCGGGTCGCCAGGTAGGCGACGAGCAAGGCGAGGCGGGAGGACGCTTCATCGTCCCACCATACGTCGACGCGCCGATGGCGAGGGGGAACCGACCGGACGACGGCCCAGTCGCCGTCGTCGCTGGACGTGGCCACCACGTTGACACCGAGCCTGGCAACGTCGCGCAAGGCCCGGGCGTACATCGCCTTCCGGATCGGGTCCGGCGTCGCCGGCCATCCGAACAGGACCGTGTTCGCCCGGAGCGGCCCGAGGCCGAAGGACTGCACGATGACCGGGAGCGCATCCATCCCGTCGGGCGCCAGCACGACCCGGGCGGGGATGTCGAGGCCGAGGGAGTCGATCTCCTCCTGGAGGGCGTGCTGCTCGCCTGCGGCCTCCCGGCGCATCCGGGCGCCCTCACCCTCGACGATGCGGAAGGCGACGGTGAATCCGCTGCCGCCTTCCAGCCACGAGGCGAACTGCAGCAGGCGGGAACGGCGGCCGGCGTCGGCCGAGAAGACGAGGATCTGCGGCCGCCAATGGCGGGGGTGCTCGAGCTCGCGGTCGAGCGCCTTGATGTTCTCGACGGCCCTGGCGAAGTGGTGCGAGTGGCCGGCGTCCGACCAGCGGGCCGGGATGTCGCGCCGGGCGATGTACTGGTACAGGGCGAAGAGGACGACGATGGCGATGAAGCTGACCAGGGCGTTGATGGCGAGCATGGCCCCCACACAGAGCACCGCCCCGGCGAGGCTGAGCCGCTTGTTGAACCAGCGGAAGCGAGGTCGGAACGACGGGCTGGAGGCCCTTGCCTCGTAGTACGTCGCATAATTGAGGAGGCCGTAGGAGAGCAGGAAGAACATCGACACGACGGGAGCGATGACGTTCAGGCTGCCCAGGGCGATGGTCGCCAGGGCGATCACCAGGGAGGCGATCAGGGCGGCTCGCGGGTTGGCCGCCGGTCCGTGACCCTTGGCGAAGACACCGAGAGCAGGGAAGATCCGGTCCGAGGCAAGGGATTGTAGGATACGCGGCGCTCCGAGCAGCGAGGCCATCGCCGAGGACAGCGTGGCGGCGATCACGCCGAGCCCGACGAGGAAGCCGATGGCGGCCACGTCGCGCATCGCCTTGCCCATGTCGTCGACGAGGACCGTCACCGAGACGGTGGCGGCGAGCAGGACCAGGACCGAGAGGTAGACGATCGTCGACAGCCCGACGGCGCTAAAGGTGCCCCGGGGAAGGCTGCGACTGGCATCGGCGAGATCCCCCGACATGCTCACCCCCTGGGTGAACCCGGTCACCGCAGGAAAGAAGATGGCGAACACCGCCCAGAATCCGAGGGCCCCTGCGGGTGACGCCCAGCTGTCGGACAGCGTGGCCGAGTCGAATGAGGAAAGGGCACCGACGTAGAAGGAGATCAGGGCGGCGACGAGGACGGCCATGATCACGAACTGGAACCGAGTGGCCACATCCGCGCCCAGCCAGGCGGGGACGAAGAGGGCCAGGACCGCCACCACGGCGACCGCCTGGACTGCGATCCCTGATTCCCAGCCGGCGAAGGAGGCCAGCACCTCGCCGAAGCCGACGCTGTAGAAGGCGACCGAGACCGACTGGGCGAAGAAGAGGACGACGCCGATCGCCCCGCCGAACTCGATCCCGAGCGTGCGCGAGATCAGGTAGTAGTCCCCGCCGCCCTTGACGTCGATGTTGGTGGCGATCGCCGCCAGCGAAATACTGGTGAATACCGATACCGCGGTGGCGATACCGAGGATGATCAGGGCCTTGGCGAGCCCGGCGTTCCCGACGACGAATCCGGTTCGCAGGAAGAGGATGATGCCGAGGATGGTGAGGATCGAGGGCGTGAAGACTCCGGCGAAGGTCCCGAGCCCCGCCGGCTTCTTCTGCTCCTCCGGCGGGGGAATCGGTTCCGGCCAGTAGCTCTCCACGCGGATCCTCGTCAACCGGGTGCCGGGACGGCGTCGTCGGCCCGGTCCCCGAGGCCGACGAGCAGCTGCTCCAGGATGCCGGCGAGGGCGGCGCGATCGGCCCCCGGCATTGCCGTCAGCAGCCGCTGCTGTTCGGCGAGGGCGGCCTCGAGGGCGGCATCCATGACCTGCTGGCCCTGGGCCGTGAGCCGAACCAGGATGCCACGCCGGTCGGCAGGATCGGGTCGTCGCTCCACCAAACCCGCCCTCTCCAGCCGGTCGAGCCGGTTGGTCATGCCACCGGTGGTCAGCTGGACACCTCGTGCCAGCCGCGAGGGCGTCTGCTGGTAGGGAGGCCCGATTCGACGCAACGCGGTGAGCACATCGAGGTCCCCCTTGTGGCTCAAGCCGTGGGCGGCGACCACCGCGTCGAGCCGCGCCTGGAGCAGCTGCCCGGCGCGGAGGAGGCGGCTCACTACCTCCATCGGAGCGGTATCGAGCTCCGGTCGCTCTCGAGCCCAGTCGGCGATGAGCCCGCTCACATAGTCGGCCATGGACGCGACTATAGCTTGAAAGAAAGCATCTTGATAACAAGCTTTCTCTAAAGTAGCTTTTGGTCAAGCTATTTAGCGAGAAAGGAAGCGTGAATGGCCACGAAGAAGTGGTTTGGGCTCGCTGCGGTCTTCGCCGCCATCGGCGGCGCCGTGGCGTACGCGG
>CAZCBO010000231.1:0-4532 GCA_964496825.1 uncultured Acidimicrobiaceae bacterium
CGGCCTTCGGCTTCTTGCGCACCTGGCGCGGCCCGAGCGTGATGTTGTCCAGCACGGTCATGTGGGGGAAAAGGTTGAACTGTTGGAACACCATCCCGGTCTCCATCCGCACCTCCTGGATGTTGCGGATGTCGTCGGAGAGTTCGATGCCGTCGACGACGATGCGGCCGGCGTCGTGTTCCTCGAGCCGGTTGATACAACGGATCAGCGTCGACTTGCCCGAACCGGAGGGCCCGATGATCACAATCACTTCCCGACGGCCGACCTTCATGTCGATGTTCTTCAGCGCCTGGAAATCACCGAAGAACTTGTCGACACCTTCGATGTCGATGATCACGTCCCCCGTCGCGATCTCGGTCGCGTCGGCAAAGACCTCTGCTTCGTTCGGTTGATCGGTCATCGTTCTCCAACCCCGAGCTTACGTTCCAGGCGCTGGCTTTCTCTCGACATCGTGAAGGAGATCGCCCAGAAGGCGATCATCACGAACACGAGCGTCTCGGCAATGCCAAACCCGCGGAAGGCCGGCTGCCCGTGCACGATCTCCCGCACGTTGAGGATCTCCGACACGCCGATGATGGTCAGCAGGGTCGTGTCCTTGAACAGCGAGATGAACTGGCCGACCATCGCCGGGATCACCGCCCGCAGCGCCTGGGGCAGCACGATCTGCCGCGTCACCGCAAGGTGCGTCATGCCCACCGAGAGCCCGGCCTCGATCTGGCCCCTCGGCACGCTCTGCAGGCCGCCACGGACGATCTCGGCGATATAGGCCGCGGTGAACAGCGTCATCGCCGCAATCGCGCGGGTCAGGACCGATAGCGGTGAACTCGTGTTGAGGAAGAACCCGATGAAGAACAGGGCCATCAGGAGCAGGGAGATCAGCGGCACCCCCCGGATCAGCTCGATGTAGGCGGTGGCCATCCCGCTGATCGCCGGGAAGCTGGAGCGTCTGGCCAGGGCGAGCACCAGGCCGAGCGGGAAAGCCAGGATGATGGCGACCGCCGCTGAGATCAGGCTGAGGTGGAAGCCCTCCCACTTGTCCCAGCCGATCCCGCCCTCGGGCAGGAACTGATAGACGATGAAGGTGCCGACGGCGATACCCAGGAAGGCGCCCGTCTGGTACAGGCGCTCCTTGCGCACCGAGTCGAAGGAGCGGCGGCCTACCAGCCACCCGGCTCCGAGCCCGAGCGGGATCGCCATCCACAGCCAGGAGGTGCCCTCGAAGCCGGACACGATCTGGTACCCGAGGACGCCAATGACGGCGACCCCGACCCACATCAGCGGGGCGTACTCTCCCGGAATCCGCGAGCCGATCTGGTAGAGCACCGCCACGATGGCGAACGAGGCCAGGGTGAGCAGCAGCGGCCCGATGGTCGAGGTAGCGAACAGCATCACGCCGATCAGCAAGATCAGGCCCCACCACCGACGAAACTTGTTGATCGTCGTATCTTCGACGTAGGTGATCCCGGATTGCTCCGCCCGCCACTTGGCGCCGGCCACGGCTGCGCCCCAGGCGAGGCCACTCGCCGCCGACCACAGCAAGAGCTGGGCGACGATCCGCCACTGCTCGTCGCGCGGGAACCGGCCGATCATGAAGAGCGTGAGATTCTCCGTCACCGGCTCCCACCGCGCCGTGACGAGGAAGAAGTTCAACGCCTTGTAGACGAGGAAGAGGATCACGCCGACGAGCAGGACGGTGAGGATCGAGTTGTACCAGGTGTTGAAGAGGTTCTTCTTCACCCATTGACGGGGTGGCAGGCGCTTCCTCGGTACCCGCGGTTCCTCGATGATCGGGATGAACTCCTCGGTTCCCACCTCGGCGATGCGGGGCTGGGTAGCCATCAGCGCTCCACCAGCTGGACGCGCCGGTTGTAGATGTTGAGCACGAACGAGATCGTCAGCGAGAACAGCAGATACACGCCCATGAGAATGGCGATCGACTGCGGCGCCGGCCGGCCGTTGCCGATCGAGGTCTTCGTCAACGCCGTGATCTCGGCGAAGGCGACCGCGACGCCGAGGGACGTGTTCTTCACCAGGTTGAGGTATTGGTTGATCGTCGGCGGGATCGCGATCTTGGTCGCCTGGGGTAAGACGACGTAGCGATAGCGCTGGAACGGGGTCAGGGCGATCGCATTCGCCGCCTCGGTCTGACCCCGTGGTACGGCGAGGATCGAGCCGCGGATGATCTCACCGATGTGGCTCGCCGTGTACAGCCCGAGGGCCACCGACACCGAGATGAACCCGAAGTTGAAGACGAACCCGTTGTCGATGCGACGCCCGTTCTCGGACAGCTCCGGCCAGGAGATCGAGAACGCCTCGCCAGGAAGCAGAAACGCGATCACCATCACGAAGACGAAGGCGAGCAGACCCCACCGGACCCGATGATGGTGGACTCCGGTGGTGTCCGATCGCCTCGTGCGCCACCAGGCGACACCGACGAAGGCCAGGATCGCCAGAAGGACCCCGAGGAGGAACAGCCCGGTGCCGTCCTGGGCGAAGAGGCTGGGCACCCCCCAGCGCGTGTTGGACAGGATGAGGAAGGTGTTGTCCGAGCCGGGCAGCGAATACTGGTCGGCCTCGGCCAGTACCGGGAAGGGCCCGAAGGTGAACAACGCAAATCCGAAGAAGATGATGATGACCAGGGGCGGGATGTTGCGGAAGGTTTCGACGTAGATCGTGGCGAGGCGAGCGACCAGCCAGTTCGACGAGAGTCGGGACACCCCGACGATGAGACCGACCACCGAGGCGATGATGATCCCGACCACCCCGGCGAGGAACGTGTTCTTGATCCCAATGATGACCATCTGCCACACCGGGCTGCGGGGGTCGAAGCCGTCGTCGAAGGGGATCTGGAATTGGGTCGGCCGACTGATGAACCCAAAGTCGGTGCCGATGTTCTGCCGGTTCAGGTTGTTGACGAGGTTGTTGAACAGCCAGAAGAGCAGCAACAGCACGGCAACGACGGCGACCAATTGTCCTGCGATCCGGAGGAATCGGACGTTCCGGTACCAGACCGCCGCCTCGGGCCGGTCGCTTTCGATCTGGGGTTCAAGCTGCGTGTGGCTCATAGCTCCATTGGAAACTCGGGCGGCCGGCACGTAGGCCGACCGCCCGGTCTGTTTCCGCTATTTCAACTCACCGAGTCTCAACGATACGGCGGGACGTACATAAGCCCGCCGTTCGACCACAGGTCGTTGACGCTGCCGTCGAGCGGCGCCAGCTCGGCGTACTTGTTGTAGATCTCCTCGTAGTTGCCAACCTGCTGCACGATCTGGGTGGCGAAGTCCTCGGGCAAACCGAGGCCGGGGCCGAGATCGCCGAGGAAGTTCAGGATGTTCGGGTCGTTGCCCGAATAGCTGCCGATGTTGCCCGAGTTGAGACCGAACTCCCAGGCCTGCACCGTTGCCATCACGGACCACTCGACCGCCTGTGCCCATGCGGAGTCGCCGTCACGGACCACCGGGCCCAACGGCTCCTTGGAGAAGATCTCCGACATGATGTGCTGGCCGGGTCCACCCTCGCTCTCGATCGTGAACTTGAACGAGCCCAGCTGGCTGGAGTCGGAGGTCCAGGCGTCGCACTGTCCCTCTTCATAGGCCGGCCGCAGCTGCGTGTTGTCCTCGAACACGACGGGAGTGAAGTTGATGCCGCGGGCTCCGAGCACCGCGGTCAGGTTCAGCTCCGTCGTCGTTCCCGAGAGCACGCAGATGTTGGTGTCCTGGAGTTGCTCCAGTTCCGTCCAGCCCGTCGAATCCGGTACCATCATCCCCTGGCCGTCGAAGTATGTGGTGAACAGGAAGGTCGAGCCCTCCTGGCCATCACGGGTTGCCGTCCAGGTGGTGTTACGGATCAACAGGTCGATCTCGCCCGACTGCAGCGCGGTGAAGCGGGCCTCAGCCGTGAGCGGCACGTACTCGACCGCATTGGCATTACCGAGGATTCCCGCCGCTACGACACGGCAGAAGTCGATGTCGAAGCCGCTGAAGGCTCCGGCCTCATCGACAATACCGAACCCCGGCAACGTCTCGTTGACGCCGCAGATGATGTTCCCGCGCTCGATGACCGTGTCCAGCAGGCTGGTCTCTTCACCCTCGTCGCTGCTGCAGGCAGCAGCCACGAGCGCGAGCACCATCGCCAGGACGGTGAGTCGCATCAGTTTGCCCATCCAGTTCTCCTCCTCTAGGGGGCACGCCCTTTACGCTCCCGGTGGGTCGCAAAACGCCGACGAGCGTCTCAAGGGCAGTTCACCGAGCTGCGACCGTCGGCCCGGAAACTCAATACTTCCCGTACTGCTCGTCCACGCGTGGTGGACGACGGAGTATACGAGGCGGGTCTTCGCGCAACCAACGCACGGTGCCTGCGGCGATTATCGGTACAGATTCGGTACGGCTCCGCCGATCAGAAGACATGCCACCGGAGATACTTCTCGCAGCACAGATCATCTCGTCCGTGAGCCTTGCAGGAGCGCTGTACGTCTGGCTCCGGCACTCCGAGCAGTAATCCGACGGTAGCGACCGATCGAGGCGCGCCGGTGT
>CAZCBO010000232.1:0-4531 GCA_964496825.1 uncultured Acidimicrobiaceae bacterium
TCGTCGACTTCGACGCCTGCTATCACTCGCAGCGCTACGTCGAGGGCGACCTGATCCCGCGGCTGCTCCAGGAGCCCTCCGACGAGCTCGTGGCAGCGCTGAACGACGACTTCTCCGACATCGTCACCCACGGCGAGATCCACAAGACCTCCGCCACATCGGCCGAAATCGCCACCAACGACAACGTCGACCTCCCGAGGCTTCGCATGAGCTTCGATCGGCGGCATTTCGGCAGGCTGCGAGCGCTGATCGACGAGTTGAACGCCGAAGTCGTCGCCAACCAGCACCAGATCGGTCAATAGCCGAAGCCCGGTAGAATCACCCCCTATGCGGGAGATTCTTTCCGATTTGGTAGCAGAAGAGCAGCATCTGGATCAGTTCCTCCAGAGCCTGACGGACCGGGAGTGGAAGAAGGCCACGCCGGCAGCCGGGTGGAACATCCAGGACCAGGTGAGCCATCTCGCCCACGTCGAGGGGCTCGCCGCAGAGGTCCTCGACCAAGGTAAGAAGCGGCTCGAAGCCGAGAAGGTCAACGAGATCGACGAGTGGACCGCCCGTGGCGTCGCCATCGGGCGTCCGCAGCGGCACCAGGAGGTCATCGAGTGGTGGCGCCACGGCCGGGCCGACGTGGTCGACGCCCTCTCCCGCATGACCTCCGCCGATCGAGTGCCGTGGCTGTACGGCGATATGAGCGCGAGGAGCTTCGCCACGATGCGGTTGATGGAGACGTGGGCCCACGGCCTCGACATCAAGATGGCGATCCTGGGCCGGATCCTCCCCATCCCCGAGGATGACCTCGCCGAGGAAGAGGAAGATCCCCTCGCCGACACGCCCCGCCTCCGCCACATCGCCTGGTTCGGTTGGAAGAGCCTTCCCTTCTCGTACCGGCAGGTCGACGAGCAGTATCCCAAGGGTGGAATCCGGGTCGAGGTGATGGGGCCCAAGTACCAGGCATGGCGGTTCGGGCCGGAGGACACCGACCAGGTGATCCGCGGCATGGCCGGTGATTGGTGCCGGGTCGTCGTCCGGCGCCAGGACCCGGGGGATACCGGTCTCAAGGCCGTCGGTGATCACGCCGAGCGGGCGCTCGAGATCGCCAGGGCGTACTGAGCCGGCGGTGACACCGCACCGCCTCATCGGGATGGTCCACCTGGGGCCACTTCCCGGTGCCCCCTCCTACAAAGGCGATCTGTCCGCCGTGATCGACGCGGCCGTCACCGACGCCGCAACCCTCGCCGATGCCGGTTTCGACGCGGTGATCGTCGAGAACTTCGGCGACGCCCCGTTCTTCGGCGACGACGTGCCGAAGACGACCGTGGCGGCGATGACGCGTGCGGTGGATGCGGTGCTCGGGGCCGGGTTGCCCGTCGGCGTCAACGTGCTGCGAAACGACGCCCTTGCTGCCCTGGCGGTGGCCGCGGCGACCGGCGCCTCGTTCATCCGGGTGAACGTGCTCGCAGGGACCATGTACACGGATCAGGGCCCGATCGTGGGCAGGGCCGCCGAGGTGGCTCGCTTTCGGGCCGCACATTGCCCGGACGTCGCCGTCCTGGCTGATGTGTTCGTCAAGCACGCCACCCCGCCCGCAGGCCTCGGTCTCGCCGAGGCGGCACACGACCTGTCCGCGCGCTCCGGCGCCGATGCGATCGTCGTCTCGGGCGGCGCGACGGGGGCCCCGGCCGATCTCGACGACGTCAGGATCGTCCAGGAGGTCACGACGCTGCCGCTCTACGTGGGGTCCGGAGTGACCGCCGACTCGGTCGACAAGATCCTGGACGTCGCCGACGGCGTCATCGTGGGGTCGGCGACCAAGCCGGGCGGCCGCAACGAGGCGCCGGTCGATCCGGGCCTGGCGGCGACCATCGTGGAGGCGGCGGGCTAGCCGTTGCCTATCATCGTCCCGGCCCGCAACGGAGTCCCGATGAGCAACGCCGTCCGAACTGCCATCTACCTCGGCATCCTCACCGCCCTCGTCGTCGCCGTGGCCTGGCTGTTCGGCTTCGACCTGTGGCAGGGCCTGATCGCCGCCGCCGCCGTGAACTTCGCCGCGTACTGGTTCTCCGACCGTCTCGCCCTCCGGGCGGCGAAGGCAAAACCGGTCGGCGAACGAGAGATGCCGGAGGTCTACGCCATCGTGCGCGAGCTCACCGAGAAGGAGGGCATGCCGATGCCGGAGATCTACCGGATCAAGACCAAGCAGGCCAACGCCTTCGCCACCGGGCGGAATCCACGCCACGCCGCCGTCGCGGTGACCGACGGCATCATGGACCTCCTCGGCGAGCGGGAATTGCGCGGCGTGCTCGGTCATGAGATCTCCCATGTCGAGAACCGCGACATCCTCATCTCGAGCATGGCGGCGGTCCTCGCCGCCGCCCTCTCGTTCTTCGTGAGCAGGGCGGCCTTCTCCGGGAAGGAGAACTCCATCTGGCTGATTCCCGCGGTGATCTTCACGCCGATCGCCTCGGCCGTCCTGCAGGCGGGGATCTCCAAGACCAGGGAGTACCAGGCCGACCACGACGGCGGCATGGTGACGGAGGATCCGCTCTCGCTGGCATCGGCCCTCGAAGACATCGAGAACTCCGTCAAGAAGTTCCCGATGGCCATCAACGCCGCCATCGGATCGCTGTTCATCGCCCCGCCGGCGATGGGCTTCGGCGGTCGGCTCGGCTCGTTGCTGAACCTGCTGAGCACCCATCCCCCGACCGAGGACCGGATCGAGGAGCTGGAGGAGCTCGCCGAGGAACACGGCTGGGACGAGGCGCAGGCGGCGGGCGACAAGCCGGTCGGGAGCGTGGGCGACGCACCGCGTGTCCGGCGAGAGCGTGAGCCGGGACAGGCCGAAACACGTCGCGCCGGCGGTCGGTTCGGCAGCCGCCGCAGGCGTTCCTGAGGGTTCTTACCCACCAGACCGTGCCTAAGACGATTTTGTGATTCGGCCCAACCCTGGACCCTTGGTTGAGGGTTGAGGCCACCACCCCTACCGGCCCAGGGCCGGTAGGGGTGATGTGTACCCCTGCCAGCCCACAGAGTGGCCGGGAATCGCGTCACGCGCCGCCGGTAGCCTGACGACGTGGACGCACTCGACGGGTTCTCCGACGCCACCAGGGCATGGTTCAGCGGCACCTTCGCCGCGCCGACCGCCGCCCAGAGCGCAGGGTGGCCTGCGATCTCGGCCGGTGACCACACGCTGATCCACGCCCCGACCGGCTCCGGCAAGACCCTGGCGGCGTTTCTCTGGGCGATCGACCGGCTTGGGGCCGAGCCCCCGCCCCCCGAGCGCGACCGCTGCCGGGTCCTCTACGTCTCGCCGCTGAAGGCCCTGGCCTACGACGTCGACAGGAACCTTCGGGCCCCCCTGGCCGGGATCCGCCTCGCCGCCGCCGCGCTCGGGATCGAGCCGCCCCAGATCTCCACCGCGATGCGCACCGGCGACACTCCGCAGCGGGATCGCCAGGCGATGCTCCGCCACCCGCCCGACATCCTGATCACGACCCCGGAGAGCCTCTATCTGATGTTGACCTCCAGGGCGAGGGAGATCCTGGCCCCGGTGCGCTGGGTGATCGTCGACGAGATCCACTCGATTGCCGGATCGAAGCGGGGCTCTCACCTCGCCCTGAGCCTCGAGCGGCTCGCCGCCGTCACCCATCTCGAGCCGCAACGCATCGGGCTGTCGGCGACCCAGCGCCCGCTCGAGGCGGTCGCCGCGTTCCTCGGCGGCGGTGTCGCCCAAGGCGAGTCCTGGGAACCGCGCCCGGTCACGATCGTCGATGCGCCCCGCGACAAGGAGCTCGACGTCGAGATCGTCGTTCCCGTGGCCGACATGACGAGGCCGGAGCTCTCGGTTCCGCCCGGTGCCGACGGCGGCGACGACCCGGCCCGCAAGTCGATCTGGCCCGCGGTCTATCCACGGCTCCTCGACCTGCTGCTCGAGCACCGCTCGACGATCTTCTTCGTCAACTCGAGAGGGCTCGCCGAACGCTTGGCCGCCGAGCTGAACCGGCTCGCCGGCGATGAGCTGGTCCGCTCCCATCACGGCTCGGTCTCCCGCGAGCAGCGGATCGAGATCGAGGATCGGCTCAAGAGCGGCGACCTGCGAGGCGTGGTGGCCACGTCCACCCTCGAGCTGGGCATCGACATGGCCGCGGTCGATCTCGTCGTCCTCGTCGAATCGCCGTCGTCGGTTGCCAGGGGGCTGCAACGGGTTGGAAGGGCAGGGCATCAGGTCGGCGCACCCTCCATCGCCAAGGTCTTCCCAAAGCACCGTGGGGACCTGCTGGAGACCGCCGTGGTCGTCGAGCGAATGTACGAGGGGGCGATCGAGCAAACGACCATCCCGCAGACCCCGCTCGACGTGCTCGCCCAGCAAGTCGTCGCCGTGACGGCGGACGCCACCGTCGACGTGGAGGATCTCTACCGGCTGGTCCGCGGCGCAATGCCGTACCGCGACCTCGGACGGGGCGTCTTCGATTCGGTCCTCGACATGCTGGCCGGCCGCTATCCCTCCGACGAGTTCGCCGAGCTGCGTCCCCGG
>CAZCBO010000233.1:0-4524 GCA_964496825.1 uncultured Acidimicrobiaceae bacterium
CTTCCAGGTCAACGTCGAGGAGGGCCGGCACCTGTGGGCCATGGTCTACCTGCTGCAGAAGTACTTCGGCCGCGACGGCCGTGAGGAGGCCCAGGAGCTGCTGGAACGGCAGTCGGGCAGCGACGAGAAGCCGCGCATGCTCGGTGCCTTCAACGAGGAGACACCCGACTGGCTCTCGTTCTTCATGTTCACCTACTTCACCGACCGCGACGGGAAGATGCAACTCGAGGCCCTCGCCCAGTCGGGCTTCGATCCGCTCTCGCGCACCTGCCGGTTCATGCTCGCCGAGGAGGCGCATCACATGTTCGTCGGGTACACCGGCGTCAAGCGGATCGTGGAGCGGACCGCCGAGGCGATGCAGGAGGCCGGCATCGAGGATCCCTACGACGTGGAGGCCGTGCGCGCCCTGGGCGTGATCGACCTGCCAACGATCCAGCGCAAGACCAACCTCCACTTCTCCCTCACCCTCGATCTGTTCGGCTCGGAGGAATCCACCAACGCCGCCAACTACTTCAACGCCGGGGTCAAGGGGCGCTACCACGAGGACCAGCTGGAGGACGACCATCGCCTGCACAGCGACACCTACCCGGTCATGAAGGAAGTCGACGGCAAACTGCAGCTGGTCGACGTGCCGGCGCTCAACGCCATCAACGGGCGGCTCAGGGACGACTTCATGGACGACTGCCAGGGCGGGATCAACCGGTGGAACAAGGAGCTGACGAGCCGCGGCATCGAATACCAGATCACCATGCCCCACGTCGCCTTCAACCGGGCCGTCGGGGAGTTCGCCGACATCTCCGTGTCACCGACCGGAGAGATCATCGAGTCCGAGACCTTCGAGACGCACCGGTCGGAGTGGCTGCCCACCTCGGACGACAAGGCGTTCATCGAGGAGCTGATGCAGCCCCACTTCGAGCCCGGCACCTTCGCCGGCTGGATCGCCCAACCGAGAAAGGGCATCCAGAACAAGGAGCTGGACTTCCTCTATGTCAAGCTCCCCTAGCGGATCACCGGTCGCTACCGAGGACCGGCGCGACACCATCCTCCGCGCCGCGTACCGGGTGATGGCCCGGGAGGGCGTACATCGCACGCCGCTCGACCGGATCGCCGCCGACGCCGGGGTGTCGAAGGGCCTCCTCCTCTACTACTTCCAGACCAAGGAGGCGCTCTTCCTGGCCGCGATGGAGTGGGTGCTCGATGCCACGGCGGCCCGGATCCGGAAGTCGCTCACCGACATCGCCGATCCCTCGGATGCGATTTCCGCGGTGATCGACGCCGTCTGGGTCGCCCCCGAGGCGAACCGCGACTTCTTCCGCTTCTATCTCGACGGTGTCGAGCACCAGACACGCTCTCCCGGGTTCGACGCCCTGGGGAAGACCGGAACGGCGATCATCAACGACCTCTACCGGGAGGTGATCGAGACCGGATCGAGCGCAGGCGCTTTCGATGTCGACGATGCGGCTTCGGCTGCGATCGACATGCGAGCACTGATCGAGGGCTCGTTCCTGCAGTGGCTCCAGACCGACGACTGGAGGGACAGCCACGCCCGGTTCCGCGAACGGTGCCGCGCCGCGGTGCTCACCCAGCTGGGCGCGAACGGCTAGGGCGGCGGAAGATGGGCCAGGGCGTACTCGTCGAGGCGCCCACCGACCTGGCTGATCACGGCCGTCGCGCAACGCGACGCCAGCACGGCGCACTCCTTCAATGAGCCGCCGGAGGCCCAGCGGTGGAGAAACGCTGCGGTGTGCGCATCACCGGCTCCGGTGGCGTCCACCACCTCGTCGACCGGATACGCCGCTTGCACGATGACGTCGTCGCCGTCGGCGACGACGCAGCCCTTCTCCGTCCGCGTCATCACGAAGAGGACGTCGTACTCGTGGGTCCGGTCCACGGCGTGGTCGAACTCCACCACCTCGAAGAGGGCCATGATCTCCGCCTCGTTGGCGAACAGCATCCCGGCGTGGCCCTCGAGCACCTCGAGGAACGCCTCCCGATGGCGGTCGACGCAGCCGGCATCCGACAGCGAGAGCGCCACGATCGAGCCGTTGTGCTCTGCGATCTTGATCGCCTCCCCGGCCAGGGCCCTGCCCTCGGGAATGTCCCACGCATATCCCTCGAGGAGGACCACCTCCGGGTTCCCGATGGTGTCCTCGGTGATATCAGCAGGGCTCAGCTCGGCGCAGGCCCCGAGATAGGTCTGCATCGTCCGCTGCCCGTCCGGGGTGATGAGGATGTGGCTTCGTGCGGTCGCCGCACCATCGTCGAAGGGCGACAGCCGCACGTCGACCCCGAGGGTTTGCAGGTCGTGGATGAAGATCCGCCCGAGCTGGTCGTCGGCGACTCGCCCGATGAAGGCGGCGTTGCCGCCGAGGTTGGCGAGACCGGCGATGGTGTTGGCCACCGAACCGCCGGACATCTCGACACCGGGACCCATCATCCGATAGACCTCGATGGCTCGCTCTTCGTCGATGAGCGTCATCGAGCGCTTCTCGGCACCGATCGTCGTGAGGAACTCGTCGTCGACCCGCGCCAGCACGTCGACGATGGCGTTTCCGATACCGAGCACATCGACCCGCGACGACATCGCTGTCTCGCCCCCGCTCGCTTCCGTGGCCACGTTATCAGCGAGGACGGGGAGACGCGATCAGCCCGCGTCCGCCTCCAGCCAGTCCTGTCGCCACGTCTCGCAGCTCTGGACCTGGTTGAACGTGTAGAAGTGGAGCGCCTCGACGTTCGCCAGCGGATCGGCGATCGCGTCGCCGAGTCCCGAGGCGAGGTCGTCGGGCGAGTAGATCATCCTGCGCAGGAGCCCGGCGTGCTTCGACAGGAACCGGACCGAATCCCCGACGCCGATCTTCGCCGAGATGCTGATGAGCTTGTGCAGCGGGGCCACTCCCGGCAGCCCGAGGTGGATGGGGAGGGTGATTCCATCGGCCCGGACGTCTGCGACCCAGCGCGAGATGACCTCGGCGTCGAAGCACATCTGCGTCGTCATGTAGGAGGCGTACGGCTGCTTGTCCTTGAGCGCCTGTCTGAGCGCCTCGCCGGGGATGAAGGCATGGCCGTCCGGATAGGCACCGATGCCGATCGTGGGAAGCGGATAGCCGAGGCTCTCGATGGCCTGGATGAGCGACAGGGCGTCGAAGTACTCCCCCGGCTCGGTCTCGTCACCCCCGATGATGAAGACCCGATCGATGCCGGCCTCGGTGATGGCGTCCATCGCATGGACGAGCTGCGCCTCGTCGGCGATGGAGCGGGCCGCGAGGTGAGGAACGACGTCGAAGCCGAGACGGGCCAGCTCGACGGAATACCGCAGCGTCGGCTCGATCCCCTTCGCCGGCGAGACCGTCACGGTCACGGTCGAACCTTCCGGGAGGAAGGCGACCTGCTCGATGGTGCTCCGGAACGGCAGCACCTCGAACTCCGGGGCCTCCATGAGCCGCCGAACCGCTGCGCCTTTGGTCTCCATGACGCTCAACCTCCGGCCGTGCGCGCCACGATGTACGCCTCGTCGTTGAACCACACGCCTCCGCGGCGTTGGAGTACCCGCTGGGTCGCCGCCACGTAGGCTCCCGAGGCGAGGGCCTCGGACAGCCGGTCCTCGTCGATCTGCGCCACGTACGCCGCCGCGTTCCATGCCGCGAGCGTCAGACCCGTGCCGATGTGTTCGGCCACCTCCGACGGCATGGCATGGAGGTCGTACCGGAAAATCGCCGCATCGTCGCTCAAGTCGGGAAACACCAGGTCGGCGTCCTCGTCCCCGTCGAGCTGGCGCTTCGCCTCGGCGATGAGATCGGCGCGCCCGGCCTGAAACGGGTCCTCGTTTGGCCACACGCCGCGGATGATCTCGAGGCCGGGGTCATCGCCGTGGGAGTGTACGACGACCATCCTTCCCCCTGGGGCGAGGGCCCTGGCCAAGGGAACCAGTGCGATGCGGACCTTTCGTTCGACGCTGGTTCGGGCGCGATACGGCTGGGAGGCAACGACGAGGTCGTAGGCACTGCCTGCCCGCCCGGGTCTGGGAATCACCGGATCGAGAATGAACCGGCGGTCCATGCGGTACAGCACCAGGACCGAAGGGCGCACGTAGAGCGGGTTGCCGGTCCTGGGACTGGCCACCACCTCCCAGTCGTGCACCAGGTCGGGGAAGAGATCGTGGATCTGGTGGCCGAAGTGGTCGGTCGTCGAGCCCTCCAGCGGCGCCTCGCGCCAGACCACATCCGCCAAGCCGGCCTTCGGCGTCAGCGACGTGGCCTCGTCGTAATACATGTTGGTGACGACGAACACCATCTCGGGGTGCTCGGCGAAGCGGTCGGGCAGGCGGTCGAGGGCCAGGCGCACGTCCTCGATGCTGATCTCCTTGCCGATCACCAGCCACGGGATGTGCGGAAACTCGCGATGCATCCGGCGCATCAGCCGGCTGAGAACGGAAGCATCACCCATCCCGGCGTCGAAGACCCGCAGTGCCCGCTTGCCGGGCCGGACGTGGGCCAGCTCCTCGCCGACCCTGGCCGCGATCACGGG
>CAZCBO010000234.1:0-4488 GCA_964496825.1 uncultured Acidimicrobiaceae bacterium
CGAAGGCGTTGGCGTGGTCGTTGTAGGCGAGGATGAGCACGTCGGGGTCGGCGTCCGCCATCCATTTGCGGGCTCCCTCGTAGCCCTCGAACAGCGGCGCCCAGTACGGGGTGTCTTCCTTGCCCTTGTCGATGGCGGCGCCGATCGCGGGAACGTGCGACGAGGCCACGCCGTACAGGATCTCAGCCATCGGTGGTCCCCCAATCGGGGCTCCTGCCCCCGTTGAGCATCATCTCCTGATGCTCTTCCACGGTGACCCCGGTCTGGAAGGCGGCGAGCTGCTGGAACGTGTGCCCGTCGGTCGCCGCGATCTTGAACGTGTAGTAGATGTTGCCGCCGAGGCGCAGCATCTCCAGGTACTCGCGATCGAGAACCGCCTGTTTCTGCTCGGGGGTCATGGGGAACCGGTCGACGTAGGCCGCCTCGTCGGCCTTGAACGCTTCCCGGTTCTCCGGGTAGCTGAGCGACATGCAGAACATGTTCAGGTGGTAGCCCACCCTGGAGCGCTCGGCGTCGAACACGTAGGTGCCGGGGATGTCGTCGTAGTCCCTGGGTGGTCGTGCCATGGGGGTTCCCTCACCTCGGGTAATTGGCGTGGATTGTAGCGAGGGGGCGCTGATTCACCCGATTGTCAAGGAAATGCCCGCCGTGTAGCTTGGCCCGGTGACCGATTCCCTCCTCGTCGTCAGTGCCCACGCCGCCGACTTCGTGTGGCGCGCCGGGGGCGCGATGGCGCTCTATGCGAGCCGGGGTCATCCGGTGACGGTCGTATGCCTCTCCTACGGCGAGCGGGGTGAGTCGGCGCGGTACTGGCGGGCCGGGATGAGCCTGGACGAGATCAAGGCCGCCCGCCACGAGGAGGCGGCCAAGGCGGCAGCGGTCCTCGGTGCCGAACTCGTCGCCCTCGACGTCGGGGACTACCCGATCATGGAGACCCCCGAGCTGCGGGAGCGCCTGGCCGGCGTCTACCGCCAACTGCAACCCACCGTCGTGCTCACCCACACCACCGAGGATCCCTGGAACTTCGACCACGCCACCGCTTCCCGGCTGGCCAAGGAGGCCAGGATCATGGCCCAGGCCCCAGGGTTCGACCCGGGAGAGGACGTCATCGGCGCCCCGCCGGTGTTCCTGTTCGAGCCCCATCAGAGCGAGTACTGCGGGTTCATGCCCGACGTCCTCCTCGACATCACCGAGGTGTGGGACCAGAAGCTGGCCGCGATGCAGTGCATGGAGGGCCAGGAACATCTCTGGGACTACTACACCGACGTCGCCAAGCGGCGGGGGGTCCAGGCGAAGCGCAACTCCGGTCCCAACCTCGGACTGAAGACCGACACGATGGGTGAGGCCTATCAGCGGGTCTTCCCGCAGGTCGCGACCGAGCTGGCCTGAGGTGAGCGAGCACGTCGTCGTCAGGAAGATCGATCGGGCCGACCCGTCGGTGATCGACGGGCTCGGGAAAGCGGGGGTGGCCAGCGTCTACGAGGCGCAGGGCCGCAGGGGCCTGCTCGATCCCGGCATCACGCCGATCCAGAGCGGAGCGCGCATCGCCGGATCCGCGGTGACGGTCGAGTCGGCGCCGGGCGACAACCTCATGGTCCACGCCGCCGTCGAAGTCCTCGAGGAGGGTGACGTCCTGGTAGTGGCTCTCACCCAACCCGGGATCCACGGCATGGTGGGCGATCTGCTCGCGACGTCGTTCGCGACCCACGGGTGCGTGGGACTGGTGATCGACTCCGCGGTGCGGGACTCCGCCGAGCTCCGGGAGATGGGGTTCCCGGTGTGGAGCCGCGCCGTGCACTCGGCGGGGACGGCGAAGGCAACGCCCGGCTCGGTCAACGTGCCGGTCGCCATCGGCGGTACCGCGATCCATCCGGGTGACGTGATCATCGCCGACGACGACGGCGTGGTCGTGGTGGCCCGCGATGAGGCTGCCACGGCGCTCGGGGCGGCCCAGCAGCGACTCGAGAAGGAGCAGGAGACCCGCGCCCGGCTCGAGGCCGGTGAACTCGGCGTCGACTTCTACGGGCTCCGCGACACCCTCGCCGAGCTGGGCGTCGAATATCGCGACGAGCGATGAGCCCTACCGTGACCGTGTTCGGGCTCGGCGAAGCCGGATCCCTGATTGCCGCCGATCTCGCCGCGGCGGGTGCAGCCGTCCACGGTTACGACCCCGCCGCGGTGCCCACCCCGCCGGGGGTCGAGCGCCACGACGACCCGGAGACCGCGGTGCGCGGCTCGACTCTGGTGATGGCGATCACCGCCGCCGCCGATGCCCAGGCCGCAATCGCCCAGGCCTGGGACGTCATCAAGCGGGGCACGGTCTACGCCGATCTGTCGACGGCGCCCCCGTCGTTGAAGGAGGATCTCAGCGACACCGCGACCCTCCGCGGGCTGCCGTTCGCCGACGTGGCGCTGATGGCTCCGGTCCCCGGCAAGGGCCTGGCCACCCCGGCCCTGACCTCGGGCGCGGGAGCCCAGGCCTATGCCGATGCCGTGAACCCGCTGGGCGCCCGGGTGGAGGTGATCGGCGAGGAGCCGGGAACGGCCGCGATGCGCAAGCTGATCAGGAGCGTCTTCATGAAGGGCATGACCGCGGTGCTCCTCGAGGCGATGGCGACGGCGGAGGCCGCCGGAGAAGAGGAGTGGTTCCTGGACCACATCGCCGCCGTGATCGAGGACGCCGACCTCGACCTGTTGAACCGGCTCGCGGCGAGCACCGAGATCCACCACGTCCGACGTCGCAAGGAGATGGAGGCCGCGGCGCAACTGCTCGAGATCCTCGAGGTCGATCCGATCATGACCCGGGCGACGGTCGAGAGCCTGCGCAGGCAGGACCCCGATTCGGTACGGTAAGGATCTGGTGGATCGGATGCGCACCCGGGTAGCGATCATCGGTGGTGGCCCCGCCGGCCTGTTGCTCAACCAGATCCTCCATCGCAACGGCATCGAGAGCATCGTCCTCGAGCGTCAGAGCAGGGAGTACGTGCTCTCCCGGGTGCGTGCCGGGGTTCTCGAGTGGGGAACGGCGGAGATCCTGCGCGACGCCGGGGTCGGGGAGCGCATGGACCGGGAGGGGGCTCCCCGCCCGGGCAGCGCCGTCACGTGGGGCGGTGGCAAACGGCTGCTCATCGACGTGCAGAAGTACACCGGGCACCCGTTCATCGCCTACGGGCAGACCAAGATCCAGGAGGATCTGGACTCGGCGATCGAGGCGAGGGGCGGGATCATCATCGACGAGGCCGACGACGTGATGCCCCACGACATCGACACCGATGCCCCGTATGTCACCTACGTCAGGGACGGCGAGCAGCACCGGGTCGACGCCGACTTCATAGCCGGCTGCGACGGGTTCCACGGTGTGAGCCGCACCGTGATCCCCGGTCTCAAGGAGTACCTGCGGGAGTATCCCTTCGGGTGGCTCGGCATCCTGTCGGAGACGCCGCCGTACCCCGAGCTCATGTACTGCAACAGCCCCCGTGGGTTCGCCCTGGCGTCGGTGAGGACGCCGATGCTGAGCCGCTACTACGTCCAGGTCCCGCTGGAGGACACCATCGAGGATTGGCCGGACGACCGGTTCTGGGAGGAGTTCAAGCTCCGCATGCCACCCGAGTTCGGGGATCAGATGGTCGAAGGCCCGTCGGTGGAGAAGTCGATCGCGCCGATTCGCAGCTACGTGGCCGAGCCCATGCGGTCGGGGCGCCTGTTCCTGGCGGGGGATGCCGCCCACATCGTGCCCCCGACCGGCGCCAAGGGCCTCAACCTGGCGGTGAGCGACGTCTACTACCTGTCCAACGCCCTGGCCCACTACTACCGGACGGGCTCGTGGGAGCTCCTCGACGCCTACTCGGACACCGCCCTCAACCGGGTGTGGCATGCGGTGCGCTTCTCGTGGTGGCTGACCACGGTCCTCCACAAGTTCCCCGACCAGGGCGAGTTCGGACAGCGGATCCAGGAGTCCGAGCTCGACTACCTCGCAGAGTCCGAGTCCGCCCTGGCCGCGGCCTCGGAGCAGTACGCCGGCCTCCCGCTGTGATCCTTCCGTTCTTGCGTAACCAGGGCCCGTATACGGGCCCTGGTTACGCAAGAACGGTCACGAGAAGTCGTAGAGGCGTTCCGGGTTGTCGACCAGGATCCGGTTCCGCTGTTCCTCGTCGGGGGCGAGGTCGGCGAGGAAGTCGATGAGGTCCCCGTCGTCGGGCATGTGGCGGACGTTGGGGTGGGGCCAGTCCGTGCCCCACAGCGTTCGATCGGGGGCGGCGTCGATCAGGGCACGGCCGTAGGGGATGACGTCGTCGTAGGGCGGGGATCCGTCCGCGGTGATTCGCTCGGCCCCCGACACCTTGACCCACGCCCGGTCATCGGAGCCCAGCATCCCGAGCAGGTACTGGAACGGCTCCTGGTCGAGCCCTGCGGTGGCGTCGACCCTGCCCATGGCGTCGATGATGAACGGGACCGGGAGTCGCTCGAACAGGTCGGCATGGCCGGAGA
>CAZCBO010000235.1:0-4471 GCA_964496825.1 uncultured Acidimicrobiaceae bacterium
GGCAACCTCCGCCGGCTCACGCTCGAAGGCCGCATTCCGGGAGTCGAGTGGGAGCTCGCCTTCTACGAACAGGCGTTGAAGGTGAGCGGGGCCGTGCAGGCGGCGCGCTGGTCGCGAACCGCCGACGGCGGCGGATACATCTACTCGTTCAACGGTCCGCACTCGCTGTTCTGCGACACGATTCGATCGGTCCGGTCGCTGATGCTCGCCCACCGGCTCGGCCACGTGCTGATGGGGGAGAACGACGAGCGCATCTCGCTGCTGGCCCGCGGCATCGACCACGCCGACACCACCGCCGAGTACAACGTCTACTACGGCGAGGATCGAGACACCTACGACGTCTGGGGCAGGGTCGCCCACGAGAGCCTGTTCGATGTCGTGGACGGCGCCTACCGTGCCCCGAGCACCCAGCAGGGCTACTCGCCCTTCACCACCTGGACGCGCGGGCTGGCGTGGGTGGTGGCCGGCTATCCCGAACTGCTCGAGTTCGTGGCCACCCTCGACGACGCGGCGCTGGAGCGCTTCGGCGGCCGCGACCGTGTCGAGGGCACGATGCTGCGCGCCGCCCGGGCGACCGCGGACTTCTTCATCGAGCACACCCCGACGGACGGCATCCCGTACTGGGACACCGGCGCTCCCGGGCTGTCCGAGATGGGCGATTACCTCGACCGTCCCGCCGAGCCGGGCAATGCCTACGAGCCGGTCGACAGCTCCGCCGCAGCTATCGCCGCCCAGGGCCTGTTACGCCTGGGCCGCTACCTCATCGGGCGTGACGATCCCGACGGCAGCCGCTACACCCAGGCCGGGTTCACCGTGCTCGGCACCCTGCTGAGCGACACGTATCTGAGCCCGGATCCCGATCACGAGGGCCTCCTCCTCCACGGGCTCTACCACCGGCCGAACGGATGGGACCACGACGGCGGGGGAGGCGGCGTTCGGTCCGGCGAGTCGGTGCTGTGGGGTGATTACCACCTCGTCGAGTTGGCTCTCTACGTCCAACGCCTCGCCGACGGCGGGCCGTACTACACGTTCTTCGGAGGTGAGACGTGACCGGCAAGGCTGCGCTGGTCACCGGCGGCGCCAGGGGGATCGGTCTCGGGATCACGCGGCGTCTTCTCGAGGACGGCTACCGGGTGGCCGTCAACGGGGTGCGTTCGGCCGACCAGGTGGAGCCGGTGATCGACGAACTCGTCGGCGAGGTCGTCTACGTCGCGGGAGACGTCGGCGATCCGAGAGCGCGCGACGAGATCTTCTCGGCGACGATCGATGCCTTCGGCCGGATCGACCTGCTCGTCAACAACGCCGGAATCACGTCGCCGGGCCGCAACGACGTACTCGAAGTCAACGAGGCCGACCTCGACGCCGTGATGGCGGTGAACCTGATGGGACCGTTCTTCCTGACCCAGGCAGTGGCGAATCACATGGTCGAGCGACGGGAGGCGGAAGGAGAGTTCCGTGGCTGCATCATCAACATCTCCTCGATCAGCGCCGTCCTCGCCTCGACGAACCGCGCCGAGTACTGCATCAGCAAGGCCGGGCTGTCGATGGCGACGCGACTGTGGGCGATCCGTCTCGCCGAGTACGGCATCGACGTGTACGAGGTACGCCCCGGTGTGATCCGGTCGGACATGACCGCCCCGGTGACCGAAAAGTACGACGCACTGTTCGCCGAGGGCCTTGCCCTCGAGAGCCGGTGGGGCACACCCGAGGACGTCGGCGAGGTGGTGGCCACCCTGGCCCGCGGGGATGTCCCGTATGCCACCGGGCAAGTACTCACCATCGACGGCGGCTTGACCGTCCCGCGACTGTGACCAGGGACGAGATTCTCGCCGAGATCGAGCGGGTGGGTGTCATCGCCGTCGTTCGCGCCGACTCGCCCGACGCCATGGTCGACGTCGCCAGGGCGCTGGCCGCCGGCGGGGTCACCGCCTGTGAGATCACGATGACCGTGCCGGGAGCGATCGAGGCGATTCGGACCGTCGGCGACGCCGTCGAGGAGGCGCTGGTCGGGGTGGGAACCGTGCTCGACGCCGGCACCGCCGAGGAAGCGATCGCCGCCGGCGCCGAGTTCGTCGTGTCGCCCGTGCTCGATCCCGAGGTGATCGCGGCCGCCCATCGTCACGACAAGGTGGCGATCCCCGGTGCCCTCAGCCCCACCGAAGCCCTGGCCGCGTGGAACGCCGGGGCCGACGTCGTGAAGATCTTCCCCGCCAACCACTTCGGTCCCCGGTATTTCAAGGATCTCCATGGCCCACTGCCCCAGATCCGCCTGACGCCGACCGGCGGTGTCAACCTGGAGACGACGCCGCGTTGGATCGAGGCGGGGGCCGTCGCCGTCGCGGTCGGGTCGGCGCTGGTGAAGAAGGACATCCTCGCCGCCGCCGACTGGGACCGGCTGACGGACCTGGCGTCCCAATACGTGGCGGCGGTGGAGGGAGCGAGGGCGTGACCCTTCGTTCTTGCGTAATGAGGGACCGCATGCGGGCTGTGGTTACGCAAGAATGATTGATCTGACCGATCGCGTCGTCCTGGTGACCGGGGGCAGTAGGGGAATCGGAGCCGCCATCGCCCGTGCTGCC
Organism: uncultured Acidimicrobiaceae bacterium; assembly: GCA_964496825.1. Classification (GTDB taxonomy): domain Bacteria; phylum Actinomycetota; class Acidimicrobiia; order Spongiisociales; family UBA5794; genus JACZST01. The sequence continues at coordinate 2,580 of CAZCBO010000235.1, forward strand.
GCCCAGGCCGGAGCCGATGTCGCCATCGGGTATATCGCGGACGCCGAAGCCGCCGCCTCCGTCGTGAAGGATGTCGAGGCGACGGGGCGTACCGGCGTCGCCATCCGAGCCGATGTGTCCGATCCGTCCGAGGCGCAGAGGCTGGTCGCCGAGACCGAAGAGGCCTTCGGGCGGATCGACGTGCTCGTCAACAACGCCGGCGTCATGCCGTCGAGCCCGACCCTCGAGATGAGCGAAGCGGAGTGGGACCGCGTCCTGCGGACCAACCTGTTCGGCCCCTTCTTCACCACCCAGGCCGCCCTGCCGGGCATGGTGGAGCGGGGGAGCGGGGCGATCGTCATGATCTCCTCGCGGCTCGGCCAGATCGGGTGGCCCGAGCTGGCCCACTACTCGGCGGCCAAGGCCGGTCTGCTGGGGCTCACCAAATCGCTGGCGAGGGAGTTCGGGCCCCTCGGGGTCCGCGTGAATGCCGTCGCACCCGGCTTCACCATCACCGACATGACCAGTGACATCGTCGACACCGAGTCGGGGCAGCGCCGGCTGGCCGAGTTGCCCGGCAGGAGGTTCGCCGAGCCCGAGGACGTCGCCGCCTCCGTCGTCTTCCTGCTCTCGGCTGCTGCCGCCGCCTATCACGGACAGACGCTGAATCCGAACAGCGGGGGGTTCATGCCGTGAACCTGGTCGAGGTGGAGGAGGCGGTCCGGGTCATCCAGGACGGCGCAACGGTGATCGTCGGCGGCTCCGGAGCAGGGCACGCCGTGCCGGAGCGGTTCATCGACGCCCTGGCCGACGTGTACCGCATCGAAGGGCATCCGCGCGATCTCACCACGGTTCGCGTCGTCGGCATCGGGGACTTCGCCGACCGCGGGTTCTCCCAGCTCGCCCTTCCCGGGCTGATGCGTCGTACGATCGGCTCGAACATCGGCAACGAGCCGCGTCTTGCCGACATGGTCGCCAACGGCGGGATCGAGGCCTACTCGTTCCCGCAGGGGGTGCTTTCGCAGTTGTGCCGGGAGATTGCCGCCGGCCGACCCGGGTTGATCACCCGCGTCGGGCTGCACACCTACGTCGATCCCCGTCAGACCGGTGGCAAGCAGGGTGCCGCCACCGAGGACCTCGTCGGGGTCGTCGAGCTCGCCGGGCAGGAGTGGCTCTTCTTCCATGCGTTTCCGATCGACGTTGCGGTGATCCGGGGATCGAGCATCGACGAGGAGGGAAGCCTCACCCTGGAGGAGGAGGCAATCAACGGCGAGATGCTCGCCATGGCGATGGCGGCGAGGAACTCGGGCGGCATCGTGATCGCTCAGGCCAAGCGCCTGGTCACCGGCCGACACCCGGCTCCGCGTCGGGCCCAGATCCCAGGAGCGTTGGTGGATTACGCCTACCTCGATCCCGAACAGACCCAGACCTATCGCACCGACTACTCCCCGTACTACGCCGGCGCCGAGCGAATGCCCGCGGAGGCGGTCGAACCCCCAACGCTCGACGAACGGAAGATCATCGCCCGCCGCTCCCTGCTCGAATTCGCACCGGGCGACGTGTGCAATCTCGGCTTCGGCATCAGCCAGGAGATCGGTGCGATCGCCCGCGAAGAGGGCATCGAGGACCTCTTGGTGCTGACGGTTGAGCAGGGGGTGTTCGGTGGCGTTCCCGCGGGTGGATTGGACGGCGGCGCCGGTGTCAACTACCAGGCCATGATCGACCAGCCTTCGATGTTCGACTTCTACGACGGGGGCGGCATCGACGTCGCCAGCCTCTCCTTCGCCGAGGTCGATGCAGCAGGGAACGTCAACGTGCACGCCTTTGGGGACCGGCTGCGCGGTCCCGGCGGGTTTCCCAACATCGCCACCGGCGCCGGGAAAGTGTGCTTCGTCGGAACGTTGACGACGGGC
>CAZCBO010000236.1:0-4146 GCA_964496825.1 uncultured Acidimicrobiaceae bacterium
TCACCAGGGGGGAAACGGTGTTCTACCTCCCGGCGTTTCTCTTCTATCTCTGGGTCGGCGCCGAGACGGCGCGACCGGTGCGGTGGCGGCAGACGGCGCTGATCGTCGCCGGGATCGTGGTCGTCGTCGTGCCCTGGTACGTGCGCAACGCGGTGGTGGTCGCCCCCGACACCGGATTGTCGGCCAGCGCCGGGATGAACTTCTACTTCGCCCACAATGACTCGGGGCACTACGGCGCCTACGACGGCAACCCGCTCCAGGGTCTGAGTGCGGAGGAAGCGAGCCGCGAGGGCTGGCGCCTGGGGCTGGAGTATCTCGGCGAGAACCCGCTCCGCCTGCTGAAGGACGTGCGCCGGGGCACCGAGGAGCTGTTCGCCGACCCCGACTACGCCCTGTTCCTGTCCACCCGCAACGTCACCTACCGGGGCGATCCGAATCACTTCGACAAGGAGCTTCGCTTCACGACGTCGATCGGGCAGATCCTCAGACTGTCGGCAACGTTGCATCTGGTGATCGCAGCCCTGTCGCTCCTCCTGCTGCCACTCTGGACGCGACCGCTGGCCACCCTCGTGCTCCCGTTGATCGTGTCGAGCTGGCTCCTGCGAACGGCGCTGTTCTGGGCCATCCCGCGCTACGGGTACTTCATCAGCGTGATGCTGGTGTTCTTCACCGCCCTGACCATCGACGCGCTGCTCGGTGCGCGCTCGACGGTCCCCGCCGACGCGAGCCCGGTGCCATGATCACCGACGCCTCCGCCGCGGTCGCAGCGGGCGAGGCGAGTGCCGTCGATCTCGCCGGGGCGGCGCTCGACCGCGCCGAGACGTCGCAGCCGGTACTCAACGCCTTCACCCTGATCGACCGGGAGGGGGCGTTGGAGCGTGCCGAGGCCATCGACGCGCAGATCGCCCGGGGTGATGATCCCGGCCCGCTTGCCGGGATCCCGATCGGGCTCAAGGACCTCATCGACCAGGAAGGGCTCCCGACGACCAACGGGGCGGCGTTCGATCCGACCCTGCCGGACCACTCGGCGACGGTGGTGCGCCGCCTCGAAGATGCCGGTGCCGTCATCATCGGGCGCACGGGATTGCACGAGTGGGCCTTCGGGTTCACCTCGGAGAACGAGCACTTCGGCCCGGTGCGGAACCCGTGGGACACCGACCTGTCGCCGGGCGGGTCGTCCGGGGGGTCCGCGGCGGCGGTGGCCGCCGGCGTCGTTCCCGCCGCCGTCGGCACCGACACCGGGGGCTCGGTGCGGGTGCCGGCGGCGCTGTGCGGGATCGTCGGGCTCAAGGTGACCCACGGACGGGTACCGCTCACCGGTGTCACCCCGCTGGCCTCCTCGCTCGACACGGTGGGTCCGCTGGCGCGGAGCGTCGCCGATCTGGCGGCCCTGTACGCGGTGATGGCGGGGGACGACCCGGACGATCCCTGGTCGGCGCCGGTCGCCGTCGAGACACCGGGTCACGCGGCGGAGCCTGCGTTGTTGCGGATCGGGGTCCCCGCCGAGTGGGTCGACCATCCCATCGATGCTTCGACCCGGGCGGCGTTCGCATCCCTTCTGGAGCAGATTGCCAAGCTCGGTGCGATCGTCGAGGAGGTCAGTGAACCGGCGCTCATCCCCAACGAGGCCGCGACCTGGGCGGCGTCGATCGAGATCCTCGCCGAGCACGCCGGACGCTGGCCCGAGGAGCGGGAGCGGTACGGCAGCGACGTGGCCCGGCGGCTCGAGCGTGCCGAGCCCGCCCCGAAGCGTCTCGCCATCGACGTTCGGGCCTGGGACGCCGGTGCCCGGCACGCCCTCGACCGGCTCTTCGCCCGCTTCGACGTGCTCGCCACCCCGACCGTCGGCGCCGGGCGGAAGGTGATAGGCGTGCCCGAGATGGATGTCGACGGCGAGGCGATCTTCCACCGCGACGTCATCGCCCCGTACACCTGGCCGGTCAACCGCACCGGCAACCCGGCCCTCGCCCTCCCGATCCCGGGTTCGGGAGCGCCGCCGGCGAGCGTCCAGCTCATCGCTCCGCACTTCGCCGAGGCCCGACTCCTCGAGGTGGGGCTCGGGCTCGAGCGATCGGGCTTGATCGGCGTCGAGGAGCCGCCGATCTTCTTCGGATAGTCGATCGGAACAAACCCCACCCGGCATAGACTTGAAATGTTGTGTGGGCCTCAGGCCCGCGCCGCCAACGGAGTACGAACGTGACGACCGAAACAGAGGAATTGCCCAAGTCATCGACCGTCCTCGAGCAGGCGGTGATCCGCTTCGCCGGCGACTCAGGGGACGGGATGCAGCTCGCCGGAACCCAGTTCACCGCCAGCTCCGCCCTGTTCGGGAACGACCTGGCCACGCTCCCCAACTTCCCCGCCGAGATCCGCGCCCCCGCCGGAACCGTGGCCGGTGTCTCGGCGTTCCAGGTCCACATCGCCGACTGGGACATCCTCACCCCCGGCGATCATCCCGACTGCCTGGTGGCGATGAACCCGGCCGCCTTGAAGGCCAACATCGACGACCTGAACCCCGGGGCGCTGATCATCGCCAATTCCGACGGCTTCGACGAGCGCAACCTCGAGAAGGCCGACTACGAGAGCAACCCGCTGACCGACGGATCGCTCGACGGGTTCCACGTCCTCACCGCACCGATGGAACAGCTCACCAAGGAAGCCCTGGTCGGCACCGGCGTCACCGGGCGGTCGGTGCTGCGGTCGAAGAACTTCTTCGCCCTCGGGCTGGTGTCCTGGATGTACCAGCGGCCGCTCCAGCCGATCGAGGACTGGGTCAACGACAAGTTCGGCGCCGAGAGCCCGATCGCCAAGGCCAACATCGCCGCGATGCATGCCGGATACAACTACGGCATCACCACCGAGGAGTTCCACCACACCTACGAGGTCGAACCGGCCAAGCTGCCGCCGGGGGAGTACACCAACATCGCCGGGAGCCGTGCGCTGGCCTACGGTCTGATCGCCGGGGCCAAGGCGGCCGGCCTCGACCTCTTCCTCGGCTCGTACCCGATCACCCCGGCGACCCCGGTGCTCGAGGCCCTGGCGCGGCGCCGGAACTACGGGGTGAAGACCTTCCAGGCCGAGGACGAGATCGCCGCCGTCGGGGCGTCGGTGGGGGCCGCCTTCGCCGGGTACCTCGGCGTGACCACCACCTCCGGTCCCGGTCTGGCCTTGAAGTCCGAGACCATCAGCCTCGCCTTCACGACCGAGCTGCCGCTGATCGTCGTCGACGTCCAGCGGGCCGGCCCCTCGACCGGGATGCCGACGCGCACCGAGCAGGCCGACCTGCTCTTCGCCATGTACGGCAGGCACGGCGAGGCGCCGCTGCCGGTGATCGCGGCGCTGACCCCTTCGGACTGCTTCGCCACCGCCATGGAGGCGGCGCGGATCGCCACCAAGTACATGACGCCGGTGATCCTCCTCTCCGATGCCTACATCGCCAATTCGTCCGAGCCGTGGTTGCTGCCCGACGTCGACGAGCTCCCCCGGTTCCCGGTCGAGTTCGCAACCGAGCCGAACGAGGGCGACGTCTTCCTCCCCTACGAGCGCGATCCGGAGACCGGAGCCCGGCCCTGGGCGATCCCGGGAACGCCGGATCTCGAGCACCGCCTCGGCGGCCTGGAGAAGCAGCACCGCACCGGAAACGTGGCCTACGAGTCCGACAACCACGCCCTGATGACCCGGCTGCGGGCGGCCAAGATCGAAGCGATCGCCGCCGACATCCCGCCGGTCGAGGTCTACGGCCAGGAGGACGCCAAGCTGCTCGTGCTCGGCTGGGGCTCGACCTTCGGGGCGGTCAGGGCGGCGACCATGCGTGCCCACGACGACGACCTCGAGGTGGCCCACGTCCAGCTGAAGTACCTCAACCCCTTCCCGCCCAACCTGGGCGAGGTGCTCCGGGGACGGGAGAAGATCCTGATCCCCGAGCTCAACAGCGGTCAGCTGGCCAAGCTGATCCGCGCCGAATTCCTCGTCGAGACCGAGAGCTTCACCAAGGTCGAGGGCGACCCGTTCAAGGCGGTCGAGGTCGAGGACGCGATCCGGCTGGCCTCCAAGGAGCTGGCATGACCACGACCTACACCCGCGCCGACTTCCGGACCGACCAGGAGGTGCGGTGGTGCCCCGGCTGCGGCGACTACACGATCCTCG
>CAZCBO010000236.1:4156-4414 GCA_964496825.1 uncultured Acidimicrobiaceae bacterium
AACTTCCTGGCCGAGCTCGACATCCCGCGCCAGAACCACGTCTTCATCTCCGGCATCGGCTGCTCGAGCCGCTTCCCCTACTACATGAACACCTACGGGCTCCACTCGATCCACGGACGGGCGCCGGCGATCGCCTCCGGAGTCGCCATCGCCAACCCGGACCTGCACGTCTGGGTGATCACCGGCGACGGCGACGGCCTGTCGATCGGTGGCAACCACCTGATCCACGCCCTGCGCCGCAACATCAACCTCAAGATC
>CAZCBO010000237.1:0-4326 GCA_964496825.1 uncultured Acidimicrobiaceae bacterium
GCGTCGCAGAAACGGACGAAGCGCGCTCCCTTGATCGAAGCGTCGATGTCGAGCGTCCCGGCGAGCGACGTCGGCTGGTTGCCGACGACCCCCACCGTGTAGCCGTCGAGCCGGGCGAAGCCGGTGATGATGTTGGTCGCGAAGTGCTCGTGGACCTGATAGAACTCACCGTCGTCGACGATGTCGCCGACCACTTCGACCATGTCGTAGGGCTGGTTCGGCGAGTCGGGGACGATGGTGGTCAACGCCTCCTCGGTGCGGTCGGGGCTGTCCATCGGAGTGAAGAACGGCGGCACCTCCATGTTGTTCTGCGGGAGGAACGACAGCAGGTAGCGCACCTCCTCCATCGCGGCCCGGTCGTCGTCGACGACGAAGTGCGTCACGCCGGACTTCGTGGCATGGGCGTGGGCGCCGCCGAGTTCCTCCATCGTCACATCCTCACCGGTGACGGCCTTGATCACCTCCGGTCCGGTGATGAAGAGATGTGAGGTCTGGTCGACCTGGTAGACGAAGTCGGTCATCGCGGGTGAGTACACCGCCCCGCCGGCGCAGGGACCCATGATCACCGAGATCTGCGGGATCACACCCGAGGCCCGCACGTTGCGCTCGAAGATGCGGCCGTAGCCATCGAGGGCGACCACGCCCTCCTGGATCCGGGCACCGCCCGAGTCCTTGATGCCCACCATCGGGACACCGTTGTCCATGGCGAGATCGAGCACCTTGCAGATCTTGTCGGCCACGGCCTCTCCGAGGCTGCCGCCGAACGCGGTGAAGTCCTCTGCGAACACGAACACCATCCGCCCGTCGACGGTGCCCCACCCGGTGATGACCGCGTCGCCGGGAGGCCGCTTGTCCTCGATGCCGAACCCGGTCGCCTGGTGGCGGACGAACATGTCGAGTTCCTGGAACGACCCCTTGTCGAGGAGGAGCTCGATGCGCTCGCGGGCGGTGAGTTTGCCGAGGTCGTGCTGACGGTCGATGGCGCGCTGGTTTGCTGGTTGCAGCGCTTCCTGCCGAAGCTCTCGGAGGCGGTTGATGCGGTCCTCGGTGCTCACAGTGCTCCCGGTAGGCTCCAGCTTTGACCTCTGACCCGGATCGATGGATACACCTTACGCGAGCGTCGTGCTCGACTCCGCAGAATCGACCCAGGACGAAGCGGCCGCCCGATTCACCGGAACCCCGCTGCTCGTCGTCGCCGCCCACCAGACCCGTGGGCGGGGGCGCCTCGACCGGACGTGGGTCGAGCCCGACCGCGGGCTGTTCGCCTCGCTGGGCTTCGTCCCCGAGTGGCCCACCGAGCACTGGGGGCTGATCCCGCTCGTCGCCGGCCTTGCCATGCGGGACGCCATCCACGATGCCCTCGACGTCGTTGTCGATCTGCGCTGGCCGAACGACCTCACGGTCGGTGAGGGCAAGGTCGGCGGGATCCTCGTGGAGGCGACCGACGAGCGGGTGATCGTTGGCTGTGGGGTCAACCTGTGGTGGGTCGATCCGCTCGAGGGTGCCGGTGCCCTCCTGGACACCGACCCGGGGCCCAACGCTCCGAGTGATCTCGCCGCGGTGTGGGCGGGTCGCTTCCTCGAGCGCATGGCCGCCGTGCCCGCCTACTGGGGCCATCACGAATACCAGGCGGCCTGTATCACCGTCGGCCGACCGGTTTCCTTCGCAGGAGGAAGTGGCGTCGCGATCGGAATCGGTGCGGACGGCTCGTTGCTCGTCGAAAGCGCCGACGGGCTCGTGGCCGTGCATGCCGGCGAGGTGCACAGCACCACTACTCTCCCGGGCTCGACCGAGGAGTCACCGTGAGCGTTCTGAAGGGCGAGGGCACCACCGTCATCCTCTACGGATCGACCAATGTCTCGACGGGGGCGCGCAGCTACCCCGGGTACCTGGCTCGCCCGGACCTGAAGGGCCAATGGCCCACGGTGGTCGTCGTCGGCCCTTCCGATAGCAGCGCCGCTCCTTCGGTGAGGGCGATCTGTCGCGGGATTGCCCGTCACGGCATCGCCGCCGTCGCCCCCGACGCCGGGGGGCTCGAGGCCTTCGTCGGCTTCATCACCAATCCGGCGGGCCACTGGTCGAACGCCGAGTACGGATACGGGGTTCTGGGTCTGGGTGACGGCAGCGCCGGGGCGATCGAAGCGGCGAGGACCTCCGAGCTCGCTGCCGCGCTGGCGCTGGTCGATCCGGTCCTCGACGATGCAGCGGTCGCCGGGCTCGGCGAGGTCGATGTTCCGCTGCTCGGCTGCGTCGGACGCGATGCCGCCGAGGGCGTGGAGGCGGCTCGTGCCGGCGCCCCGCAGTCGCAGTGGGTGCTCTACGACGGCGTCGGGGCCGGATACTGGGACATCAACGGCGACGGCTATGTGGCGTCCGCCGCCGAGGACACCGAGGACCGCGTCATCGAGTTCTTCAGCGTACCCCTTCCGGCGAAGCTCTGATGGCGCTGACGAAGGCGGTGGTGACGGGCGGAGCGGGCTTCATCGGGAGCAACCTGGTCGATCGGCTCGTCGACGAGGGCGTCGAGGTGCTCGTCGTCGACGACCTCTCCTCCGGCATGCTGTCCCGGCTGGCACCGGCGCGCGAGCGGGGACGCATCCACTTCCACCAGATGGACGTCAGGGCCTCCGAGCTGCGCCAGGTGATCGTCGGGTTCACGCCCCAGGTGGTCTTCCACCTCGCCGCTCAGATCGACGTGCGTCACTCGGTCGTGGACCCGGCCTTCGACGCCGACGTCAACCTCATCGGCACGATCAACCTGCTTCAGGCCTCCCGGGAGGCCGCCGTGGAACGCGTCGTGTTCGCCTCCTCGGGTGGGGCGACGTTCGGGGACACCGAACACATCCCCACCAAGGAGACCGAGCCGAGGCGGCCCGACTCGCCCTACGGCATCTCCAAGAAGGTGGCCGACGACTACTTCGACTACTACCGGCGGGCCCACGGCATCGACTACGTGTCGTTGGGCTTCTCCAACGTCTACGGCCCTCGCCAGGATCCGCACGGTGAGGCGGGCGTGGTGGCGATCTTCGCCGGTGACCTCCTCACCGAACGGGTGTCCACCATCTACGGCGACGGGACCCAGACCAGGGATTTCGTCTTCGTCGAGGACGTCACCGACGCCTGCTGGCGCGCCGCGCTCCAGGGCGGCGGCCGCTACCTCAACATCGGTACCGGTGTCGAAACGTCCGTGAACGACCTGTACGCCAGGATGGCGAAGATCGTCGGATCGGACCTGGAGCCCCGACACGCCGCTCCCAGGCCGGGGGAGCAGCAGCGGTCGTGCCTGGACCCTGCGGAGGCGGCCCGTGACCTCGGTTGGGAGCCCTGGACGGGGCTCGACGAGGGCCTGCGGACGACGATCGACTGGTTCCGGATCAATCTCTAGGGAGCACCCGCGCTAAGCGCCGAGCGTCACCGGGAACCGTCTCGAGCCCCAGTTCCCCGGTTCGGCCTCGAAGACACCGGGGAGCGGTGTGGAACACGTGCGGCATGCCCCGGCATCGTCGAGTCCCCAACCGACGATGTCGTACCCGATCCGCTCGATGAGGGCAGCGTCGCACGATGCGCAGCGGGTCGTCTGGGCCTCCCGGTCGTGGATGTTGCCGACGTAGACGTAGCGGAGCCCGTTGTCCTTGGCGATCTTGCGGGCCTGGTGCAGGGTCTCTGCCGGTGTCGGCGGGGTGTCCATCATCCGGAAATCCGGGTGGAAGGCGGTGAAGTGCAGGGGGACGTCGCGGCCGAGGCGATGGGCGATCCACCGGCTGAGCTGGTCGATCTCCCTGGGGTCGTCGTTCTTGCCGGGGATGAGGAGCGTGGTGATCTCGAGCCAGACGTCGGTGCGATGGCGCAGGCTGACCAGCGTGTCCAGGACGGGCTGGAGGTGCCCGGCGCAGAGCCGCTTGTAGAACTCCTCGGTGATGCCCTTGAGGTCGATGTTGGCGGCATCGATGTGGGCGTAGAAGTCGCGGGTCGGGACCGGGTTCATGTAGCCGGCGCTGACCGCGACCGCGGCGATGCCCCGGTCCCTGCAGGCGTCGGCCACGTCGACGGCATACTCCATGAAGATCACGGGATCGTTGTACGTGAACGCCACGGACCGGCACCCCAGCTCTTCGGCGGCGTCGGCGATCCGCTCAGGGGAGGCCTGGTCGGCGAGGACGTCCCACTCCTTGGCCTTGGAGATCGACCAGTTCTGGCAGAACCGGCAGGCGAGGTTGCACCCCGCGGTGCCGAAGGAGAGGACCGGGGTGCCGGGGAGGAAGTGGTTGAGCGGCTTCTTCTCGATCGGGTCGACGCAGAAGCCCGAGGAGCGACCGTAGGTGGTGA
>CAZCBO010000238.1:0-4304 GCA_964496825.1 uncultured Acidimicrobiaceae bacterium
CTGGTCAACGACATCTTCCCCGTGCTCAAGGTGGACGGGGAGTGGGTCCCCAATCCGCTGGTGGTCACCGATCGCTACCTGGACGACTGGGGCCGGATCGTCCACGGGACGACAAAGGAGGGCGAGGCGCTCGAGGAGGGAAAGGCGCTGCTGAAGAAGGGGGAGATCGACTTCGAGCTGCTCGATCGGGGCGTCGACGCCATGGTCACCAAGATCCTGTACACGATGCCGGACTGCACCCTGAAGACCACCGAATCGGTGCGGAAGAAGAAGCTCGAGCACTGGGACCAGAACCGCGAGACCAACCGGGCCTGGCTCTCGCTCAACATGATGACCGAGGCCAAGGCAGGCTTCCAGGCCTTCCATCGCGGCTCGCGAGAGGTGGGCCGGGAGGTCGACTACATCGATCTGCGCCGTCGCCTCGCCGAGGGTGAGACCTGGGGTGACGAGCTGATCGAAGCCGTCTCACCCCAGTACCGGTCGGGCTCGTGAGCGATACCTGGGTTCGCCACGACACCGCGAACGGCGTTCACACCGTCACCTTCGACAAGCCGCCGGGCAACGTCATCGACATCGCCCTCTGCGAGCAGCTGCGTGCTGCGATCGCCGCCGCCGCCGAGGACGAAGCAGGAAAGGTCCTGGTGCTGCGCGGGGCCGGCAAGCACTTCTCCTTCGGTGCGAGCGTCGAGGAGCACCTTCCCGAGAAGGCGCCCGAGATGCTCGGCGCCGTCGGTGGGGTGGCGCGTGATCTACTCCGATTCCCCTACCCCACCGTGGTCGGGGTCCAGGGCAGTTGTCTCGGGGGAGGCGTCGACGTCGTGCTCGCCTGTGGCATCGTGATCGCCGAGGAGACGGCGACCCTGGCCCTTCCCGAGATCAAGCTCGGTGTGTTCCCCCCGGTCGCCACCGCGCTGCTGGCGGGCCGGAGGGCCGAGGAGGTGATCCTGACCGGCCGCGACCTGACGGCTGAGGAGGCCCGGGCGGTGGGCATCGTCAACGTGATCGCTCCCGATGGTGGGCTCGACGCCACCATCGATGCCTACGTCGAGGAGCATTTCGTTCCCCGGTCGCCGCTGTCGCTCCGGGTGGCGACCAAGGCGGCGCGCGGCATGCGGGCAGCCGAGATCGAGCGCAGGCTCGACGAGGCGGAGCGCCTCTACGTCGAGGAGCTGCTCCCGACCCACGACGGGGTCGAGGGCATCAACGCCTTTCTGGAGAAGCGCCAACCGGTGTGGAAGAACGCCTGAGGGCCGCCGTACTGACTCGCGAGGTTGCTGACGCTGCGATCGCGCGAGACATTATGCGATAGGTGCGGACGACGCTGGCCGGACGGGTGGGCGGCGTGTGCGTCTTCCGTCATGTGTTCCGGATCTCTTCGAGGTTCGGACAGTGGTCGAAGTGGTAGGTCGCGCACTCGGTGTCGGTGAATCCCCTCGTGACTCGGTCGCGGGCGATGTCGAGCAGCTCGGCGGTGTCGATGGTGAAGACCAGGATGTTTCCGTCCTGCGGCGTGACGACGAGGTGCTGGTCGTCGAGGAAGCCGACGTTCTGAGCTTGTCCGCCACTGATCGGGATCTGGTGGACGAGCGCGCCGGTGTCGAAGTCCCACACTCGGATGAAACCGTCGGATCCTCCGGTGGCGATCAGGGTTTCGGCGGGGTTGATGTCGGCGTCTTTAATCGTGCCGCGGTGGAGCCCTGGTGTGGTTCGAACCTGCTCCCAGGTCGAGGTGTCATACCAGATCAACTGATCGGCCGAGTATCCAACGAAGCGTGTGCCGTCCCGGGCGAGCCGCCCGAAGTCGGGGAAAGGGTCGTCTCCGCTGACTTCGATCTGTTCGATGACCTCCCACGTGGCCGTGTCGAGGATCTGGAATGCCCGATTGAGGTAGTTGACCCAGAGCCGGGAGTCGTCGAGGAACCGGACCGAGATGGGCGACCCGAGCGCTGGGTCGCTTGGAGCGTTGTGGACGTGCAACAACGCCCCGGTGTCGGCCTCCCACACGGCGAGATGGCCACCCGGGCCGGGATAGTCGGTCGCGGCGAGCATCGACCCGTCGGGCGAGAACTGCATAGTGTTGGGCCACAGGGCGAACGGGGTGTCAGGAGCATCGCGGCATTGCGGCTGCGCCGGTAGGGCGATCTCGTTGTCCCAGACACAAACGGTGTCGATCGTGACTACCGGAGCGCCGGTTGCGACGTCATAGATCCGGATCGGACCCTGCAAGGACCCTTCACCTCCGTCGAGCTGGGCGAGCCTGGATCCATCGGGCGACAGTGCCGTCATCTGTCCCGAGTGGAGGGGGAACAAACGCTCGATCTCCACGGTGGCCACATCGAACACGTGAGGCGTGCCGAAGTAGTCCTCACCACATCCGATGGAGACCAGGCCTTGATCGGACACCATCTGTAGCGAGTTGGCGAACGTGAACCCCGAGCACGTATCGATCGCGCCGACTTCAGCGGCGACGGGCGCCAGGTCCCACAACCGGGCGGCGGGGGATGCGGCATCCCCCACCAGCATGGTCGAGCCGTCGGAGCTCATCACCGCAGACGTGGCGTTTCCGGCTCCGCCGAGCACGTCGAGCTCATCCCCTGTTGCAGGATCCCAGATCCGGACGGTCCCATCCCGACCCGCCGAGTAGGCGAGCTCGCCGTCCGCGCTGAAAGCGACGGTCCCGAACGTCTCCCCGTCGTGACCGTCGAACGTGGTCACCATTCCCCCGGCTGCGATGTCCCAGACCTGGATTGGACGGTCCCCGTAGAGCAGCAGGCTCCCGTCTGCGTTCAGGGCGCGGACGAAGCTCCACGTGGGGAGGCGGTCGTCGGCAGTGATGGTGAGGCTCTCCTCACCTGACTCGAGGTCGACGACGTGTGTGACGAAGTCGATGTCGTCGAAAGCGATCACGCCATCATCCGCGCTCACCGCGGAGCCGAACGCTCCGCTGCTCGACTTCGCCAAGAACGTCATCGCGCCCGTCTCGAGGTCGAGGAGGTTCAGGTTCACCTCTTCGAAATTGCATGCCTCCCCGGTGGGGGTCCAGACGATGGCATGGCCGGCAGAGGGTCGGGACCACATGAGCGAACCGCAGGGGCCGGTGTCGAAGCGGGTCGCCACTTCACCCGTCAGGGCATCCCAAATGAAGAAGCCGAGCTCGTCGCGAGGCGGTGGGCCTCCTGTTGTTTCGGCCAGAGGCCAGTAGCCCACTGCGGCCACAACCCATTGGCCGTCGCGGCTGAAGTAAGGGACGCCGGGCGATACAGCACCGTCGCCCGGCCACTCCTCGAACCAGAGCGTCCCCTCCGCCTCCATGTCCCAGACCTCGAGATAGTCACCGGAAGCGGCCGCCACCAGGTAGCGGCCGGCGGGGTGGAGATCGGCGAGGCATGCTGAATGCGATTCGCTCCTCGGGATACCGGTAGGTGTGCAGCACCCGGTGCCGACCGAGCGCTTCGTGCAGCGCCGAGGTGGCCTCGACCGGTGGATCGTCGGTTGTCGCTGCTGCGACGGCGAGCAGCACGCTGAGCTCGGGGTCCTCGTCGAGGACGTTGATCGCCGATGCCGACAACTCCCTCGATCGAGCCAGCTCAGCGGCGCGGGCTTCGGCGTCGGCTGCCGCCACAGCAGCTTCCCGCTGGCTCTCTGCCTCCTGGCGGGCGGCGGCTTCCTGCTCGGCGAGTTGACTGGCACGGGAGGCCTCGTTGTTGGCCCTGTTCTGCTGACCGATGGCATACACCGCCGCGCCGCTGGCCGCGATGACCAGGGCCAGCAGCGCAAAGCCTGTACCCCAGGCGGTGCGGACGGTACGGCGATGTTGCCGAACCTCCTCGGACTCCAACTCGTCCTTGGGAATGCCCCGGATCGCCGAAGCCACGTCTGCAACCGCTGCAGAGAACCCGGGGTTGTTGAGGTCGAGTTGTTCCTCGGTGCGGGCGAAACGCAGATCCACCCACCGCGGCTCATCCGCGAGCACACCGTGGAGCGCAGGCGGTACCGCGTCGCCGGTGACGTCACCCTTCGACCAACCGAAGTCGCCGTCGGTGAGAACCGGGATGATCCGATCCGGGTCCTTGTGCTCCAGCCAGTACTCGACCTCGTTGTGGACCCACGGCGACGCCGCCGCATCAGGAGAGAGCAGGAGAACAAACCAGTCCGAGCCGTCGAGTGCGTCGGTGATCGACGACCACAGATGCGGGTTCGCCGACAACGACGACTCGTCACGGAAGATCCGCAGCGCCCGGCGTTTCCACCACGGTTTGGCGAACCGCTGCAACCCCGCCTGCAAACGCGGCGCCAACAGGTCG
>CAZCBO010000239.1:0-4298 GCA_964496825.1 uncultured Acidimicrobiaceae bacterium
CGTCGCCGGGCGTCAACTCCGGCCCGGGCGCTGCACCACGAAAGGGCCGGACGAGGAGCACCACCAGCGGCGCGAGGGGCAGGACGATGGCAAAGGCCAACGTGGTCGGGTTGGCGGCCGCCACGACGAGGGCCAGGCTCACGGCAACCACCCCTTCCAGCGCCAGGGTCGTCCCGTAGGCGCGAAACCGCCGCCGACCGGCGAGCGCGCCCCGACCCAGCGCCGCGACGGCTCGGGCCCCCAGCAGGGCCGCCATGGCTGCGGCGTACGCGGCCGACCCGCCGAAGAAGCGATCGAGCGTGACCAGAACGAACCGGGTGCCGAGCGCCGCGCCGAGGACCAGCGGCGCCGCGATGGTCACCAATGCGACGCGGTCGCTCCTCCAAAGACCGCCGGCGAGGACGAGCCGACGCGTGACGAACTGCTCGACGGGGATGTCGAGCACGGTGAAGACCAAGAACTGCAGGCTGAGGATCATCCCGATGGGTGCGAAGTCGGTGGCACCGAGCGACCGCCCGGCGATGACCTGGTAGAGGTAGACGCTGAGGGCGGCGACGGCGGTCCCGCCGAAGATGGCGACGGTACCGGGGCGGTCACGCGTCAGGACGGACGCCATCGGCTTCGGTGCAACAGCGTCGCTCATCTCCGCGGGACTCGGGTGCTGTCGTTCATGGAACGACACCTATACCAACGCGCCGAGACGGTCGACCAGCGGGACCACGACCTCGGCGGCGGCGAACCGCTCCCTGGCGATACGGTGGGAACGCCGGCGGCGTTCGAGGATGGTGGGGTCTTCGGCGAGGCGCCGCAGGGCTGCGGCGAGCTCGACGCTGTCGCCCGCTGTGACGTAGACCGCCGCGTCCTCGAGCATCGCTCGCTGGGGCTTGGTGTCGGAGGTCACCACGACACATCCTGCTGCCGCGCCCTGAAAACCCTTGTTCGGGACCACGCGCTGGGCCTTCGGGGTCGTTCCGAAGATGCCGAGACACACATCGTGCCGGGAGACGACGTCGACGAGATCCTCTCCGTCGAGCCAGTCGATCCACTCGATGTTGGTGTTCGGTGCGGCAATCTCCCGGCTCGCTGCGTAGTCCTGGCCGGTCCCGATCATCGTGACGTCGATGGCCTCGTCGGCGAGCTCGGCCAGCGCCGCGGCGATGGTCGGCGTCCCCTGCAGCGGGGTGAAGAGGCCATAGAAGACCACCCCCAGCCGATCGCTCGATCGCGTCGGTGGCTCCCGGTACCAGTGAGCCGGCGCCCCGACCGGCACGATGACCGCATCGTCGCGCTTCCCCGCCGGGAGGCGCTGGCGCTGGTCCTCGGTGTCGACGACCACGATGTCGGCGGCCGCGAGCGCAAGACGGTCGAGGCCGGCCAACAGCCATCGGACCACCGGTGATCCGATGTTGCGATCGATCGCGGTGTCGGCACCCGAGACGAGGTAGTCGAGGACGATGGTCGCCCGCCTGAATCGCAGCCGGGCCAGCAACACGTCGAAGTGGCCCAGGTAGCCCACCACGACCACGTCCGGAGCCGGCAACCGGGCCGCGGCCGCGAGCAGCCGTCGCCAGGCGGCCAAGACACGAGCTCCAAGCGCGGGGAGTCGTCGTGGCGAAGCCACAGTCGACACCCGCTCGGCGGTGCCGAACCCGAGCGGCTCGTTGATCTCATCGACGTGATCGAAGTGCGCTCGCAGCCCCTCGAGCAGGACCGCCACGCGCGGATGGACGGCGGCGTCGTACGTGCCGAAGAAGAGGATCCTCACCGGTCTGCGGGCCGACGCGCCCAGGCAACGTACCCGGTTCCCAGGTCGGTGCGCTCGAAGACGCGTTGCACGGGATGGAAGGGAAACGCAGCCGCGGCGGTCAGCAGTGCCGTTCTCGACGTGGGCTGCAACAGCCGGCCACTGGACGCCGTGCGTTCTTCGACGCTGAGATCTTCTCCTCCCAGCACGCGATCTCGCACCATCTGGAGCAGATACCCTGCAGGGAACCCAACCGAGCGTACCTGGGCGTCGACCAGGCCGACCCGTTCGAAGAGGGCGAGCAGCTCGTCACGCTCGTAGCGTCGATAGTGCCCCGCGGCGACATCCGCCGGCCCGAACCGATCCCGATGGGCGGGAATGCTGATGAGGAGCAGACCTCCGGGATTCAGCCACTCGCACCACGCCCGGAGCGCCGCTTCGTCGTCCTCGATGTGCTCGAGCACTTCGAACGCGACCACGATGTCGGAGGGTCGCGTGGGATGCTCGGGGGGAAAGTCGTTGTGAAGGACGGCTGCGCTGCTACCGCCCAGGACCGCGCTGGCGACCGCAAACGACTCGGGGTCGGGCTCGTAGCCCATGTAGTCGAAGCCAGCGACCACGAAACGCTTCGCCATCGCCCCTCGCCCGGAGCCGAACTCTGTGACGGTCGTGGCATCGGGCACCGAGGCAAGCGCTCGCTTGACAACCGGGTACCGCAGGTGCGCCGATATCGTCATCGGCGACACCCGTGGGGATGTCGGAAGGCTCATGACGGCGGTGAGTCCTCTGTGTGGTCGATGACGATCGATGCCGGCATCACCGCATGGACCGGCTTGGTGACCTGAACCACCAGGTCGGCGAGGAGGGCGACGACGAAGACCGCCACCGCGGCCAGGAAGACGAGCAGGGTGTTCGTCCCCAGGCGGAAGCTCTTGTCGACGATGTCGAACACGATCTTGGCACCGCCGATGAGGAACAGCACTGCCGCAACCGGTCCGAGCACGCGCAACGGGTTCCACATCATGATCATCCGGATCAGCTGCTGAACGTACAGCTTGGTGTCGTCGTACCAGTGGAACTTCGACGTACCGGCCCGCACGGCATAGTCGATATCGATGTACTTCACCGAGTAGCCATTCGTCAGGAACGCCATCGTCAGCGTGGTCACGTGGGAGAACCCGTCGGGGAGGAGGTGGAGGAACTGGCCGGCGACGTCGGCGCGAAAGGCGCGGAACCCCGAGTTGAGGTCGGGGATCTTCGTCCGCGACAGATACTCCGCAAGGCTGCGGATGAGCCACTTCGCCGGCACCCTGGCGAGCCGGTGCGTGCCCTCCTCGGAGGTGCGAGCCCCGACCACCTGGTCGTAGCCGTCGAGTTCCTTGATCAGCCTCGGGATCTCGTCATTGGGATAGGACATGTCCACGTCGGTCCAGACCACGATGCGGCCGCGCGCCGCCTCGGTGCCGATCTTGCGCGCTGCACCGGGCCCGCGATTTGCGGTGAAGGCGATCACCCGCACGTCTTCGAGGTTCCGGGCCAGCTCCAAGCTGTCGTCGGTGGAGGCGTCGTCGACGACGACGATCTCGTAGGAGTACTCGGAGACATCCATCACACGCTTGATCCGGTCGACCTCTTCGACGAGGTGCCCCGACTCGTTGTAGACCGGGAGGATGATGGAGACCGCTGGTGTGGGCATGTCGGTCATCCCGCTTCGTATCGACTCACTGGGGAACCCTCTTGAGGGTCCAACAATGGCACGTGCTATCGATCAGGCAACCCTCAAGCAGGGCACCCGGAGGTATCGAGTCCATCGGCGTTCGCCAGGTCGATCGCAAACCCCAGGGTGGCCAGTGCGTCCGGTCTCCTGGTCAACGTGAGTTCCGGCAGCTCATAGGTGAGGCCGATGCTGGCCTCAGGGGTCAGGTCGAGTTCGGATCCGTAGCCGACGATGAGCTCACGGCCCTCCGCCGACCACCCGGCGTTGGCGGCGGCGATCACACACACGGGGTCCGTGACGTCGTCGGCGAGCCCTGCCACCGGAACGCCGCAGAACGCCCGAACGGGCCCCTGGTACAGAGCCGAGTGGAACCGTGTGCCCATCATCACCGCCGCCCCTTCCGGGATGGCTGCGCACACCTCCTGGAGGGCGGCGTGCATCCCGACATACGAGGTCGAGGTGCGCAACGGCCAGGTGAACGAGGCAGGAAGGACGACCAACACCACGACGGCCATCGCCACCGATGCCCAGCGCAGCGGTGAAATCGTCAGCCGATCCGTGGCCCACTGCCAGGCCAGTACCGCAGCGAGGATCAGCCCGGGGATCACCAGCGGGAGAAACCGCCGCATCGCCCACAGCTGATCTGGCGTGATGCTCGGCCGCACGACGTAGGCCGCGGTTGCGAGCGAGAAGCTGATGAGGAACGGCCACAGATCGCGCATCCCGAGCATGGCACGCCGCCACGCCCAGGCGACGCCCGCCAGGGCGGCTCCCAGGCCCAACACGCCCAGGTACCACGACAGCCAGCGGCCCGACCACTCGGCGTACGAGCGGGTC
>CAZCBO010000240.1:0-4286 GCA_964496825.1 uncultured Acidimicrobiaceae bacterium
CGGCTATCCGGAGAGGTCGGAGGTCGAAGCCCACGAGGACAGAGTCTTCGCCATCGCCTCAATGATGTTGAGAGAGATGGGGTGGACCGACCTGACCGAGTAGAGGTTGCCGCCCCCACTCAGCACGATCCCACCGCGGATGAGAGTTCGGTCGGCCACGAGTCAGTCCCCCTTCTCCGGGCAGCTCGATCCAGGTGTCCTCTCCCGATCGTACTCACCGGCCCGCCGCGTGGGGATGGCTCGACGGTCGCGAGGAGAGCTGCGGCGGTGGGCTTCAAGACGGGTCTAGCGTTCGTCGAGGAGGCCGAGCAACTTGGTGGTCGTGCTCCAGCTGCGGATGCTCATCAGCTGATACTCGGGCGTCCCGACGATGCTGCTCATCTTGCTCTGGGCCCTGCGTGCACTGAGGCGGGCGAAGTAGAGGACACCGGTTCCGGGCCACACCTGGTCGACGCCTTCCCGAAGGTCGACCACCCCAAGCGCCCGTTTCGTCGACAGGGGAGCCTTGAGGAAGACCACGTCAGAGTGATACCGCTCGGGCTCCTCACCGAACCCGCCGGGTGACTTGCCGACGACATCGCGCAGTTGACGATGAGATCGAACGAGGACGACCAATTCGACGCCAAGGCGACGCTCGAGCATTGCCTCGAGTTCGTCCTCGAGCGTGGTCCGCGGTGCGTCCGACTCGAAGAGCACGTTGCCCGACTGGATGTAGGTGGTGACGTTGCCGTAGCCCTCGGCTTCGAATGCGTCCCGAAGGTCGGCCATCGCAATCAGGTTCTTGCCACCGACGTTTATGCCGCGCAGCAACGCAACGAACCGGCTGGCGCTCATCTGGCCGAACGGTACGACCGGCTGTCCGGTGCCATGCGGCTACGTCGCTGCAACACCGGCCCATCCCAACACTCGCATCGCCCGCAGCGTGTTCCACCGGCTCGGCTTGCCGTCGCCGTCGTCGATCTCGAAGTGGACCAGTCCCGGGTAGGTGTTCTCGAGGTTCCAGCGTCCGTCCTCGCCTCGCTTCTCGATCACGAGGTCGATCGCCTCCGCGCATCGTTCGTCCGGTTCGCGGCGCGCCTTTCGGAAGTAGTCGAGGCCGCGTAGGACGTCGTAGTGCCAGCGCGGCGGGAACGCAAAGAGGTTGAAGTCGGGGTCGACCGGTTCGCCCGTCGAGCGCCGACGCATCAGACCTCGCTCCAGGAGGTACTCCTCGCCGCTGATGCGGGCGGCGGTCACCTCTGGTGCCGCTCCGACTGCCCGCTCGTATTCGAGGAGGCCATCGAGGACGGCGATGGTGGTGTGGAACGAAGACCGGGTCGAACCCCTTTCCGCCTCGCAGTTCCACCTACCATCGGAGAGTGTCTCGTCGAGCAGCCGGCCGACGATGCCGTCGACGTTCTCACCGAAGTAGGCGCCGATGGCGACGGTCGTGCCGTTGATACAGGGCTCCACCTCACCATCGAAGAAGTCCTGACCATCGTGATCCCACTTGGCGTTCTTCCTGACGAGGGCCACAGCCGAACGAGCCCGATCGGTATCCGGCTCGAGACCCATCAGCCGCAACAGGCTGAGGGTGTGGTAGCTCGAGGTCCATTCGGGCCGGAACGTCCCGATCTGCTCCTCCATCCAGTGGAGCGTCGATCGATACGGTGCCGCCTCGTCGGCGTGGAGATCGCGGCTGCCGCTCTCCCAACCCGTCAGGCTGGCCGGGTCCACCTCCAGGTAGCCGGCGAGGTCCTCGATGCTCACCCGGTGCAGCTCGCGGAGCAGCCTTCGGGTAGCGGGGTCGGGGAGGTCTTTCTGTCCGGCCGGAAGGACCTCCCTCCCCCAGCGGCCCTCGTAGTCCTGGAGGGCGAGGAGACGGGCCCCCCATCCCTCGGTCGTCATCCTGGAGCGTTCGGCGACGACCTCGGGCGTCGGCGCATCGGTCAGATCCCTCATCACCTGCCAGCGGATCGCCGGGTCGGAATCGAGCATCCATTCGATCACATCCACTCGAGCTCCTCCTTGGACGACGGGTTCGGACGCCGGGATGCTACGCCGTACGGATGCGCACTGATCGCGCCGTGGAGTTCGTGGCTCAGTGCCAGCCGAGCGCCGGTGCTACGTGGGTCAGCACGTTGTCGAGCACGTGCGCGTTGTAGTCCACACCGAGCTGGTTCGGCACCGTGAGCAGCAGGGTGTCGGCAGCGGCGATCGCCTCGTCGTCGGCCAGTTGTTTCACCAGCACGTCGGGTGCGGCGGCGTACGAGCGACCGAAGATCGCCCGGGTCTGCTCGTCGATCATGCCGATCTGATCGCTGGAATTGCGGCCGTGGCCGAAGTACGCCCGGTCCTCTTCGGTGGTCAGGGCGAAGATGCTGCGGCTCACCGAGACCCTCGGCTCTCGGGTGTGGCCGGCCTCGGCCCAGGCCTCGTGATACGCCTCGATCTGCTTGCGTTGCTGGACGTGGAGCGGCTCTCCCGTCTCGTCGAACTTGAGCGTCGAGGACTGGAGGTTCATCCCGAGCGTGGCGGCCCATACGGCGGTCGCATTCGACCCCGACCCCCACCAGATGCGGTCCCGAAGGCCCTCGGAGTACGGCTCCAGCCGCAACAGTCCCGGCGGGTTGGGGAACATGGGCTGCGGGCTCGGCTCGGCGAATCCTCCGCCTGCGAGCAACTCGAGCAGCACCTCGGTGCGCTTCCTGGCCATGTCGGCGTCGGTATCGCCCTCGGCCGGCTCGTAGCCGAAATAGCGCCAGCCATCGACCACCTGCTCGGGAGAGCCCCGGCTGATACCGAGTTGGAGCCGCCCACCCGCGATCACATCGGCGGCACCCGCGTCCTCGACGAAGTACATCGGGTTCTCGTACCGCATGTCGATGACGGCGGTACCGATCTCGATCCGCGACGTCCGGGTTCCGACTGCAGCCAGCAGCGGAAACGGCGAGCCGAGCTGGCGTGCGAAGTGATGGACCCGGAAGTAGGCGCCGTCGGCGCCGAGCTCCTCGGCGGCGACGGCGAGCTCGATCGATTGCAGGAGTGCATCCGAGGCCGACCGCGTCTGCGACCCGGGGTTGGATCCCCAGTGTCCGAAGGAGAGGAATCCGATGCGCTTCAAGCGGGCAGCACCGTGTTCAGCTCACCGCCTTCTTCACGAGATCGCGGATCTTCGCCTCCCCGGTGCCGGTTAGCTCCTTCAGCGCAAAGGAGGTCGGCCACATGGCACCGTCGTCGAGGTTGGCCGTGTCGTTGAAGCCGAACGTTGCGTACCGCGCCTTGAACTTGTCCGCGCTCTGGAAGCAGCAGACGACCTTGCCGTCCTTGGCATAGGCGGGCATCCCGTACCAGGTCTTCGGCGAGAGCTCCGGTGCGACCTCCGTGACGATCACGTGGAGCCGTTCGGCCATGACACGATCCGATTTCGGCATCTCGGCGATCTTGGCGAGCAGGTCTTGCTCTCCATCGGCCTTGCCCTTGCGGCCGCGGGCTCTCTCGGCCTTCACCTCGCGGGCGCGCTCCTTCATTGCGGCGCGTTCCTCTTCCGTGAAGGCCTGGGACCCCCTGCTCGTGCCGCTCAAGCCCGCCTCGGCCTCCACGGCACGGTCCTTGCCCTGTAGCTTGTCACCGTTGCTGAGCTCGTACCAGCCCCCACCGGCGTGCTTGGGATATGTCGCCATCGCTAGCCAACCTCCTGGAGCCGGATCAGATTGCCGGCGGGATCACGCAAGGCGGCGTCGCGGATGCCGTACGGTTGGTCGGTCGGCTCCTGGACCACCTCGACGTCGCCGGCCTGCAGTTTCTCGAAGGTTGCGTCGAGGTCCTTGGTCGCCAGGTTGATGCTGGCGAACGTGCCCTTGGCCATCATCTCTTCGATGGTGCGCCGCTCCTCATCGGTGATGCCCGGGTTCGCCTGCGGCGGGTAGAGCACGATGGAGGTGTCGGGCTGGCCGGCCGGTCCGATCGTGATCCAGTGCATCCCGCCGTACTCGACGTCGTTTCGCACCTCGAATCCGAGGGTGTCGCGATAGAACGCCAGGGATGCATCGGGGTCGGTATGCGGGAGCATGGTTTGGTGAATGGTGATATCCATGGGCATCACACTACGAGCCGCTCGGGACCGGCGCTTCTCGATTCCTGATCGGTCGGGTCACGTGTTTCGCCACGCAGGGCGGGATCCCGGCCATCTCCCCCGTGTCCTGCGTTCGATACACGCTCGGCGGCACACCGACCAGCTCGGTGAAGCGCGTGCTGAAGGTTCCCAGCGACGAGCAGCCCACCGCAAAGCAGACCTCGGTGACGCT
>CAZCBO010000241.1:0-4276 GCA_964496825.1 uncultured Acidimicrobiaceae bacterium
GCCGCCAAGGCCGAAACCGAGGCCGCCTTCCTGCGCCGGCGCCTCGCCGAGCTGCGGGAGGAGCGGGAAGTCGCCGCCGACCCGACACCGGGACCCAGCGCTCCCCCGCCGGCGGAGGACGCCTCGAGGCCCCTGTGGCGTTCGCTGTTCGGCGGCTGGAAGCGCAGGCGCTGAGCGTGACGATGGGCCGCAACGCGCTCTTCGCCTTCGTCGTCGCCGCCGTCGGCTGGGGCACCGGGGGGATCGCCACCCGTGCCGCCCTCGGTGATGACGTCGGCGCCTGGACGCTGGTGACGATGCGAATCGTCATCGCCGCCCTGCTGGTCGCCGGCGTCCTCCTGCTACGCGGTGTCCGGACCATCGACACGACGAACCTACGCGTGGGCGGAGTGATGGGATTACTCAACCTGCTGATCCCCTACGTCGTGTTCACCTTTGCCTACGACAACGCCTCGGCCGGTTTCGTCGGGCTCTTCGCCGCGCTCATCCCACTGGTGACCGCGATCTACGCCCACTTCATGCTCCCCGATGAGCCGATGACCCGCGCCAAGCTGCTGGGCCTGTCGGTGGGCTTCGCCGGCGTGCTCGCCCTGCTGGCCTCCGGGGACACCGGTCTGGGGGCCGAGGGCAACCCCTGGGTGGCGGCGGGGCTGAGCGTCGCCGGCGTCGCTACCATCGGCTACGCCGGCGCCTACGCCAGGCGGTACGCAGGCCAGTACGACGCCACCACGGTGACCGGCGTGCAGTTCGTCGTCGGCGGGGTACTGCTGATCCCGGCGATGCTGATCATCGAGGGGCTCCCCACCGAGGTCACTGCCTGGGGCTGGACCCTGATCTGGTACATGGCCATCGCCTCGACCTTCATGCCGTTCCTGATCTTCTACGTGCTGCTGCGCACGATCTCGGCGACGAGCGTGTCGTTGATCGGGTACCTCGTGCCGCTGGTGGCGCTGGTCGGCGGCATCCTGCTCCTGGGCGAGCAGCTCGAGCCGGGCATCGCGATCGGCGGGCTGCTGATCTTCGCGGGAATGATCCTGACCGACCGGGCGGGGCGGCAGGTCAAACCGGTGCCGCCCGAGTCATCGCTGTTCGGCGATCACCTGTCGGCCGGCAGGGACGAGTAGGCCATCAGGCGCCCCGAGCCAACGTGCTCGCCACGAAGGCTGCTCGTTCCTCCGCCGAGGCCTTGGGGAGCTCGATCGTCTCGTAACCAAGGCGCCCGTATGTCGAGATCACGTGATCGTGGAAGGCCTCTGCCTGAGCGAACGTCGCGCGCCGCATCGCGTCGGTGGTGTAGATCTCCTCCCAAGGAGGAGCGAGGAACACGGGGGTCGCATACCGGTAGGTGGCCGCCACTTCGAGAGCCGGTTCTGGGTCGATACCAAGCGCCAGCGCGTACGCGACACAATCGGGAAGTCCGCGATCGAAGATCGTCACCGCGGCCTCCGTGGCCGACAGGTACTTCTCGATCGACCGTGCGATCAGCCGCTCCACGAAGAGCCCGGGGCGGTGGTCGATGGTGTCTTCCCCGGTCCCCGCATGATGCTCGGCGATGAGTTCGCGTGCCGGTTCCGCCACGGTCTCGAAACGATCGCTCAGGAGTGCGATCGTGACTGTCTTGCCGACGCCGAGTCCGCCGGTGATCACGTAGCGAGGCACGGGTCCCACGCTATCGGCGATCGATGTCCTGGCCGACCGAGCGGGGCGGCAGGTCAGACCCATGCCGCCCGATTCATCGCTGTTCGGCGATCACCTGTCGATGGGGCGCAACGAATAGCGAAGCCGCGACCGGCGAATGGTCGCGGCCTGCTCGAGGTGCCTGGCGAAGCCTATGGAAACCCTGTCGGCCCTACCCAGACCTAACGGCTACTAGTCGTGGTAGTCGTAGGTGTGAGGGCTGTCGTGGAAATACTTGCCCCAAAGGAGCGCGGTCAGCTCGACCCGCTCGACGATCGCCGGTGCCTCGTACCGCATGCTTCTCCCCTTCCCGCTCATCCCAAACTGCAGGACCCCCGCCACTCGGAGTGGCAGTGGGTGGAGTGTATGATCGCTCCTCAGGGTTTGTCAACTTCCTGGCTGCCCTGCAAGGCCAATCGGCCCGGCGACGTCCGGCCTGGACGTGACCACGGGGGTGCAGACGGTGGGACGCAAGATGGCGGCGAACACGGAGCGTGACCTGCGAGTGCGCCCGATCACGGACCCGATCGAAGCCGCCGATCTCGTGACGCGATACGAACCGCGGTCGATCCATCTGAGTTCGACGTTGTATGAGCGCGAGCTCGGTCGATGGCATCGAATGTGGGTCATCGAGAACGGGCAGCGCGAGCCCGCGGGACTGCTCAGCGTTTCTCGATGGGTCCGTGACCGCTGGCAGGCTGCGCCACTGATCTTCCGCCCGGACGCGGGCCCACTCGCTGCCTCGCTGGTCGATCGAAGTCCAGCGTGGGTCGTCCTTGGTTCCCTCGAAGACACCCAGCACCTCTATCCGCATCTCGCCCGACGGATCGAGATCCAACCGAAGATGATGGCGTTCTTCTGGGGGCCCGCCCCGATACCGGACTTCGAGTACGACGACCCCCGGATTCGCGCCGCAACACGGTCTGACCTCCCGGCCCTGTACGCCCTCTATGAGGCGTTCGAAGCAGACGCCATCCCAACCCGGCCGCGCGTCCGCCGGTACGTGCGAGAGTGCCTGGCAAGGGGACCGCTGCTCGTCGCCACACAAGATGACGAGATAGTCGCTGCGCTGCGTGTCGACTGCCGCTCCCGGGACTTTCTGATGTGGGGTGGCTTGACCGTCGAACCCGGCTGTCGTGGTCAGGGTATCGGTCTGAGTCTCGCCATGAGCGCGATCTGCGAGACCCGCGATCTCGAGCTCGGTGCGTGCATGATCCGGGGAACGACAAATCCCATGTCTTATCGTCAGCTCGCACCGGGAATCGAGATGGGTGCGCTCGAAGCCGAGCTCTGGACCGAGATCCCGCTCCGACCACCGCTGCGCTTCAGAGGACACGGCAGGCTCCGGCGCGCGCTGGAGACCTTGGAGGGTCGCGCCAGGCGCAGGAGGCCGGAGTTCGACCAGGGGGTGATCGTCTGAGCCTGCTCGGTCATTGGGAGGGGCTCACTGCCGAAGCAGTCGCTTCTTCAGTGCCGCCAATCTCCATCCCGCGACCTTGCGCACACCGTCGATGCGTCGAACGCGCTCGATCGATTCGGCGTGCGAGCGGCGCGTCACCTTGCCTACGAGCCTCGCCTCCGGAACCAGCCGATCCGTCGAAGATCGAGCGTCTCCCCGAAACACGAACCTCCCCCGCCGCGAGCCGACGTATCGGTGGACGACGAGCTGACCGCGATCGTCAAGGTACGCCCAGATCTCGCCGAAGCGAGGACCCAATGCAGACACCAGCTCGACTTCGTCTCCTTCGGTGATCGAATCGCCCATGGATGACCCCGCCGCCGAGATCCAAAGCGGTTCGTTTGCGATGGCCGCCCGGAGGGCACGGGCGCTCGTCTCGGGCGAGATGCTCTCCATCGCTCACGAGTCCTTTCTCGTCTCGGCGGAGACTATCGACCTGGCAGAGTCCCTGGTCGCCCTCGTCGGTGGATTCCCCGTGGCAGAAGGACCTCCGAGCGCGCGGTTCTCGCTGACGAGGAATGCGATCGCAGGTCCGACACGGGTTCCGGACGAGCGCTACCAGAGCGTCGAACTCTGGCGGGATGCGGACGAGCTCTGGCTACGGCACGACTCCGGCTTCACCGGGTGGGCCTCCCCGGCGGAGATGCGGATCGGTGGCAACGGTGAAGCAGAGGAACCCCTCCGACGGCTGTTCCTTCCGCTCGCTACCCACGTGCTGGCCCATCGCGGTGTCTTCGTCCTCCACGGCGGTGCCGCAGATGCCGGCGCCGGTGCGATGCTGTTTCTCGGGGCCACCGGATCCGGGAAATCCAGCCTCGTGGGCCTGTCGCTCTTGCGACGCTGGCGGGTACTCGGTGACGACATCGTTGCCTTGATGCCGGAAGGCGATCGCGTCTCCATCGTCGGCATTCCTCGCCCGCCGGCGATCCCGGCCGAGGCGGTCCGCGGCTTCGTGGCCAAACACGCCACCGTTGACGGACGGGGGCGTCTCGTCCTCGATCCCCACGTTCTGGACACTGCGGCACATCCACTGATCGGCTCGGTCCTGCCGTTCCGGGCTCTGAATCGGACAGACCGCGCCACCGAGGTCGCCCCCACCGATCTTTTCCATGAGCTGGTCGGATCGTTCCCTGCCGCATC
>CAZCBO010000242.1:0-4274 GCA_964496825.1 uncultured Acidimicrobiaceae bacterium
GGAGAAGTTCATCTTCCGCACCCGCGAGTTCGAGCAGATGGAGATGGAGTACTTCCACCACCCCTCGGAGTCGGAGCAGTGGTTCGAGTACTGGGTGGAACAGCGTAAGAACTGGTACACCGACCTCGGGATGCGGGAGGAGAACCTGCAGTTCCGCCAGCACGACCAGGACGAGCTCTCCCACTACTCGACCCTGACCTACGACATCGACTACCGGTTCCCCTGGGGCTGGGACGAGCTAGAGGGCATCGCGGTCCGCACCGACTACGACCTCAAGGCCCACGCCGAGTACTCCGGTGAGGACCTCTCCTACTTCGATCCGGACAGCGAGGAGCGGTACGTGCCCCACGTCGTGGAACCGGCCGCAGGGGCGAACCGGACCGCGCTGGCATTCCTCCTCGACGCCTATCACGTCGAGGAGGTCCGCGGCGAGGAGCGGGTGGTGCTCAGGCTCGATCCCCGGCTGTCGCCGATCAAGGTGGCGGTGCTTCCCCTGTCGAAGAAGGACGAGCTGAACAAGGTGGTCGATGAGGTGGCCGACCGCCTCCGGCCG
Source organism: uncultured Acidimicrobiaceae bacterium (assembly GCA_964496825.1). GTDB lineage: Bacteria > Actinomycetota > Acidimicrobiia > Spongiisociales > UBA5794 > JACZST01. The sequence goes on from CAZCBO010000242.1 coordinate 554, forward strand.
CGGTGGCCGATCGAGGTCGATGTCACCCAGTCCATCGGACGCCGCTACCGACGTCAGGACGAGATCGGCACGCCCTATGCGGTGACGGTGGACTTCGATACGCTCGACGATCAGGCGGCGACGGTTCGCGACCGCGACACGATGGAGCAGGACCGGGTTCCGATCACCGGGCTGGTCGACTACCTCACCGAGCGGCTCCCCTAGGTGAGTCGTCCGTCGGCGACGAACAGGTCCTTGCTCACGCCGTCGACCCCGATGAGCCGTCCGGTGAAGCGCACGGTGTCACCCGTTCCTGGTGCTGCAGAGCCGGAAAACGCGACGATGGCGTCGATCGCGGTTGCGCCGTAGAGGTCATCCTCGAGCGAGGCGACCTCGATCACGAGCACCTGCAGGTCGTCGCCGTCGAAGGCTCGAGTTGCCATCAGGCCCGCCGGTCGCTTCACTCGGCCGGACCAGGCCACCGGCATTCCGAGGTACTCCTCGGTGAAGATCTGCTCGGTTTCGAAGACGAGCCGCCGGTCACCAAACAGCCGTGCCGCGACGCGGGCCGGGTCCACATCGGAGGCGATCGGAGCAGATCCGCCGATTGCTTCTGGATGCGCATCGAGCGACGCGGAGCGCTCTGTCGGAGCTTCGCTGCGGTCGTCTGGAGGCGCCGGCTCCGACGGTGGGATCGCCTCCTCGACGTCACGATCGTCGTCGAGAGCGTCGGCGACCCAGTCACCGAGCAGCACGCGGTCGGCCTCGGCCTGATCCATGACGAGCATGCGGGCTGCAGTGAGAAGGTGGCTCACCGTCGACACGATCGTGTCGGTGTCGGGGGCGACGCCGGGTGTCTGGAATCGCAGCTCGTCGTCGCTGAACACGAAGCCGGGGTGTTGGTCCGAGAGGCTGGTGAGTGCGGCCATGCGCTCTCGAGTGAGGTACCTGCGAGCCCGGTCCGGGTAGTCCGACTTGACCAGAAAGCGACCGTCGAACGTCGGCTCACCGATTTCGATGTCGGCCGAGCCGAGGGCGCTCAGTAGGCCGCCCCAACTCGCTGCGGGCGACACGCTGATCCCGACGCCGAGCGGCGGCAGGGCGACCTCGTAGTGGGTTCGCGTCTTCGAGCCTTCTTCGGAGCCACGACGGGCGAAGACCCTGACCTCCATCTCGCCGCTCGCACCCGACATCCCCAGGCCCTTGTGGGCGGACCCGGACATGGCCAGGCCAAGCCGCTCTGCAGCCTGCTGCCAGCGGTCGCGATCACCGCGGGTAACGGCTTGCTTGGTCGCCTGGCGAATTGCGGCGACGACGAGACCCAACACGATGACGAGCCAGAACAGGTCGAACTCCGGCACCATCCCAGTGTACGGAGCCGGCCCGCGGGCGGATCGTCGTCCCCACGTCCTACGCTGAGCACGTGGCGTACGCCAGAGAAGACATCGACCGGGTACGGGAACGCACCGATCTCGTCGAGCTGGCCTCCGAGGTCACCAAGGTCAAGCGATCCGGACGATCGGTGATGGCGATCTGCCCGTTCCACCAGGAGAAGACGCCGTCGTTGTCGATCGATCCGGCCCGTGGGCTCTACCACTGCTTCGGGTGCGGCAAGAGCGGCGACGTGTTCGGATGGGTCCAGGAGACCCAGGGGGTCGGGTTCTCCGATGCCGTGGAGCTGCTGGCCCGCAGGGCCGGGATCACCGTGACCCAGGATCCCGATGCAGCCAAGCGGAAGGACCGCAGAGAGCGGCTGGTCGAAGCCGTGGAGCGGGCGGCCGCCTTCTACCACGAGCGACTGAAGACGGCCGACGACGCCGGACATGCCCGCGGCTATCTCCGCAGCCGAGGGTACGGCGCCGACGTGGTCGACCGCTTCGTCATCGGCTACTCCCCGGCCGCCTGGGACGAGCTCGTGAATCACCTGCGCGAGACCGGGATCAAGGACGAGGCCATGATCGGGGCCGGCCTCGCCTCTCGCTCTCGCCGCGGCTCGCTCGTCGACCGCTTTCGTGGCCGGCTGATGTTCCCGATCTACGACGTGCGCGGTGATGCCGTCGGCTTCGGGGCCCGCCAGCTCGAGGGCGAGCCGCCCAAGTACCTCAATTCGCCCGAGACCCCGATCTATCACAAGTCTCGCCTGCTGTACGGGTTGAACTGGGCCAAGTCCGAGATCGTTCGATCGGACGAGGCGGTCGTCGTCGAGGGATACACCGACGTGATCGCGATGCACCTCGCCGGGCTGCCGATCGCCGTGGCCGCCTCGGGGACCGCCCTCGGGGAGGGACATCTCGATCTGCTCCGGCGATTCACGTCCCGCATCGTGCTCGCCTTCGATGCCGACGAAGCGGGCGCCGGTGCAGCCGATCGCGGGTTCGAGCAAACCGTTCCCGGGGACCTCGACCTCAGGGTGGCCGTCCTCCCCGTGGGCAGGGATCCCGCCGACCTCGTGTCGGACGGCGATACCTCGACGGTGGAGAAGGCGATCGCCGACTCGCTGCCGCTGCTCCAGTTCCGCATCGAGCGGGAGCTGGGGAAGTTCGACCTCACGGAGGCCGAGGCGAGGGCAAGGGCCGTCCGGGCGGTGGCGCCGCTCATCGCAGATCATTCCGATCCGGTGGCGCGGCACGAGTACGCCGTCCTCGTCTCGAGACGGACCGGGGTCGACATCGACGTTGTCGAGGCGTCGATCGGTGGCCGCGGCCGCGGTGACGGATCTCCGCCACGTCGGGGAGCGGCCCGGTTGAGCGCCTCCGACCTCGCCGAGCGTGAGCTGCTCCGCCTGCTGCTCGCCAACGACCGGGAGATCCGCAGCGAGGAGGTCGATGCCTCGCTGTTCGGCTCGGAGCTGCATCGCCGCGCCTACGCCATCATCGGCCCCGCCGTGGCAGCCCTCGACGGGGATGCCACCCCGGATCTCGGCGCCATCCTCGGCAGCACCGATACCGAGGAGCACGAGCTGTTGCGCCGGCTCGCCGTCGACGACCGCCCTCTGTCGGGCGCCGTCGAGGTGGTCAAAAGGCTCAAGCTGTCAGGGGTGGAGCGCCGAATCGACCTGATGCGGACCGAGTTGGCGGCCTCCGACCCCGACGCCGATCCGCAGGGGTATTCGGAAAAGTTCGAATCGTTGATAGCGTTGGAGCAGCAACGCCGGGAGTTGCGGAGCAGGGAATGAATGAGGCCCTGACCCCCATCTACAGCGAACTGGCCGCCCGCGGCAAGCAGCGTGGCTTTCTCGTCATGTCCGAAGTGCTCCAGGAGCTGGAGGACGCCGAAGCCCCGGCGGACGGCTTCGACCAGGTCTTCCTCGCCCTGCGCGAGGCGAACATCACGGTGCGGGAGGACAGCGACGACGCCCTCGCCGACACCGCCCTCTCCAGCGACGAGCTGGTGCACGTCTCGGATCCGGTTCGGATGTACCTCCAGGAGATCGGTCGGTTCCCCCTCCTCACCCCGCAGCAGGAGGTGGAGCTGGCCATGCAGACCGAGGCCGGCGTCCGCGCCGAGGAGAAGCTGGAGACCGTCGACCTGCTCCCGCCCGAGGAACGTCTCATCCTGGAGCGTGCGGTCCGCCAGGCCGATCGGGCCCGCAAACGGCTGGTGGAGGCCAACCTGCGCCTCGTCGTCTCCATCGCCAAGAAGTACGTGGGGCGCGGCCTCAGGTTCCTTGATCTCATCCAGGAAGGGAACCTCGGGCTGATCAGGGCCGTGGAGAAGTTCGACTACCGGAAGGGCTTCAAGT
>CAZCBO010000243.1:0-1962 GCA_964496825.1 uncultured Acidimicrobiaceae bacterium
CTTCGGTACCGGTCGAAGGTCTCGCGGTCGAGCTGGAGTCCGGCGAGGAAGATCAGGTACAGGATCCCGATCTCGCCGATCTTCTCCAGCGACGTGAAGTCGTCGAGCACCCCGAAGACGTTCGGCCCGATGAGCGCGCCCCCGATGAGCAGGCCGATGAGTCCGGGCAGACGAAGACGCTCGGCGATCAGCGGGGCGAAGATCACCACGATCCCCAGAACGACAAGGCTGAATGCAATGCCGCTACGCACCGCCTCGTCGATCATGTGCGTACCTTATCGAGCGGGGGCTGGCGCTCCGGTTCGTCCCGGCCGGACAACGCTGCTCTTGGCTGAATCCGCCCTATCGATCTTCACCGGGCAACCAGACAACGGTGTCACCGGGCTTGGCCTGAGCGCCGATCGGGCGTGCGGCATCGGTGGTGCCTATCAACAGCTGGTCGCCGCTACGCACGAACAACACCCTTCCGTCCTCGCCGAGCTGCGCGGCGAGATCCTCGGCGCCGAACTCGCCGGTGATGGGTGTGCTTCTGATCCGAACCCCCTGGCGGAGGCGCTCGGCGAACGCGTCGTAGGTGAGATCCTTGGAGAAGAGCGTTCGGCCCCCGATGTCGGCGACCGAGCCTTCGATCCCGGGCCCGGGGGGAGCCGCTGCGAGCTGATAGGTCTCGGCGGCCCCAAACGACTCGGCGAAGTGCCGCGTGGCGAGGGTATTCACCTCGTCGTTCGGGGTCACGGCAACGAGACGGCCGATTCCCGAGAGGTCGAGGTCCCAGGGAACCTCGTCTTCGATGAGGTTGCCGTAGAAGGTGCGATATCCCGCCAAACGCGCCCGAGCCTCGTCACGGCGGTTCGTGGTGGCGAAGAGCACCGCGACGTCGATGTCGGCGAGTGCCCTGCCGATCTCGCGCTCCACGGGGCCGGCACCGACGATCAGCGCACCCTGGCGCGACGGGTCGGCGAGCCCGAGCCGACGCGCCAGCGGGCCGGCACCGAGCCCGTACAGCAGCACCGTGGCCACGACCACGGCGAAGGTCACCGGTGTGAGGACCTCAGCACCGGCGACGCCCGCTTCCTCGAGCTCCAGCGCGAAGACCGAAGCCACGGCTGCCGCGACGATGCCCCGGGGTGCGATGCCTCCGAGGAACACTCGCTCCCGAGCCGTGAGGTCCGATCGGATGGTCGAGACGGCAACGCTGAGCGGCCGAGCCAGCAGAACCAGGACCAGGATCAGGCCGAGGACGCCGACCGAGATATCGGCGAGCTGGGACCGGGTGAGCCTGGCGCTGAGCAGGATGAAGACGACCCCGACCAGAAGGGTCTGCAGAATCCCGGAGAAGTGGATCAGCGGCTCGACTCTCCACCGCGGGTTGTTGGCGAGCACCAGCCCGAGAACGGTGGTGGCGAGCAGACCGGACTCGGCGGCGACCAGGTTGGCGAGCGCAAAGGCGATCAGGGCCGCCGTGATGCCCACCAGCGGCACCAGGCGCTCCGGAATCAGATGACGCTCGAGGGACCAGCCCGTCGGGAACGCCACGATCAGCCCGGCCGCCAATCCGGCGATGACGAAGAGTGAGACCTCGCGTGCGATGCCGGCCGTCGCATCCCCGGCACCGACGAGGATGACCTCGAAGGTCACCACTGCCAGCATTGCGCCGATCGGGTCGATGAGGATGCTCTCCCATTTGAGGATCGAGGCAACGGTTCGCGACGGTCGAACGCTTCGCAGGATCGGTCCGATCACCGTCGGCCCCGACACCACGAGGATGGCGCCGAGGAGGATCGCGATGTCGAGGCGCAGGTCGAGGAAGAGACCGCTCGCGGCGACACCGAAGAACCAGGTGATCGCGACGCCGACGGTGACGAGCAGGAGCACCACCGTTCGGTGGTGACGAATCTCGCGAAATCGCAGGCTGAGCCCACCCTCGAACAGGATGAGGCCGACCGAAATCGACACGATCGG
>CAZCBO010000243.1:2062-4242 GCA_964496825.1 uncultured Acidimicrobiaceae bacterium
GGCTCAGGCCTCGGGCAATCCGAGCGCCCGTAGCGGCTCCGACAGGCGTGCCTGGCCCCCCGGATCGCGGTAGTGCTCGATCTGCTCGAGCATCGCGATCGAGATCTCGGGAACCTCGGTGCGGGCCGCCGCGAGCGCCTGCGCCGCCTCGTCCTCTCGCCCGATGCGTTGAAGCGCTGCAGCGAGATAGAGCCTGCTGACCACGGTGTGCACCGCCGCGGGCTGCAACACCCGCACCGCCTCCTCGTATCGGCCGGCGCCGTACAGAGAGGATCCATAGAACCAGGCATACCAAACCGGATGGTTCGGGTTCAGCCGCATCCCGAGTTCCATCGCCGTGACGCCCTCTTCGGCCAACCCCAGGCGATTGGCCGTCGATGCCCAGTTGGCGCGGACGTCGGCCAAGCTGGGATTGAGGTCGATGGCGCGCCGGTATTCGGCCTCGGTGTGTTCATAGTCGCGCTGTGCCATGTACAGCTCGCCGAGCAGCCAGTGCACCTCGGAGTCCAGATCGTCGAGTTCGTCGGCGCGTTTGGCCGCCTGCCAGGCCTCGGCGAGCGATGCCTCGGGTGTGTCCGTCCATCCCCACCACACCTCGAACAGCCAGGTCCACGCCAGCGCTACGTGGGCGCGCGCAAATGCCGGACGGTGCTCAAGGACCTCGAGGAGGACCCGTCGTGCCTCGACGTTCGTTTCGGGCATGAACCGATGCTTGAGCTCGAGACCGCGCATGTAGGCCTCGTAGTCCCCGAGCGACCCCGGGTCCTGCGCGACGGTGCGCTGCTTCTCGGTCAGCACCAGGACACCGTGATAGCCGCTGAGCTGGGCGACGATGTCGGCGGTGATCTCATCGATGACGCCGAACACGTCCTCGACGTCCCGGTCGTACTTGTGTGCCCACAGGTGACCCCCGGTCGCCCCATCGATGAGCTGGGCGGTGATGCGCGCTCGCTCACCCGACCACTGCACGCTGCCCTCCAGGACGTAGCGGACGCCGAGCTTGGCGGCGACGGTCGTGATGTCGACGGGAGCGTCCTTGTAGACGAAGGTCGAGTTGCGGGCGATCACGAACAGGTCGCGGCAGCGGGAGAGGCCGGTGATCAAGTCCTCGACCAGCCCGTCGGCGAAGGCGTCTCGCTCGATGTCGCCGAGGGTCTGGAACGGCAGTACCGCGATCGAGGGGCGATCGGGCTTGGACTCGGTCCGGATCGGGGGGAAGTCGCCGAGGAGCCCTTCGCCGGTGATCTGATACAGCCGTTCGGGTCGGCTCAGGCCTCGCAGGTAATGGTCTCCGAGATCACGGAAGTCGAACGAGCCGGTGGCCTCATCGACCAGCTCTCGAGTCGACGCCGACATGAGGATCTGGCCTCCGTGCCCGGCCGCCTCGATCCTTGCCGCCTTGTTGGGAGCAGTTCCGAGGTAATCACCGTCCTCGACCCGGCCGGATCCGGTGTGGATCCCCATCCGAACCGCGAAGCCGGCGATGGCATCGTCCCAGGGTTCCGTAGCGAGCATTCGCTGTGCCTCGACAGCCGCTGCTACTGCCGAGGCCGGATCGGCGAACACCGCCATGAACCCGTCGCCGGTCTTCTTGACGACCGTGCCGGCATGCGACGCGATCGACTTGTCGATGATCTCGTCGTGTCGCCGCAGGGCCGGCTCCATGGCGTCGGGGGCGATGTCCCATTTCGAGGAGCTACCGACGACATCGGTGAAGAGGAACGTAACGACTCCGCTTGGAAGCGCCATATCGTCCTCCGACGATGACTCCAGCAATTGTACCGACGCCGGTTCTGGACGGAAGGGGCGATCCGTTCTGTGGGCTCGGGTCGGCGCGAACGCTGGGTTCGCGAGCGTCAGTCAGAGGACGGGCACGCATCGCCGAGGTAGAAGCGACACTCCTCCTCGGTCAGCTCGCGTGCGGCGCGGTCCCTGGCTAGCTCGACCAGCTCGACGGGATCGAGCGTGAGGAGCCGGGTGATCCCCTCGAGGGCGACCAGGATGTGACGGCCATCGTCGGAGAACTCCACGTTCGAGGGGACCATCCCCATGTCGATGCTGTAGAGGCGCTCCCGGGCCGCCACGTCCCAAAGGGTGACGTGCTCGTCGAAGCCACCGGTCGCCAACAGCGACCCGTCGGGGCTGAGGCCGGCGAAGAGCAGCTGCTCGCCCCCATCGAT
>CAZCBO010000244.1:0-4238 GCA_964496825.1 uncultured Acidimicrobiaceae bacterium
CCCACACACTTCGGATTAAAAGTCCGCTGCTCTGCCATTGGAGCTACGGGCCCGGAAGAAGGATAGTGACCGGACCTAGATCGGGACCGTGCGCACGGCGTCGGTGGTGACGTTGTAGATGGCTCCGGTCACGGATCCCCGGATCAGCGGACTGGCGCGCAACGCCTCGACCCCGCGTTGCAGCTCGTCCTCGAGACGATCGAAGCTCCTCAGGATCATGCCGAGCTCGGCACCGGTGGCGTCGCGCACCTTCGCGGCGACGGCCTCCTCATCGGCGCCCTCCATCCCACAGTCGGTGTGCATCAGCACCATGACGCGCTGCGTTCCCAGCTCGACCTCGGAGACCACCAGCGACCGGATGACGTCCTCGGTGACGACGCCGCCGGCGTTGCGGATGACGTGGATCTCGCCGGGTCCGGCCCGCAGGATCCGCCACGGATCGACCCGGGCATCCATGCAGGTCACCACGGCCAGTTGCCGCGTCGGCTCCCTCGAAGGCTCGTGGAGCGCGGCCTTGGCCGCCTTGAGGAGCTCGGAGCTCGAGGTCATGGCTGCATCACAGTATCGATGCGATAGCGTCCCTACATGATCAGGTTCGGCATCTCCGGGCTGCCGCCCGACGGCGACGACGCCGCGTTCCTCGACGGTTTGGTCGAGCGTGGCCACGGCGCCTACGAGCTGGCCTTCGTCAAGGGCTTCCCGTGGAAGGAGCGGCGGTGCCGGACCTTCGGCGAGCTCGCCGCCGAGCGGGGGATCGCCCTGTCCGCCCATGCCCCGTACTTCGCCATCCTCACCGTGGAGGATCCCGAGAGGCGCAAGCAGACGCTTGCCGCCCTCGAGCACACGATGAAGCTGGGCAGGGCGCTCGGCGCCCACACCATCGTCGCCCACACCGGCAACGTCGGCGAGCGGGAGCCGGAGGAGCTCCACGAGCTCGTCGCCGACGGCCTCTCGACGATCGAGCCCAAGGTCCGGGATCTCGGTGTGGCCCTCGGCCTCGAGACCTCGGGGACCGATCGGGCCTTCGGGACCCTCGGCGACATCGCCCTCATCGCCAAGGAGTTCGCCTTCGTCCGCCCCGTCATCGACTGGGCCCACGTCCATGCGAAGTCCGGTGGCGGACTCACCAGCGTCGAGGCCTACCGATCGGTGATCGAATTCCTCCGCTCCGAGTTCCCGGCCTGGGCCCTCGACCACCTCCACACCCAGTTCACCGACAACCAGTTCGGCCCATCCGGTGAGATCCGCCACGTCCCCTACGGCGAGGGCACGCTGCGCGCCGATCCGCTGGCGGCGGCCGCCACCGCGGCCGGCCTCCGGATGATCGTGATCTCCGAGGCGCGCGAGGAATCCAGCCACGACCTGATCCACGAGGCGTTGCTCGCAGGCGAGGGACAGGCCGAGGGGGCAGAGCCGTCCGAGAGCGAGCCGGTGGCGTCGGGGCTGGTGCACTTCCCCGACCCGGTGCTCGCGGTTCCTGCCACCGACGGGGCCGTGACCACCAGCCTCGAATGGCCGGTGGCACTCAGCAACGTCGACAAGGTCCTGTTTCCCGACGATGGCTACACCAAGGGCGATCTCGTCACGTACTACGCCTCGGTGGCCCCGGTGCTGCTTCCCCACCTCGCCGGCAGGGCGTTGTCGATGTCGCGCTACCCGAACGGTATTTACGAGAGCTCGTTCTACGAGAAGCAGTGTCCGTCCCACGCCCCCGACTGGATCGTCACGGCCCCGATCGATTCGTCCCATCGCGGCGAGCCCATCGACTTCGTGACCGCGCCCAACTCCGAGACGTTGGTGTGGCTGGCCAACCTGGCTTGCATCGAGATGCACCCCTGGCTGTCCCGGGCGGACCAACCGGGCAACCCGGACTTCGCCGTGTTCGATCTCGACCCCCAGGAAGGGGCGACCTGGGACCAGGTCGTCTACGTCGCCGGGTTGGTCAATGTGCTGCTCGAGCGGCTGGGGCTCGCCGGGTATCCCAAGACGTCGGGGTCGCGGGGCATCCACATCTTCGTTCCGGTCGAGCCGGTCCACACCTATCGCCGGACGAGACGCTTCGTCGAGGCGATCGGCCGCCTCGTCGTCTCCGCCGATCCCGAGGTCGCCACCATGGAGTGGGACAAACCCAAGCGCGGCGCCCGGGTGTTCATCGACCACAACCAGAACGTCGCAGGTAAGACCCAGGCCTCGGTGTACTCGGTGCGGCCGAGGGCGGGGGCGACGGTCTCGACGCCGGTGACCTGGCCGGAGCTCGAGATGGTGAGCCCCGAGGACTTCACCATCGGGACGATCTGGGAGCGACTCCGCCAGCGCGGCGACCTCTTCGCCCCCGTACTCACCGGCGGCCAGACCCTCGAGGCGGCCTGGCCTGCGCTCGGGCTCGGCGACGAGCAGTAGGGTCGGCGCGGTGAAGGCCGGCTCCAAGCTCTACCTCATCGACGGCACCTACGAGCTGTTCCGCAACCACTTCGGCGCGCCGCCGCGGCAAGGTCCGAGCGGGATGGAGGTGGGGGCGACGGCCGGCGTCATCGCCTCGACGCTGACGCTGCTGGCCGAACCCGGCCTCACCCACGTCGCCGCCGCTTTCGACTCGGTGATCGAGTCGTTCCGCAACGAGATGTTCCCGGCCTACAAGGACAGCACCGGGATGCCCCAGGAGCTCCTCGACCAGTTCCCGCTGGCCGAGCGGGCGATGCGGGCCATCGGGGTGACGGTCTTCTCGATGTACGAGTACGAGGCCGACGACGCCATCGCCACGGCGGCCCTCCGCTGGGTCGACGACGTCGAGGAGGTCGTCGTGATGACCCCCGACAAGGATCTCGGTCAGCTCTACGGCGATCCCCGCATCCGCGGCTACAACCGGCGGGAGGGGGTGTTCATCGATCGGGAGGCGGTGCTGGAAAAGTTCGGGGTCGAGCCGGAGTCGATCCCCGACTACCTGGGTCTCGTCGGCGACACCGCCGACGGGCTGCCCGGCCTCCCCGGCTGGGGGGCCAAGTCGACCTCGACGGTCCTCGGCCGGTACCGCCATCTCGAGCGGATCCCCCTGGACGCCGCGCTCTGGGACGTCAAGGTACGCGGCGCCGGCACGCTGGCGACGACCCTGGTGGAGCGGATGGGTGAGGCGCTGCTCTACCGGTTCCTCGCCCAGCTGCGCACCGACGTCCCGCTCCCCGAGACCCTCGCCGACCTGGCGTGGCACGGCGTCCCGCGGGAGCGCTACGAGGCGCTCTGCGACGAGCTCGGTCTCGACGGATTGAAGCGCCGGCCCGAACGGTGGGCCGACTGATCGCGCGTGCTTAGGAGGGGCGCTGAGCGCCCTCTTAGACACGTGCGATGGAAGGGACTACTCCTCGGCCCGGTTGAACTGGAGCTGGCGGGCGCCCTCGTCGTCGAACATCTCCAGCGAGGTGGCGTCGAGGCGGTAGTTGGTGACCAACCCGAGCACCTCGAGGTAGCGGGCCTCCTGCTCCATGACCCCCTCGCCGGCGCACATCTGCTTCGTCCCCATCGGCGGACCGATCTCGATCGTGTTCCCGTCGGTCGACCACGTCGCCCGGTAGGTGTTGCACCCCGACGACCCGGCCAAGGTCCCGTCCTCGGTGAAGGTGGCGGTGATCTCGGTGTCGGCAACGAGAGAAACCACCGCTTGCTTTCCGTTGTTGAGGCCGACCAGGTTCCACGAGGTATTGGCCAGGGTGGCTGGGATCGCCTCGAAGAGCAGTACGACCTCGCTTCCGGCGCGAAGTTCGAGCGTGTCGCCGGCGATCGAGTAGGAGTCGACCGCCTCCAGCGCGGCCAGGAACGCCTGCTCCTGCTCCATCACGGCATCGAGACAGGCCATCATCGTCGTCCCCAGCTCCCCGAACCGCAGGTCGCCGTTGGGTGTCATCTCGTAGGGACCGAAGAATCGGTTGCAGCTGCCGTCGCCCGTCACCTGCTCGCCGTCGAATCGGACGAAGGCGCTCGTCCCCTCGATGACCGGGAGCAGTTCGCCGTCCTCATCGGCGATCGCCGTTGCCCCCCAGGGGTTGTCCTCCAGCTTCAGCGGCGCCGCCACCGGTCCTCCTCTGTGAGCGAGGCTCAGTATCGTCGATTGACGTGCCCTCGGGCCTGCTGCCAACCTCCTGGCGATGGCGGCCATCACGATCCGGGATCTGGTCAAGCACTACGGCGATGTCGAGGCGGTGCGCGGCGTCGACCTCACCATCACGGAGGGCGAGGTGTTCTCCCTC
>CAZCBO010000245.1:0-4210 GCA_964496825.1 uncultured Acidimicrobiaceae bacterium
CGACTCGGAACCGCACTCTGGCCAGCTCCTCGCCTTCGAATTCGACGACGAAGGCGTAGCCCTTCGCCTCGGGGAACTCGATGTTGTGAAACGGGCTCACGATCGGGACGATGCTGGTCGCGCCGGGAGGGAGGTTCGGTGGGGCGCCGACCCGGAGCTTTCCCTTGGCCTCGACGTCCATCGCTTGGCCGTCCTCGTCGACGAGGGTGATCGTCATCTCGAGATCGCGGTGACGCTCATCGGGATCCACCTCGGCAACCATGGCGAGGGCGAGGCTGCGGTGCACGATCGGCAGCGTTCGGGCCGAGATCGTGTCGAACCCGCCGCCGAGGACGAAGAGCTTGCCGCCCTGGACCTGGGCGGCATCGGCCAGCATCGCGGTGGTGAGCCTCATGACGGACGGACCATACACTCCGCGTGCACCGTCACCCGGTAGTCGATTGTGTGCTTGTCTGTCGTCGTGATCACCTATCACCGGCTCGTCAATTCCTTCCTCCGCAGGGCCTTCACGGGGCGGTTCGCCGCCAGGCCGTGCGGCCACCTGGGGTTGGTCAACGACGTCGAGCCGTCGTCGGAGGTGTGTGACGAGTGCGTCGCGCTCGGGGAGACTTGGCCGGCACTTCGGATGTGCCTCATCTGCGGCCACGTCGGGTGTTGTGAGGATGCCAGGTACCAACACGCGCTCAATCACTATCGGGACACCGGGCATCCCTTGGTGCAGCCCTACCGCGAGCGGGGCGCGAACTGGATCTGGTGTTACCGGGACCAGGCGCTGCTGGATCCCCTATGACCGGCGACGTTGCACTGGTTCGGTCGGTGCCGGGCTCGTTCCGCCATGCCGAGCGCTCGGATGAGGACCGCGCCCTCGAGGTCGATCTCGCTCGCAGACAGCACGATTCCTATGTGGCCGTCCTCGAGTCGGCCGGATACACGATCGACCGCATCCCAGCGGACGAGAGCCATCCCGACTGCGTCTTCATCGAGGACACTGCCGTCGTGGTGGGCTCGGTGGCGGTGATCGCCCGCAGCGGCGCCGTCTCCCGCCGTGGTGAAGCCGGGCCGGTGGCAGAGCGTCTCGCGCGCCGCTACGAGGTACGCCACATCGGGCCACCGGGAACACTCGACGGCGGCGACGTCATCGTGGGCGATGGGTCGATCCTCATCGGTCGCTCCCGGCGAACGAACACGGAGGGGATCGACCAGTTCGCTGCGATCGCCGCAAGCCTCGGCCTCGACCTCAACATCGTCGAGGTGCGCGAGGGGCTCCACCTGAAGTCGGTGGTGCTCCCCCTCGATGGAGAGACCATGCTGGTCACGCCCGGTGCGGTCGATGTCACCGCCCTCGGCGAGCTCCACATCTTGCACGAGCCCGATGCAGAGCGCCATCGATCCTCCGCGCTCCCGTTGCGCGACGGACGGTTGATGGTGACCGAGGGAACTCCGGCGACGGCTGCCCTGCTCGACGCCAGCGGATACGACGTCGTCCCCGTGGACGTCTCCGAGCTGCTGGCCGCCGATGGCGGGCTCACCTGCCTCTCGATCCTCGTGTCAGCCCTACCGGTTGCGCCCGATTCTCGCGAGAATGGCAGCAGATGAAGACGATCCTCGCCACGCTATCGGCGGTCGACGTGCTCATGGGCGTGCTCCTGCTGGTGGTCTTCGGAGCCACCGACGACACCCCGCTCGTCGTCCTCGCGTTGGGGATCGGGATGCTCATCCAGGCCGGTTACACCCTTGCGTTCACCGCCGGGTTGCTTGCGGCCATCGAGCCCTGGTCGTCACGGGCCCTCTTGGCCGGCCAGACGGTCGCCCTGCTGGTGGGTTCGTTCGGGTTCCTCTCGTCGGCGCTGTACAACATCAGCCCGACCGGCGGCGACTACGAGTACGGGCCGATGGCGGTCGGAGCGATGATCGCGTTGCATGCCGCCGTGACGCTGTGGATGTTCGCGATCCGACCAACCTCGGCCCACACCGAAGCCGCCGGCTAGCTCCGGCCCCGTCCACGTAGCAGACTTCCACCACCAGCGTTCCGCGGAGGTGGACATGACGAGCCCGGATACCGACTCGACTTCGCGTTTCTCGGCGCGAGTGGCGCCTTTTTGGTTGAACCCGGCGACGGTGAAGGGAACCGTAGCGGTTGGTGCCGGGGTGGCGCTGTTGTTGCTTCCGGAGGCGTCGGCGTTCCTGTTGCGGCTCGTGCTCGGGGCTGCCCTGGTGGTCAGCGGGGTTTCGGATCTGTGGTTCAAGGCGACGGGGCGGGAGCGAGGACGGCTGCGGGGTGTCGCCGAGGCGGTGATCGCGGTCGCCGCCGGGGGGGTCCGGGTGGTGGCGGTGATCGTGGCCGGGTACCTCGTGGTGCGTGGGGTCGGGGTGATCGGGGCTTCGCTGCGAGAACGGCGGCGGGGGGAGCCGTGGATCATCGACATCACCCGTGGCATCTTCCAGATCGTCCTCGGCGGGATCACGTTGTTGATCCCCGAGGCGGTGATCGCCGGGATCTTGGCGTTTGGGGCGGTGATCGCCATCGTCATCGGGGGGATCATGTTGGCCTACGGGATCCGGGCCGACACCGAGGAGGAGCTGGTCGATGTCGATGCCGCCACGGTGGGGCAGTTGCTGCTCGACTGGCTCCGGGCCCGGGATGTCGGCGATCCCCGCCGCGAGGAGATCAGCGAGGACCTGTACTTCGAGGAGCCGGAGCGGGTGGCCAAGCTCACCGCCTGGTGGGTGATGCTGTTGCTCTCGGTGGCGATCGCCACCTTCGGCGTGATGCAGGATTCCACGGCGGTGGTGATCGGGGCGATGTTGATCGCCCCGTTGATGACCCCGATCCTGGGTACCGCCGGGGCCATCGTCAATGCCTGGCAGGGCCGGATCGTGTCCTCGATGACCCTGGTGGTCGCCGGGGTCGCCGCCGCGATCGGGTTGGCGTTCATCATCGGGCAGTGGATCCCCGCCATCGTCCCCCTCGAGGTCAACAGCCAGGTCACGTCGCGGGTCAGCCCCAACATCGTCGACATGTTGATCGCCCTCGCCGCCGGCGCCGCCGGCGCCTATGCCAACGTCGACCGGCGGGTCTCCGCCTCGATCGCCGGGGTGGCCATCGCCGTGGCGTTGGTCCCGCCCCTCGGGGTGGTCGGGCTCACCCTCCAAGCCGGCCTGTTCGGCGACGCCTTCGGCGCCTTCCTCCTCTTCCTCACCAACTTCGTCTCCATCATCCTCGCCGCCGTCGGGGTCTTCTTCCTCACCGGGTACGCCCCCTTCCAAGAGCTCCAGGAGAACCGTGCCGAAGTCGCGGTGGTCCTGCGCACCGTCGCCGTCGCCGCCCTCGTCATCATGGTCCCCCTCTTCTTCACCGCCGAAGGCGTCATCTCCACCGCCGGGCGTCAAGAGGGCGCCCAGCAAGCCGTCGCCGACTGGCTCGGCGACGACTCCACCCTCACCGCCCTCCGCATCAATGTCGACGGCGCCGACGTCGACGTCTTCCTCACCGGCAGCGGCCAACTCCCCGCCGTCGACGACCTCCAAGATGCCCTCACCCAAGCCTTCGGCACCCCCGCAGCCGTCCGCGTCGAGTACGCCGAGAGCCAAGTCATCGAGTCTTCCGAGTCGGGAGGATTAGCAGGATCCCTGTGAAGAGTGGTTGAACCGTGGCCACGGCACTGCGTCTCGATCGTCCCGGTCCCGTCGAGGGCGGGCCGCTGCACGCGGTGGAGATCGTCGGTGCGTCATCCGGCCCCGGTGAGGTGACGATCGAGGTTGCCGCCTGCGGCGTGTGTCGAACCGATCTCCAGATCGTCGAAGGGGACATCGAGGCCCACCGGCTTCCGGTCGTGCCCGGCCACCAGGTCGTCGGCCGCATCGTCGACGTGGGTACGGAGGTCGTGGATCGCAGCCTGGGGCAGCGGGTCGGTGTGGCATGGCTCGCCGGCACCGACGGAACGTGCCGGTTCTGCACCTCGGGCCGGGAGAATCTCTGTGAGCGAGCGACGTTCACCGGTTGGGATCGCGACGGTGGGTTCGCCGGCACGATGACGGCCCGCGCCGACTTCACCTATCCCCTGTCCGACGGTCCCGAAGCCGCTGCCCTGGCCCCCCTGTTGTGTGGTGGGGTCATCGGGTACCGGTCGCTGAAGTTGTCCGAGGTCACGCCGGGCGGACGCCTCGGCCTGTTCGGCTTCGGGGCGTCGGCGCTCCTCGCCATCCAAGT
>CAZCBO010000246.1:0-4190 GCA_964496825.1 uncultured Acidimicrobiaceae bacterium
GAGACCCTCGGTGATCACCGGCCGGGCGAGGGAGGTTCCCAGCAGGTAATACCCCTCGTAGACGGCGTTGGCGCGCAGTGCAGGAAAGACATAGTGCTCGACGAACTCGGCGCGTCGGTCGTCCACCACCGCCTCGACGGCGCCGGTGGCGAGGGCCTTGTCGCGAGCCTCGTCGACCTCGTCGCCCTGTCCGACGTCGGCGGTGTAGGTGATGACCTCGGCGTCGTAGTTCTCCTGGAGCCACGGCACGATCACCGAGGTGTCCAGGCCACCCGAGTAGGCGAGCATCACGCGCTTCATACGGTTCCTCCTCCGGTCTCGAGCCGGTCGGCCACCTCCACGCCGTCGACCTCGGGCCCTCCGACGACGAGCACGGTGTCGTCCCCGGCGATCGTGCCCACCACGCCGTCGACGTCGGCCTCGTCGATCGTCCTGGCCACGACCTGGGCGGCGCCGGGAAGGGTCACCACGACGACGAGACTGCCGGTGGGAGTGACCCGCACCACGTAGTCGTCGAAGGCACGGGCCAGCTCACCGTTGCCGGCGGGTGCCTGCGTGTCGTTGACCCGGTAATGCCAAGAGCCGTCGGCGCTCCGCTCCTTGGTCGCCCCGATCTCCTTCAGATCGCGCGAGACCGTCGCCTGCGTGACCGGCATCTCTTCCTCGGCGAGCAGGTCGACGAGATCGGCCTGGGTGGCGACGTCGTGCTCGGCCAGCAGCCGGCGGATCGCCCGGTGGCGTGGGGTCGACATCGGGCCAGTATATGCATATACGCATATTATCCGCGGCACGCGGCGAGCCCAGGGCTCGCCGCGTCGGATATCACGCTCCGAGCCCTGGGCTCGGGGGGTGGAGGTCGGCATGGGCCCGCAGGTCCCGGGAGGGATACGACCCCAGCACCTTGACGAAGCGGGCGACCTCCTCCAGAGCGGCGAGGGCCCGTTCGACCCTGGGGTCGGTCTGGTTGCCATCGAAGTCGACGTAGAACAGCTCCTCGCGCGGGTTGCGGGGAATCGGACGCGACTCCAACTTGACCAGGTTGATCCCCTCGTCGCGGAAGCAGACCAGGGCGTCGAGCAGGGCCCCTGGCTCGTTGCCCACCGCCATCACCAGCGACGTCTTCGTCGGGATCTGCGGATCGACGACGATCGGGTTTCTCGACGCAAACAAGAACCGGGTGTGGTTCTCCTCGAAGTTGGCGATGTCGCGGCGCAGGATGGCCAGGTCGAAGACCCTGGCGGCCTCCTCGCTGGCGATCGCCGCCGCCGACGGATCGGCGAGATCCCTGATCCAGCGTCCCGACATCGCCGTGTCCGGGAAGTAGACCACCTGGACGTCGTCGAGTCCGCCGAGGAACTCCGAGCACTGGAGGACGGCCTGGGGATGGGCGAACACGGTTCGGATCGACGCGGGATCGGTGGCCTCGAGCCCGAGCAGGCAGTGCCTGACCCTGAACTTGATCTCACCGACCAGCGATAGCCGGCTGTGCATGAGCAGGTCGTAGACCTCGGAGATGGCGCCGCTGGTCGTGTTCTCGGTGGGAAGGACCCCGATGTCGGCCCTGCCCTCCTCGACGGCGGCGACGACGTCCCTGAAATGCTCGCACTCGAGCCACGACACGTCGACCGGCTTCGACTCGAAGAACTCCTGGGCCGCCATGTGGCTGTAGGCGCCCTCGATGCCCTGGAAGGCGGCGATCAGCGACTCGACTCCGGCGTTCACCTCGTGCTGGAGGTAGTCGTGTTGGAGACGCAGCGAGTCGTCGATGATCTCCCTCCACAACCGGGCGACCAGGCTCGGGTCGAGATCCACCTCACCTGCGGCGCGGAGTCGCGCCTCGGAGAGGGTTCGCTCGCGCTCCCGGTCGTAGAACGGGCGGCCGGCGTCCCGCTTGGTCTGCGCCATGTCCATGCTGACCCGGCGGCGCTGCGCCAGGAGGTCGATCATGGCGGCGTCGATGCGGTCGACGTGCTCTCTCAATCGGCTGATGTCATCGGCGTGTTCGGTCATGGGTGGTCCTTGTCTGAGCGCGGCCGGGCGGCCTGGGAAACGATGGGACGAAGCGAGAGGAGGGGTATCGGCGCGCTACGCGCCGAAGAACCGGGGGGCAAAGAAGCCCAGGGGGGGCCGAACGGACGGGCGTACGACGTTCATCGGAGCAGGGATTATGACCCGATCCCGCCGGGTGTCAACTGGTTGACGGCACAGCATCGGTGCTGCATACTCGGATCACCGATGAGAGCCCAAGCGACGACGATCATTATCTGCTGAGGGGCCGGCACCCGCCGGACCCCACTTCGACCTCCGCCTCCGGCGGGGGTCTTTTGCATCCCAGGAGCGACCCATGACGAGACCAGTTGAGATCTACGACACCACCCTCCGCGACGGAACCCAGTCCTCCGGGCTGTCGCCCACCGTGGGGGACAAGCTGCGGGTTGCCGCGCTCCTCGATCGCCTGGGTGTGCCCTTCATCGAGGGCGGCTGGCCCGGCGCCAACCCCAAGGACGACGAGTTCTTCGCCAGGGCCGGCACGGAGCTCGACCTGGAATCGGCGACGCTCGTCGCCTTCGGCTCGACCCGACGCCCGGGCGCGACCGCGGCCGACGACCAGCAGCTGCAGCGCCTGCTCGAGGCAGGAACCGAGGTCGTGTGCATCGTCGGGAAGAGCTGGCTCCGCCACGTGACCCACGCCCTACGGACGAGTGATGCCGAGGGCATCGCCATGGTGAGCGACTCGATCCGCCATCTGCGCAACCAGGGCCGTCGTGTCTTCTTCGACGCCGAGCACTTCTTCGATGGCTTCCGCGACGAGCCCGAGTTCGCCCTCGCCGTTCTCGAGGAGGCTGCGGCTGCGGGGGCGGAACGGCTGGTCCTGTGCGATACGAACGGTGGCACGTTGCCGGCAGAGGTGGGCGAGGTCGTCGCCGCGGTGGCTGAGCGCTCTGCGGTCCCCCTCGGTGTCCACTTCCACAACGACGGCGGCTGTGCCGTCGCCAACTCCCTGGCCGCCGTCTCCGCGGGGGCGCACCAGGTGCAGGGCTGCGTCAACGGCTACGGCGAGCGCACCGGGAACGCCGATCTGTGCTCGCTGATCCCCAACCTGTCGCTCAAACTCGACCATCAGACCCTGCCGGCCGACCGGCTGGAGCTGCTCTACCCGGTGGCGCACGAGATCGCCGAGGTGCTGAACGCACCGGTCAACCCGCGCCACCCCTACGTCGGTTCTTCGGCCTTCGCCCACAAAGCGGGACTGCACACCTCGGGGCTGGCGCGCCTCGATGGCGCCTACGAGCACATCCATCCCGGCCTGGTCGGAAACTCGCCGAAGCTGCTGTTCAGCGAGTTGATGGGACGCGCCACGCTGCTGAGCGCGGCCGAGGAAGAGGGCTGGGATCTCGATGCCGGGACGGCCCAGACCGTCGTCGACCGGGTGAAGGAGCTCGAGCACGCCGGATACCAGTTCGAGGCCGCCGACGGGTCGTTCGAGCTGCTGGTCAGGGAGGCCATCGGCTGGGAGCAGGCATACTTCGCCGTGCTGGCCCGAACGGTCACCGTGGTCGGCGACGACGAGGATGGGCCGACGGCCCGCGCCACGCTGCGGGTCAAGGTCGGTGCCGAGGAGCACGAGGTGTCGAGGACGGGTGACGGACCGGTCCACGCCCTCGACCAGGCGCTCCGCGCTGCGCTCGAACCCGTGTATCCCGAGCTCAAGGGCGTGCATCTCACCGACTACAAGGTGCGCGACCTCGACTCGGCCGACGGTGCCGCCGCCAGGGTGCGGGTCCTGATCGAGACGTCGGACGGTGAGCGGACCTGGGGAACGGTAGGCGTCCACCACAACGTCATCGAGGCGTCGTGGCTGGCGATGCACGACGGCATGGTGGTGGGGCTGCTCCACGCCGGAGTCGCGCCGGTATAGCCGCGCTCACACTCCGTGGGCTGGCAGGGGCAATGAACGCGCCTCCCGGCCCTGGGCCGAGCGTCAAATCACCTCAGAACAGAACGCAGGGTGTCGGCAGCGTCGGCGCACTCCTCGAGCGTGGGCACGAGGGCGAGGCGAAGGAAGCCCTCGCCGCCGGGCCCGAAGAAGCGGCCCGGCGCCACGACGACCCCCTCGTCGAGGAGACGGTCGGTGACGGCCAGGTCATCGTCGACGGCAACCCAGAGGTAGAGCCCCGCCCGGGATCCGA
>CAZCBO010000247.1:0-4176 GCA_964496825.1 uncultured Acidimicrobiaceae bacterium
CTCGTCGCCGGCGGATCGCTGCTGGTGATGGTCGTCTTCGAGGTGGCCGAGGCGGGCAACCGGTACCTCTTCTGGCAGGGGCGATACTCGATGCCGCTGCTGGTTGGTCTGCCGATTCTCCTCGGCGTCGCGGTGGCTCCCTCCGTGGTGCGGTCGGGGCTGATGCGTGTGGCGGTGCTGCTCACCGCGCTCTACACCGCCGCCCACACGATCGGCTTCTTCCAGTACCTGCGACGCAATGCCGTCGGCGTGCACGGCAACCCACGCTTCCTGTGGCAACCGGAGTGGTCGGCGCCACTGCCACACTGGCTGCTCTTCGGGCTCTCCATCGTCGTCGTCCTCGCTCTGGCGTGGTGGCTGACCTGGGTGGCTCGCGCCCGGTCGAGCCGGAGTGGCGGGGTCGTCACCTCGTCGCCGCCCGGTGTCAATACTGCCGAGTGAGTGCCTCGAGTGGCGGCCGCGTAAGCTCTGGCTGTGGCCGTCCCCGTCACCATTCTCGCCCCCGCCTTCAACGAAGAGGCGGTCATCGAAGACTTCATGAAAGGGGTGCTCGGCGTTGCCGAACCGGATTGGGAACTGCTCATCGTCGACGACGGCTCCACCGATCGCACCCCCGAGCTGGTGCGCGACTGGGCCCGTGATCACTCGGAGATCCGGGTCGCGACCCACCCGCTGAACCGGGGCGTCGGTGCCGCGCTGGCCACCGGCTTCGCCGCCGCCGCCGGTGACGTCATCGTGACGGTCGACGCCGACCTGAGCCACCCGGCGTACCTCATCCCCGACCTAGTCCGCGGATGCCGGGAGGCCGACGCGGTGTTCGGAAGCAGGTACGTACCCGGTGGCGGGATGACGGGCGTCCCCGCGTTCCGGCGCTGGATCTCCCGATTCGGCAACCTGGGGCTGCGGCTGCTGTTCCGCTCACCGGTTCGGGATCTGACCACGGGGTGTCGCGCCTATCGGGCAGAGACCATCCGGACGCTCTCCATCGAATCGAACGGGTTCGAGGCGCAGCTCGAGATCGCGGTACGGCTGATCGGGCGCGGCACACGAATCATCGAAGTGCCGCTGCCGCTCGAGAACCGCCCCGCAGGACAGTCGAAGATGCGCTACCTGGCCGTGTTGCCACGATACGGCCTGCTCCTTCCGAAACTGCTCTTGATCAGATGGCGTCGACCCGGCCGGTGATGGACCGTGGCGACACCCGGGCGGGTCGGTCAGGATGACAGCCGATCGCGCCCTCGTCGATCGCCTCGCCACCCGTGCCAGACGCCATCGAGGCCTGATCGTCATCGTGCTCATCGCGTTCGGACTTCGTCTCGCCTGGATGCTGCATGCGCAGCCGGAGCCGGTCTCCGACTACCAGGTCCACGTGCGACTGGCGGAGAACCTCCTCGACGAGGGCTACTTCGGTGTCGATGGGCCGAGTGCGCTCTGGCTCCCCGGTTACCCGGTACTGCTGGCGGGCCTCATGCTGGTCTCGCGGTCCACGGTGTGGACGAGCCTGGCCATGGTGGTGCTGTCGACGCTCGCCTGCTTCCTGGTGTATCTCCTTGGCCGCCGGCTGACCGGTCGCGAGGACGTTGCGCTGGTCGCGGCGCTGGTGTGTGCGGTGAGCCCGACCTTGGTGCTCTACTCGCCGGTTCTCGGGACCGAGCATCTCTTCGTGGTGCTGCTCCTGTCGTCGCTGCTGTTGACGCTGGCGATCGATCGAAACCGGCCCGTTCTGGCCATGGCGGCGGGGGCAACAACCGGACTCGCCATCCTGACGCGCGGTGAGATGGTGTTCTACGTGCCGGTGCTCGTCGCGCTCATCTGGCTGACCTCGGGGATCCCGAGCGCCGGGACGCGGGTGCGACTGATCGCCTTGCTAATGGCGGCGGCGGTGATCGTCCCGATCCCGTGGCTCGTCCGCAACGCCATCGAAGTCGAGCCCGGCCTGACCCTGTCGACGGTCGGCGGCATGAACTTCTACTTCGGGCATCGGCCCGATGGATACGGCTTCACCACCGACGTCCCGTGGCCCTCCGATGAGGATGCCGCCAATCGTGTGGGCTGGGAGCGTGGACTGGAACACATCCGCGACCGGCCGATCTCCGTCCTCGAATCGGCGCGGGATGGCACGTATGGCCTGCTCGGCGTCCCCGAGTACGCGCTGGTCTGGTCGACCCAGCGGCCCACTGCGGTGTTCCTCGAGTGGGAGCCACGATACGTCCGGTTCCAGGGGGTGATCGGCAAGGTGCTCGAGGCCGGCGCCGCCCTGCTGCTCGCTCTGGTCGCAGCATCCTTCCTGACCTGGCGATCCTGGTCGCCCCAGCTCAAGGTCGTCATGACCGGACTGCTCGTCCTCACCTGGTTCGGTCACGCCGTCCTCTTCTTCGGGCACCCACGCTTTCGCTACTCCGTCGAGCTCGTCGCTTCTGTGCTCGTCGCGCTTACCCTGGTCACCCTGTGGCGAGGGTCGGAGCCGAAGCGGCCCGGGTGAACCTGGCCCTTCAAGCGAATCCCCGGCGAGGCCGATTCAGTGATCATGCACGTCTCCCGTCTCTGGTCGATCCCGGCGATGGCTGTCGCCCTCGTGGTCGGCATCCCGGGCGCGGCCGTCGCCGGTGAGATCGAGCTCGACGAGGACGACGTGTATGCGGGTCTGTACTCGTCGGAGTTCTTCTCGTCGGAGGACCTCGCCGCGCTGAGCGCCGCCGCCTCGGTCCATCGCGTGACCTTCGGCGGCACGTTTCACCACGTCGCCGAGAACGACTACGCAGACGGGGGCGGCACGTGGTCCAACACCCGGGAGATCCTCGATGAGGTGTGGAAGTCGAGCGCTACGCCCTTCGCCAACGTCCTCATCAACGGCGCCTCGGCGGCGGCGATCGCCTCCGGCGAGTACGACGCCAAGATCGACGAGTGGGCCGGTCACGTCGAGCAGTACCTGACGATCCGGGACGGGCTTCCCCGGCGGCGCGTGATCATCGCCCCGCTGCAGGAGGCGAACGGCTCGTGGGTGTCACACGGCTGCGACCCCGCGAACTTCAAGCTGGCGTATCGGCGCTTCGTCGACATCTTCCGTGCCCGCGGCCTCGACGAGACCGAGGTGCGGTGGGCCTTCGCCCCGAACGGGTGGAGCTCGCCGGGGTGCGGGCGCCTCGCCGACTACTACCCGGGTGACGACTACGTCGATGTGCTCGCGTTCTCGGCCTTCAACTTCGGTGGCTGCTTCCCGGATGGATCGTGGCTCTCCGCGGCGGCCGCGGTCGACGGCCCGATCGACGAGCTGACTGCCATCAACCCGAACAAGCCGATTCTGGTCGCCCAGACCGCAGCACCGCGGACGTGTGGAGAGGGACCCGCCGGTGGCGATCAGGCACAGTGGGTGAGCGACCTGCTGCATCACCTCCGCGACCGGGACAACGTCGCCGGGTTCATCTGGTTCAACTTCATCAAGGAAGAGTCGGGTGTGCTGATGGACTGGCGGATCTGGGATACCCAGTGGGTGTCGAAGGGATGGAGGGACGGCATCCAGAGCGCCGGCTATCGCTGGCCGCTGAGCGACTGGTTCAAGCCGGGGCCGCTCAGCCTCCTCGTCGAGGATCGGACGCCACCGTGTGCGATCACCGTCTGCGACTCGCTGGCGTACTTCGACGGGACCGGGCGATGGCTGCTGTGGGAGACGGTCGCGGCCAACGCCTCCGAGGAGGAGTTCTACTTCGGGAACCCGGACGACGTCGCCTTCATGGGCGACTGGGACGGCGACGGCGTGGCGACGCCGGGGCTGTATCGACCCTCGAACCGATTCGTCTACCTGCGCAACAGCGTCGGCGGGGGAGAGCCCGACGTCAGCTTCGCGGTCGGGGACGCCGGCGACCGGCCCCTCGTCGGCGACTTCGACGGCGACGGCGTGGACACCGTGTCGCTGTACCGCCCATCGGAGGCGACGGTCTATGTGTTCAACGCGCTCGGAGCCGACGGCGCCGCGTTGGGTTTGGCGGAGCAGTCGTTCACGTTCGGGAACCCGGGGGATGTTCCGTTCGCCGGCGACTTCGACGGCGACGGGATCGACACGGTGGGGCTCCACCGCCCTTCGACCGGGACCGTGTTTCTCTTCGACTCGCTGACCGATGGGGTGGTGGAATGGGAGACGCTCACCGAGCGGACCGACGATGTGATCCTCACCGGAGA
>CAZCBO010000248.1:0-3870 GCA_964496825.1 uncultured Acidimicrobiaceae bacterium
TGGAGCGCGAGTCGCTGCTCGACCCCGACCAGCCGATCAACATCCAGTACACCTCGGGAACCACCTGGTTCCCCAAGGGCGCCACCCTGACCCACCGCAACATCCTCAACAACGGCTACTTCTGCGGCGAGCTCCTCGGCTACACCGCAGCGGACCGGGTTTGTGTTGCGGTCCCGTTCTATCACTGTTTCGGGATGGTCATCGGCAACCTGGCCTGTACCAGCCACGGCGCCGCCATCGTGGTCCCGGACGAGCGGTTCGACGCGGGCTCCGTTCTGGCGACCATCGAGGCCGAGCACTGCACCAGCGTCTACGGCGTGCCGACGATGTTCCTCGCCCTCGTGGAACACGAGGACCTGGCAAAGCGCGAGGTGTCGTCGCTCCGTACCGGAGTCATGGCCGGGGCACCCTGTCCCGAGGAGTTGATGCGGCGCGTCATCGAGGAGCTGCACATGCCGGAGGTCACGATCGCCTACGGAATGACCGAGGTCTCCCCCGTAGCCACCCAGACGCGGCGAACCGACTCCCTGGAGCACCGCGTCGGAACGGTTGGGGCCGCCCACCCGCACGTCGAGATCCAGATCGTCGATCCCGAGACCGGCTCGACGGTGCGGCAGGGAGCGGTCGGCGAATTCTGCACCCGGGGCTATTCGGTGATGCAGGGGTATTGGAATGACGAGGAGCGCACTGCGGAGGCCATCGACGAGGACGGCTGGATGCACTCGGGCGACCTCGCCACGATGGACGACACCGGGTACGTCCGCATCGTGGGGCGGCTGAAGGACATGATCATCCGCGGCGGCGAGAACATCTATCCCCGCGAGATCGAGGAGTACCTGCTGACCCATCCCGACGTGCTCGATGCCCAGGTCGTCGGCGTTCCCGACGAGAAGTACGGTGAGCAGGTCATGGCCTGGATCAAGCGCAGGCCCGGGTCGCAGCTCGACGAGGAAGGCGTTCTCGCCTTCTGCAAGGGCAACATCGCCCACTTCAAAGTGCCCCGCTACGTACGGCTCATCGACGAGTTCCCGATGACGATCACGGGCAAGGTGCAGAAGTTCCGGCTCCGAGAGATGGGCGCCGCCGAGCTCGAAGCGGGTGAGTGGCGCTAGCCGGTGATCGCCGTCGGCTCGAGCGCCACTTCCTGGAGATCGCGCACCGCCGCGGTGAGGTGGCCCAGGGCTTCGATGTAATCGGCCCTGGTGGGCCTTCCGGACCCGACGTCGAGCGCGACATCGTGCGCCGCCGCCTCGAGCCGATACAGGGCGTCCCGCAGCCGCTCCCACGTATGGCGGTCCAACAGAACCTCGTCCGGCGACAGACCCCGCCGCTCGGCCTCGCGGCGCGCCTCGTAGGCGCGCTGGCGATGGCTCCGGCGGCAATACCGGGCAGGACGCCCTGGTCCCGACCTCGGTGGAAGCGCTTCACCACACCAGGCGCAGTGGGATTTCGTCACAGTGGTGAAACTCTAGCCGGTGCTGCTCAGATCTCGCGGCTGTCCAATCGGACCACGGCGACCCACAGGCAGGCGGCGATCGCCGCGACGGTCACCACCACCGCCCTCCAGTAGACGAAGTCCCCGCCGGCGATGATGCCGTCGAACCCCCCGATCAGGGCGGAGGGCAGCCAATCGGCGATAGGCTCGAGGAGCCCGATGAGACCGAGGACGATCAGCGCGCCGACCGTCAGCAACGCGGTGGCAGGGACCCTCCGCACCAGCGAGCCGAAGAGGGCGAGCAGCGAGACGGCGAACACGAGGTAGAGAACCACCAGCAGCGAGGCCAAGGTCGTGTCCGCCGGCTGGGGCCAGTCGATCAGGACA
This sequence comes from uncultured Acidimicrobiaceae bacterium, assembly GCA_964496825.1. GTDB lineage: Bacteria > Actinomycetota > Acidimicrobiia > Spongiisociales > UBA5794 > JACZST01. The sequence goes on from CAZCBO010000248.1 coordinate 1,823, forward strand.
CCCGACGCCACCACGGCGGTGACCACCCCCACCGCGAAGGCGACCACGGTTGCTCCGGCGATGGCCACGAAGCGGGGGGTGAGGATGTCGCTGACCGACGCCCGCGAACGGAAGAACACCGAGATCTCGGGCTTGGCGTCGATCGCCAGCGCTGCCGCCCCGACGAAGGCGACGGCGAGAAGCCCGAGCTGGAGGGCGTTGCCGAGGAACGACGACATGGCGAACTCCGGCGTCACCGGAGGAAGCGAGTCGATGGCGCCCTCGCTTCCTGCCGCCTCGAGGAGCTCGGGAAGGTAGCGAACCGAGAGGGGGCCGATGACTCCGAAGGCGAAGAAGACGGCGAGGAGGATGAAGATCCGTCCGGTCCGGAACAACCGGAGGAACTCGAGGCGCCAGAGGCTCATTGCGTAACCTCCAGAAAGATCTCTTCCAGCGACCGGGTCTGCGGATACATCGCGACGATCGGGGCTCCATGGTCGGCGAGGACCTGCGGCAGGTGCCGCTCGATCACGTCTCGGGACTCGGCTTCGACGTCGACCCGGGAATCCCGTGCGGCAGCTGCAGTCACCCAGGGTTGGGCCAGCAGGGTGTCGGCGAGCCCAGCCGCCTCGCCTCTGAGCTCGACCACGTAGCGGGCAGCGGGGCTCTGCTGGGCGATCAACCCCTCGAGCGACCCGTCGTAGACGAGCTCACCCCGCCGTAGGATCCCGATCTCGTCACAGACCTCCTGAACGTCGTCCAGGATGTGGCTCGAGAAGAAGACGGTCGCCCGACCCCGCATGTCGGCGACGAGGTCCAGCACCTCTCGTCGGCCCGCCGGGTCGAGGGCCGCCGCCGGCTCGTCGAGGAGCAACAGATCGGGCTGCCCGACGACGGTGGCGGCGATACCGAGGCGCTGGAGCATTCCCCGTGAGAAGCCGCTGGTGCGACGACGGGCGGCCTCGGTCAGCCCGGCCTGTTCGAGCACATCGTCGACGGCGCTCTCCGGCACATTGGTCGGAGCAAGCGTTCGCGCCAGATCGACGACCTCGTACGCGGTCAGCCAGGGATCGAAGGCCGGAGAGTCGGGTAGCACCGCGTAATACTCTGCGTCGAGGCTCGTCGACCCGGAAGTGGCCTTTCTCAGGCCGGAGAGGATGCCGAGCAGCGTCGTCTTCCCGGCTCCGTTGGGGCCGATCAACCCGTAGACGAGTCACCTGGCGACCCGGAGGTTGATGTGGTCGAGGGCGACGGTGTCTCCGTACTCCTTGACGAGCTCGACGGTCTCGACTGCGGCTGCCATGGGTGGCGCATGATGGCAGATCTCACCCTGTGCCCCGCTGGTCGAGGTCACTCCTCGACGAGGACGGTTCCCGGCTGGTAGGTGGCCCAGGCAAACCAGAACGTGTCGAGATGGTCGAGCCGATCGAGCTGTGCCCCTTCGAGCGGTCCGGCGATCGCCTCGCCGGTGATCGACCAGCTACTCGACGTCTGGTCGTCGACGAAGCCGGGACCCACCGCGGCGAACGTCAGCAGCTCCCGGCCGAGGATCGGGTGGAACACACCGACGGAACCGACGTCCTTGCCGGTGACCTGGTCGCTCGTGTCGAGCGCCGAGGACTGGCCGGCCTTCCAGAAGACGACGATCGGCCGCTCCCCCACCGTGGCGTTGGTCGCCTTGGCCTCGCCACCCGAGACGAGCTCCAGGGAAAAGGCGGCTGCGGCGTCGTCGAGCGCCACACCGACGACGCGCTGTTTCGCCGCGGCGCGCTCGTCGACGGTCCCGAGGAAGAGGAAGGGACTGGTGGCAGGATCGTCATAGCCGACGTAGGGATTGCGCCCATAGTCCCTGCGGTGTCCGGTCTGGGTCCAGTCGAGGACCTGCCCGGTCGGATGACTCTCCCGGAAGTCGCCCCACGACAGCAACGGTGACGGAATCGACTCGAGCTGGGCTCCGGTGAGCACGCCGACGACCGCTCTGCCGTCGTAGTGGGTCCACAACGATTCGGTCGCCCGGTCGTACATGACCAGCGCCGACAGGTACAGGGACCCGGACGTGCCGAAATCGA
>CAZCBO010000248.1:3880-4152 GCA_964496825.1 uncultured Acidimicrobiaceae bacterium
CCCGGACGTAGGACACCGCCGAGTTGCACAGCGGGCAGTACGTCACCGTCACCGGGACGCCCCCGACCACGTCGTTGACGATCTCGTGCCACACCATGGCGCGGATCGGATAGGCCCGGGCGTCGCCGTCGATCTCGAGGGCAACGACGGGCTCCGCCGGGTCGAGAAGCTCCAGGGCCTCCCCCACCGGCAGGAACACCGGGTCATCGATCGGCGGGATCCCGTCGGGCGGCGGGCCCCCCGAGATGATCTCCTCGATCGGAACCAGGGGC
>CAZCBO010000249.1:0-4119 GCA_964496825.1 uncultured Acidimicrobiaceae bacterium
CCTGTCGGCGGTGCTCGGCGGGACCCAGTCGCTGCACACGAACTCCTTCGACGAAGCGCTCGGCCTCCCCACCGAGGAAGCGGCGCTGGTCGCGCTGCGGACCCAGCAGATCCTCGCCCACGAGACCGGGGTCCCCGCTGTCGTGGACCCCCTCGCCGGGTCGTACTATCTCGAGGCGCTCACCGATCGGATCGAGGCGGACGCCGCCGGGTTGATCGAGCGCATCGACGGGTACGGAGGAGCGGTCGCCGCCATCGAAGCCGGCTTCCAGCAGCGCGAGATCGATGAGGCCTCGTATCGCTACGCCAGGGCGATCGAGTCGGAGGAGATCGTCGTCGTCGGCGTCAACCGGTTCGTGAGCGGCGATGTCGCCGAGCCCGCCGTGCTCAGGATCGATCCGGCCACCGAGGCAGCCCAGATCGCGGCACTGGAGCAGCACCGCACCGGGCGGGACGGCTCTGCGGTCGACGAGGCGCTGCAGGCAGTGGGGGCGGCAGCGGAGGGCACCGCGAACCTCCTCCACCCGATGCGCGAGGCCCTGCGTGCCGGTGCGACGCTTGGAGAGGTGTCGACGACGCTCGAGGGCGTCTTCGGGAGGTATCGGCCCGGGGCTTGACTAGCGGATCACCATCAACACGGCGCCTGCCGCCACGGTGTCGCCGGGCTGGACCCTCAGATCGACGATCTCGCCGTCGTTGGGCGCCTTGATCTCGTTCTCCATCTTCATTGCCTCGAGGACGCACACCGGCTCCCCTGCGATCACGGCGTCACCGGCACCGTGATGGACCTTGACGATCGTCCCCTGCATCGGGGCGGTGACGATTCCCTCCGACTCGCCGACGGGTGTGCGCTCGGAGAGTTTGGGAGCCCGGCGTCGCGGTGCGGGCCGCTGGCCCGACGAGGTCGGGGCGATCACCTCCGACCAGTAGCGCACGTCGTAGCGCTGGCCGCTCACCTCGACGGTGATGCTCCGTTCCTGGAGCTCGGTGTCCTCCGGCAGGGCCGGCGCGGTCGCCGTGGCCAGCTGCGAGAAGTCCATGGTGTCCTCGACGAGCCGGGTTGAGACGTTGCCCGCGACGAATTCCTCGCTCTCCAGGATCATGAGGTGGGCAGGGATCGTCGTGTCCACCCCGCCGATGTCGAACTCGGTCAGCGCCCGTTTCGCTCGGCCGATCACCTCGTTGCGGTCGATGCCGGACACGATGAGCTTGGCGATGAGGTTGTCGTAGTACTGGGAGATCGTCGACCCTTGCCGCACCCCGCTGTCGACCCGGATACCGCGCCCGGCCGCTTCCCGGTATCGCGACAGCGTTCCCGGCGTGGGGAGGAAGCCGCGCGCCGGGTCCTCTGCGTTGATGCGGAACTCCATGACGTGCCCGCGTGGCGGAGCCGTGGTGAACGAGAGTGGTTCGCCGGCGGCGACCCTGAGCTGTTCCGAGACGAGGTCGATCTCGGTCGCCTCCTCGGTGATCGTGTGCTCGACCTGGATGCGCGTGTTCATCTCCAGGAAGTAGAGGCTGCCCTTGTCGTCCATCAGGAACTCGACCGTGCCGGCGTTCTGGTAGCCGGCGGCCCTCGCCACCGCCAGGGCCGACTCGCCGAGCTCGGCACGCTGCTCGTCGCTGAAGTTCGGCGCCGGGGTCTCCTCGATCAGCTTCTGATGACGCCGCTGGGTCGAGCAGTCCCGCTCGCCCACGAACACCCCGTTGCCGTGCAGGTCGAACATGACCTGGGCCTCGATGTGGCGGGGTGTGTCGAGGTATCGCTCGACGTACACCTCGGGGCTGCCGAACCAGGCGTCGGCCTCCCGCTGGGCGCTCTCGAAGGCGCCATCGAGATCGCCGACGGATCGCACCACCTTCAGGCCCTTGCCGCCCCCGCCGTGGGCGGCCTTGATCGCGACCGGGAACCCGTGGGCGTCGGCGAACGCCGAAACCTCCTCGAGGTTCGACAACGGCTCCATCGTGCCCGGCACGGCGGCCACACCGGCGGCCTCGGCAGCCGAGCGCGAGGCAATCTTGTCGCCCATGGTGGCGATCGCCGCCGCCGGGGGGCCGACCCAGATCAACCCGGCATCGATGACCGCGGAGGCAAAGGCCGGGTTCTCGGCGAGGAACCCGTAGCCGGGGTGCACCGCCTCGGCGTTCGAGGCCTCGGCGACCTCGAGGATCTTGGGGATGTTGAGGTAGGACTCCGCCGACGGCCCGGGGCCGACGTTCCAGGCTTCGTCGGCGAGCTCGACGTGGAGTGCATCACGGTCGAGCTCGGAGTAGATGGCGATCGCCCGCAAGCCGAGATCATGGGCGGCGCGAATCACGCGGACGGCGATCTCGCCGCGGTTGGCGATGAGGACGGACTCCACTGCGGGCATCCTATCGGGGTCGGTGCACGACTCAGGATGTGACCAGCGAGACCGGACCGAAGTTACCGCCTCGAGTCCACCCGGTACGCTGGCTGCGGATATGGAGCACGAGCTGGCGTACTTCACGAGGCCGGACGGCGTGCGCATCGCCTACGGCACCGCGGGAGATGGCCCACCTCTCGTGATCGCCCCCGGCCCCGCGGTGGCTCCCGTGGAGGTGCAGAAGAGCCTGGTGAGTCTGGTGCGTGCCTCCTGGGGGATGGGGTCGAAGGTGTTTGCCGACATGCCGATCCCGGAGGCCACCACCGAGATGCAAGAGGATCTGGCGCGGATCGCACCACCGACTCCGGCGCGGAGCTTCCGCACCATCGTCTTCACCGACGTCGAGGGGTCGACGCATCTCTCGATGCGCCTCGGGGACGAGGCGGCGCGCGACGTGCTCCGTCGCCATGAGACGATCACTCGGAAGGTCTTGGCAACACACGGTGGCACCGAGATCAAGGCCATGGGCGATGGCTTCATGATCTCGTTCGACTCGGCCTCATCTGCGCTCGATGCAGCGACCGCCATGCAGCGGTCGATCGCCGCTCGCGACGACGCGCCCTTCCGCGTCCGCATCGGTATCGACGCCGGCGAGCCCATCGAAGAGACGACGATCTGTTTGGTACCGCCGTGATCCGGGCCTCGCGAATCATGAACGCGGCCGACGGGGCACAGATCCTCGTGTCGGGCGTGGTGCGAGAGCTGGTCGCCGGGAAGGCCTACGACTTCGCGGAGCGGGGAGAGCACGACCTGAAGGGCTTCGACGAGCCGGTTCGGGTCTTCGAGTTGCGCTGGGGAGAGGAGAAGGAGGGCGAAGTGGGCGATGCGGAGGCAGCGTTGGTGGTGTTGCGGGAGCAGATCGGCGCCGAGACGCAGGGCGAATGGTTCGTCGTCGATCAGGAGCACATCGACGCCTTCGCCGACGTGACGCATGATCACCAGTTCATCCATGTGGATCCCGAGCGGGCCGAGACCGAGACTCCCTTCGGGGGCACCGTCGCCCATGGGTTCCTCACGTTGTCCCTGCTCACCCACCTCGTCGAGTCCATGCGGCTCGTGCCCGACGTCGACGGTCTTCGAATGGGCATCAACTACGGTTTCGACCGCGTGCGCTTCATCAACCCGGTCCGCGCCGGCTCGCGGGTTCGCGCCACGGGTGGGGTGAGTGCAGTGGAGCTCAAGGGCACGTCGGTGCAGCCAACGTTCGCGATCACCGTCGAGATCGAAGGGGAGGAACGCCCGGCGCTCTACGCCGAATGGATCAGCCGCCTGGTGTACGACAGCTGATTCAAAGGGGGATGTTCCCGTGCTTCTTGGGCGGCATCGCCTCGCGTTTGTTCCGCAACATCGCCAGCGCCCTGATCAACCGCGGCCGGGTCTCGCGGGCCTCGATCACGTCGTCGATCAGCCCGCGCTCGGCGGCCACGTAGGGGTTGGAGAACCGCTCCTCGTACTCCTGGATCAACATCTTCCGTTCGGCGTCCGGGTCGTCGGCGGCGGCGATGCGGCGACGGTGGATGATGTTGACCGCACCCTGGGCTCCCATCACGGCGATCTCGGCGCTCGGCCAGGCGAAGACGAGGTCGGCGCGGACCGCTCGCGAGTTCATCACGAGGTACGCCCCGCCGTAGGCCTTGCGGGTGATCACCGTCACTCGTGGGACGGTGGCCTCGGAGAACGCATAGAGCAGCTTGGCACCGTGCCGGATGATGCCC
>CAZCBO010000250.1:0-3842 GCA_964496825.1 uncultured Acidimicrobiaceae bacterium
CTCGCCCCGACGGCTCAGCCCTTCAGCGCCACCCAGGTAGCCTTTCCCACGGCGTACGGACGGCCACCCTCGACGATGCTCGAACCGACGTAGCGTCGCCTTCCGGCCTCGATGACGACGGTCACGACGGCGGCACCCTCGATGTAGAGGTCCTCGATCGCGACAACGACCGGTGGCGACTCCACGCCGGCCAGTTCGGCCACCGCTTCGACGACGGCATGGTCGAGACGCTCGCCACCGGCCGCTGCGGCGCGATCCGCGGTATGCCCCGTGTCGGACTCGGCCCGAACGGTGATCCCCTCGGGGCCCTCCACGATCGCCACCTTGGCCAGATCTTCGTCCGATCTCCGGCGAGGGATCGCAGAACGCTCGATCAGCTGCTGTTGGGCTTCGACCGTGACGGGGGTGGTAGGCCTCGCCATCTCCGAACGAAGGCCGTGAGAGGCGAGAATACGTTGCACCTCCTCGCCGACGGCAGCGGCGTCCACACCTGCGGCGAGCCGAACCCGGACTCCCTCAGGTGTCAGGGCGTCGCCCTCCACGACGGCTGATTCGACGCCGGGTACCCGCAGTAGCTCGTCCCGCAGCAGATCAACGGTCACGTCGTCGGCCTCCACTCCCCCTGGCAACCTCTCGGCGCCACTCAAGATACGCGACCAGGTCACCCTCAGCAAGGGTCGTATCGGGCGAGCCGTATGCAGTAGTCATTCGCCAATTCACCAAGTCCTCATTGGGGATCGGGAGGAACGGGGGCTTCCTCCACCAGCCGTCTGGTGCCATCGCGGCAAGCGTGGAGAGCGCGGTCGCCCAGAGCCGGGGGCGACGCAGGACGGCGAGGACCATCGACCACTCGGACATGCGAGCTCTCCAATCGGCGACCGGCACGGCACTATACGCGCCCGCCGGTCTCGCGCTGAGGGCCGTGCCGTTGCCCGACCGGGGAGAGCCTGCCGCCTATCCCGTTACGCATGTGACACGACTCCTCTAGTCTCAGTCCCTGCATGCCCCCTGACATGGCCGACGATCTGACCTGGTTCGCCGAGCGTTTCTCTGCCGTTGCCGACAACATCGAGCGCGTCATCCAGGGCAAGCGCGAAACGGTCGAGCTGGTCACGGCGTGCCTGATCTCGGGTGGTCACGCCTTGATCGAAGACGTGCCGGGGGTTGGGAAGACACTGCTCGCCAAGTCTCTCGCCCGCTCCATCGATTGCACCTACCAGCGGATCCAATTCACCCCCGACCTCCTGCCCTCCGACGTGACCGGCGTCTCGGTCTGGGACCGCGAGGCCGGCAAGTTCGTCTTCCGACCCGGCCCGGTGTTCGCCAACGTGGTGCTGGGCGATGAGATCAACCGGGCCAGTCCGAAGACCCAGGCAGCGCTGCTCGAGGCGATGGAGGAGCGTCAGATCACCGTCGACGGCGTGACCCGCGCCCTCGCCCCGCCGTTCATCGTCATCGCCACCCAGAACCCGATCGAGCACGAGGGCACCTACCCCCTGCCGGAGGCGCAGTTGGATCGCTTCATGATGCGCCTCGGGATGGGATACCCGTCGCGGGCCAAGGAGCTCGAGATGCTCGAAACCCACGGGGAGCACTCCACCTTCGACGATCTCCGCCCGGTGATCCATGCCGACGATGTGATCCACATGGCGGAGATCGCCAACCGCGTGCACACGTCCGACGTCGTCCGCGGCTATCTGATCGACGTGGCGGAGGCGACCAGGACCCATCCCGACCTGCTGCTCGGAGCCTCCCCCCGCGCCACGCTCTTCCTCCAGCGGGCGACACGCACCAGGGCGGCGATTCAACGAAGGGAGTACGTCACGCCCGACGACGTCAAGGCGATGCTTGAGCCGATCCTGAACCACCGCATGGTGCTCCAGCCCGAGGCGCAGATGCGGGGCACCTCGATCGCCAAGGTGATCGAGGACGTGGCGGGCTCCGTGCCGGTCCCCGGATCCCAGGGCGCCCCCTGATGCCGACCACCAAGGGTTGGGCGGCCCTTGGGATCGGTCTGGCTCTGCCCATCCTCTGGATCGCCTTCGGGGAGCTGGTGATGCTGGCCGTCGGCGCGTTTCTCATTCTCGCCGTCATCGTCGGAATGGTCTCGGTGCGGGCGACCACCCCCCGCATCCTGATTCGACGCACGATCACGCCGGTTCAAGTGCACGACGGCGACCGGGCGGTCGTCCTCATCGATCTCATCGCCAGCAGGGCAATCCATGCCGCGACCGTCGTCGACAAGGTCCACGGCCTTGGGACCGCCCGGTTCGTCGCCAGCCGCGTCGAGGCCAACGACCGGGTCGAGGCCCGTTACGAAGTGCTGTGCCACCCACGGGGCGTCTACCGCATTGGGCCGGCGCGGGTCGTGATCGAGGATCCCTTCGGTCTGGCCGAGGCGGCGGGCGCCGCCAGCTCGCTCGACCGTCTGGTCGTCTATCCCGCGGTCGATGATCTCAGCGGTCTTCCCACAGGCCGAGGGCTCGATCCCACCGCGGACACCACCAGGGCCAGCTTCTCCCAAGCCGGCGGGGAGGACTTCTTCACCCTGCGCGAGTACCAGGTGGGTGACGACCTGCGGCGGGTGCACTGGCCCACGTCGGCGAAGCGCGACGAGCTCATGATCCGGCAGCTCGAGGCGCATTGGCAGTCGCGAGCGCTGGTGCTCTTCGACCCGCGCCCGAGCGCGTATGACGGCGATGCCGCCTTCGAGCATGCCGTATCGGGCGTGGCTTCGGCGATCCGGCACCTCTATCGCAGCGGGTACCGGCCGGTGGTCTGGACCGGAGGCGGGTCGTTCCTCCCGGTGGACTCGCAGGAGGGATATCAGCGAGCGATGGAGGAGCTTGCCGTCATCAAGCCCCGTACCGGCATCGACCTGGTGCGGGTGTTTGGGCAGCAGCGCGGTCGGGACGGCACAGGCGGAGTGCTGCTGCTGACGACCGGTACGCCGGACAACAACGCGGTTCATGCGTTCCGGAGCCTCGATCGCGACTTCGATCACAAGATCGTCATGTCGGTGGCGGCGCAAGGGGCCCCGGCGCTGTCCGGTCTCGCCCGCACCGGCGTCACCACCGTCCTCGCCGGGCCGGGAGAGCGTTGGTCGGCAGCGTGGGCGGAGGCTATGGAGCGATCGTGGTCTATCGCTACTCCTGGCTAGCCGGCGCCGCCACGATCGCATTTGCCTTCTGGCGGCTCGGTAATCTGCTCGAGCCGGGCCCTTCCGGCGTGAGCTGGCAGGTCGTCGTGCTTGCCGCCATCGGGATCGGTGCGCTCGTCACGGCCGCCGCCTCCCGGTATCGCCTCCAGGCGGGGTGGATCGCGCTGCTCAACCTCGTGCTGTTCCTGATCGCCGCCGGTCGCTACGGGGCGCCGCGCGATGGGCTCGGCACCGAGATGCTGTCGACGCTCTGGGGCGAGATCGAGCGAGCCGCCGACGTGATCCGCCACGGGGTCGAGCCGGTCGACCCAATTCCCGGTCTGGTCCTCGTGCTCGCCGCGGTGTTCTGGGGCCTCGGTGCGTTGCTGGCGTACGGACTGTCGAGGGGCCGGCCGTTTGTGGCGCTGCTCCCGCCCCTGGTGGTCGGCCTCCAACTGCTCACCATCGAACGCAAGCCAACGTCGAATGCCGAGATCGCCATCTTCGTCTCGCTCGTGGCCCTCGCCGCCCTCGCCGTGGGCCTCGACGAGCGGGGGCGTGGGGCGGGGAGAATGGGGCGGCCCGACCAAGCCGCCTCCCGGTTGCGGGGTCTCCCGCTGTCGGCGGGTGCGGTCGGTGTGGTCGCCCTCACCGTTGTCGCCGCCCTCGGCGTTTCCTCGGCGCTCGCCGGTCGCGTTCCCGA
>CAZCBO010000250.1:3852-4095 GCA_964496825.1 uncultured Acidimicrobiaceae bacterium
ACTCCGGGGTGATGACGTGGCGGGCCCCCGGTGCGGTGACGGGGCTCTACGGGAGCATCTCGTACAACCCGTATGTGCAGATCCACCGGGGCCTGGTGTCCCAGACCGGTAGGACGTTGTTCACCGCCGACCTCGAAGGCGATGTCGCGCCCGGCGACGTCTACTACCGCCTGGTGACCCTGGAGAACTACGACGACGGCCGGTGGTCGCTGGGGAACGTGGAAGCCGTGGATGCCGGTCATG
>CAZCBO010000251.1:0-4015 GCA_964496825.1 uncultured Acidimicrobiaceae bacterium
TCTGGTAGGCCGTCCAAAGACGAAGCATGTCTTACCTCCTCAAGGGTGATCCACCCGGTGAATATCGACGTCTGTGCCTGCGCAGTAGATGGGTCGGGCGACTCATTGCGAGCTGGCGACCGTGCCGCATAGAGGAAGGGGCGCCGCTGGGGCGCCCCTTCCTTCTTCGACGTTTCGAGGGTTACGTAGCGTCGAGGGTGTTGCCGACCTCGCTGAACTTGCCGCTGATCTCATTCCCGAGGAACAGCGCAGCTGCGATGACGACAACGGCGATGAGTGCGACGAGCAGGGCGTACTCCACCATGCTGGCACCCTCTTCATCCTTCATGAACCGGCTCTGGTAGGCCGTCCAAAGACGAAGCATGTCTTACCTCCTCAAGGGTGATCCACGTCAGAAATATCGTCCCGGGGCGGCGGAGCCTGAATGAGCCGATCGACCTATTCGCGGGGCGAAGGAAAGGGGACGCCCGGCAGGCGTCCCCTCTTCGGTAGGTCGAGGTGCGATCGCTAGGGCGTCGAGCCCACGGTGCCGCCAACCTCGCTGAACTTGGTGCTGATCTGCTCGCCGAGGAACAGCGCAGCTGCAATCACGACAACGGCGATGAGCGCCACGAGCAGGGCGTACTCCACCATGCTGGCCCCAGCCTCGTCGAACCTGCTCTGCAGAGCAGTCCATGCACGGAGCATCTCTAACCCTCCTTCCGAGCCCACCATCGAACGGTATCGGGGGCCCATTGCCTCAGCCATAGGGCGGTCGAATCAATTTGAAAGAAGCCTCAAGCCTCAAGCTTCAAGTCACAAGCACGAGCTTGAAGCTGGCAGCTTGCAGCTTGCAGCTCTCAGGGCTTGTCCAGCCCGAGCCGCATCGCTTCGACCACCGCCTGGGCGCGATCGGAGATCCCGAGCTTGTCATAGATGCTCGCCAGATGGTTCTTCACCGTCTTCTGAGAGATGAACATCTCCTCGGCGAGTTCATCGGTTCCCGAGATCCCACGTGCCAGCAGCGCCAGGAGCTCCCGCTCTCGTGCGGTCAGGGATTCAGCACCGGGGGAGAGGCGGGCCTCACGATAGTGCGCAAGCGCCGCCTCCAGACTGGCGGCGTCCATCAATATCACGCCGTCGTTGGCGGCTCTCACCGCTGCTGCCAACTCGGGCAGCGGCGTTGCCTTGGACAAGAAGCCGGCCGCCCCAACGGCCGCAGCGCGCTCCCGATACTCGTCTTCGGTGTGCATGGTGACCACGAGAGCCGGCGGAGCATCCTCGAGATCCCTGAGAACCGCCAGGCCCGTCTTGCCGGGCATCTCGATGTCCACGATCAACACGTCGGGCTCGGCCCGTTCCAGCGCCGCGACCAATTCGTCGCCGTTGGTGGCCACCGCGACGACCTGGATGTCGGGAAGCGCGTCGAGCGCCTGACGCATACCGTCGAGGACGAGGACGTGGTCATCGGCGATCACGACGCGAATCGGCTGGCTCATCGCACGTTCCAGGCCACGGTCACGATCGTCCCCAGCCCCGCGGCTGAGTCGACGGTGATCTCGGCGCCGATCTCACCGGCGCGCTCGCGCATGCCGATGAGCCCGAACCGGCCGGCAGCTTCGTGGTCGGGATCGAAGCCGGCGCCGTCGTCCTGAATGCGCAGGCGACCTTGTTCACGGTCGATCCGGCCCTCGATCCGAATCAGGGTGGCTCCGGAGTGTTCTTTGGCGTTTCGCACCGCCTCGGTCATGATGGCGCCGAGTTGGGCGATCTCACGCTCGCCCGGGACGTCCTCCTCCTTGATATCCACGACGATCGACGGTCCGTCGGCCTCGATGTCGGCGGCCAGCGCATGGGCATACTCGGTGATGGTCCTCGCCTGGGTGGAACGCAGCATGGTCACCGTGCGGCGTACGTCATCAACCAGCTTGCCCACCGTCTCCCGCAGCCCGGCCAGATGGGCGCCGATCTCCTCGTCGACCTCACCGCTCTGGATCGCCACGTCGAGGCCCAGGCCCACCGACACCAGCAGGGGGCCGATCTCGTCATGCAGCTCCCTCGCAACACGGATGCGTTCCTCACGGACCGAGCGGAGGGCGATCGACTGGAGCAGCAGCACGTTGTCGAAGGCCAGCGCGACGGGGCGCAGAGCAGCCTCGATCTCCGGGCGATGCAGCTCGAGGTCGGAGCCGGCCATCGGCCAAAGGGTCAGAGTGCCGAGCCGACGGCCGTCGATCTCGATCGCATAGTCCGAGCCCGCAGACCCTGTGGGCGCCTGACCCCTCGTGGCAACGGTCGACTCGCCATCCGCTTCGACGATCGACACCGAACCGGAGGCATAGGGCACCGTCGTGGCGACGTCGCGCAGAGCACTCCTGCCCACGGTGACCGGGCTCAGATCGTCGGTGGTGGCGAGGTCGGCGAGGTCGGCGAGCAGCCGGTGCGCTTCCTCGAGGCGCTGCACCTGCTGTGCGTGTGACTCCATGGCAGGCAGATCGTGCGGCTGCTCGATCAGGACCCGATATGCCTGGGCGAAGGTGATTCCGACGAGGGCGTAGAACGCTGCCATCTGGAGGAACTGGGGGTTCTGCAAGTCCTCTCCTGCGTTCCATGCGACCAGAGCGATACCGGCGACACCGGCAAGTGCGGTCACGGCGCCGAGCACGACTCCCTGCGTCGTCGCCGCGAAGAAGATCGGCACGACGAGGTAGAGCAGGAAGGGGCTGCTGGTCCCTCCGGTCAGGGCAATGGCGAACAGCGAGACCGCAACGCCGAGCGCGGCGAGAAAGGCACCGACCAGTGGCTTGCGCTTCGTATCGGTCGGCATGACCTGCATGAGCACGGTGTAGGCGGAGACGACCACGGAGGCGGTGATGACCGATGGGGTGATCTCCCCGAACTCGTTGACGTCTCCGAAGACGGCGAGTCCCACACCGATAACGAGGGCCGACCACTGGAGGAGTGAGTCGATCCACTCGAACCGAGCCTCCCAGGAGCTGCTCACGCGCCAAGGGTACAGTCGGGAGGCCGTGAAGCCGAGTGATCCATCAGGGGTGCCACGTATCATCGTCGGAGGTGGTATCGGCGCGGGAAAGGGGGTGGTTGCGCGACTTTTTGCCGAACATGGGTTCGCCATCATCTCGGCCGACGAGGTGGGTCACCGGGTGCTCGAGCCCGGAGGCGCCGCTCATGCGTCGGTCGCCGCCCGATGGCCCTCCGTGGTGGTCGATGGCAGGATCGACCGGTCCCTCCTCGCTGCCATCGTCTTCAGCGATGCGGCCCAGCTCGAGGAGCTCGAGGAAATGACCCACGCGGCGATCATCGAAACCATCCTCGACGAGCTCGAGGCAGTGGAAGCGCCGGTCGTGCTCGAAGTCCCTGTGCTACTGCCTCTCGGCGACGGCTGGACGAAAGTGTTCGTCGACGCCGCCGAGGAGCTCCGCATCGACAGGGCCGTGGCTCGCGGGGACGACGAGGGAGACGCGCGGCGCCGGGCCGCCGCCCAGGCGGAGCGTGCGACCTGGCTCGAGTGGGCCGACGATGTCATTCGCAACGAGGGAAGCGTCGAGGACCTTCGCGCCCAGGTCGAGGCGCTGATCGCTCGTATCTCGTAACCCGCGCCACGAATTACGTCTTACCCGCCCGGTACGCTCACGACCATGGCGACGGCGACCGATATGACGCCCTTCCGGGTCGTTTCCGACTTCGAGCCTGCGGGCGATCAACCGGAGGCGGTTGCCCGGTTGGCCGAGGGGATCCAGCGCGGTGATCCCTTTCAGACGCTGCTCGGGATCACCGGCTCGGGCAAGTCGGCGACGGTGGCCTGGACGATCGAGCAGGTGCAGAAGCCGACCCTGGTGTTGGCCCCGAACAAGGCACTGGCGGCCCAGCTGGCCAACGAATACCGCCAGTTGTTCCCCGAGAACCGCGTCGAGTACTTCGTCTCCTACTACGACTACTACCAGCCCGAGGCGTACATCGCGCAGACCGACACCTACATCGAGAAGGACTCCTCGATCAACGAGGAGGTCGAGCG
>CAZCBO010000252.1:0-4012 GCA_964496825.1 uncultured Acidimicrobiaceae bacterium
GAGACGGGGCTCGGGGGCGAGGGTTCTGGCGAGCGCCACGCGCTGCTGCTCGCCGCCCGACAGGGTGCCCACCGAGCGGTCGCCGTACCCGGACAGACCGACCAGATCGAGGGCGGCCCGGGTGCGCCCCGCGATCTCGTCCGGGGGGAGCCCCCGCATGCGCAGCCCGAAGGCCACGTTTTCGGCGACCGTGCGGTGCGGGAAGAGGGCGTAGTCCTGGAACATCATGCCGAATCCGCGCTTGTGGGGTGGGACCGAGAGGATCGAGTCGCCGTCCCAGCGGACGTCTCCCGCATCGGGGTGCTCGAGGCCCGCGATGACGCGCAGCAGCGTCGACTTGCCGGATCCGGAGGGACCGATCAGGGCCACCACCGAGCGATCGTCGACCGTGAGGTCGACGTCATCGAGGGCGGTGACCGGGCCGTAGCGGACGACGACGTCCTGGACGTCGAGCATCAGAAATCCCCCGCAGCGCGTCCGCGCAGCGCCTCGATCGCCAGCGCGGCCAGAGCGGTCAGCGCCATGAGGATCACCGAAAGCGCCATGGCTTCGCCGAAGGTGCCCGGCCGTCCCAGTAACCGGAAGATGGCGACCGGCATGGTGGTGGTGTCGGGCCGGACGATGAACGAGGTGGCGCCGAACTCGCCGAGGGAGACGGCGAGGGCGAACCCGGCTCCGACGGCGATGGCCCGAGCCGTGAGGGGGAGGTCGACGGCGCGCCAGGCTCGGGCAGGGGAGGCCCCGAGCATGGCTGCGGCTTCCCGCAACCGGTGCTGGATCGACCGCATCACCGGAACCGTGCTGCGCACGATGAAGGGTATGGCCACCAGGGCATGGGCGATGGGGAGCAGTACAAGCGAGGCACGGAGGTCGACCGGCTCGTCGAGGGCGACCAACAGCCCGAACCCGATCGTCACCGCCGAGGCGCCGAGCGGCAGCATCAGGAAGGTGTCGAACAGCCGGCCGACGACACCGCGCTCATAGGCGATGCTGGCGGCGGCCAGCACGCCCACGACGATCGCGATGAGCGCGGCGGGAACGGCGAACCGCAGGCTGTTGACCAACGCCTCGGAGGCGGCGACCCCTGCCGGTCCGGTCGCGGAGAAGAGGGCGGTGTAGTGATCGAGCCCGTAGCCGGTGCCGGTGGACAGCGACTTCCCGATGAGGACGGCGATGGGGAGGACGACGATGACGGCGAGCACGGCGAGGACCCCGCCGACGAAGAGACGCTCGCCGGTCGTACGGGGTCGACGCACGGTTTCTCCCGGCGGTCGCTGGGGGAGCTGGAGCTGCCGGCGCTGCGCCGAATGACTGTAGGCGTACAGGATGGTCCCGACCCCGATCAACTGGAGCACCGCCAGGGCCGCGGCGATGTCCAGGTGGAGGAAAGCCGTGGTCTGGCGCCAGATCTCGACCTCGATCGTGGTGTGGGTGAGGTCGCCGAGAACGAGGATCACCCCGAACGAGGTGAAGGTGAACAGGAACACCAAGGCCGCCGCCGACAGGATCGCCGGTCGCAGCATCGGCAGGGTGACCTCGAAGAAGGTACGGATCCTGCTCGCGCCGAGCAGGCGCGCCGCCTCCTCCGTACTCGGGTCCAGCTGCTCCCAGAACCCGCCGACGCCGCGGATCACGATGGCGAGGTTGTAGAAGACGTGGGCGATGAGGATGGCGGCGACGGTTCCTCGCAGATCGATGCCGATCGGGCTCGTCGGCCCGAGCAGCGCCAGCATCGCCGTTCCGACGACCAGGGTCGGGAGCACGAAGGGGACGAGGGTCACGGCGCGGAAGATCGACTTCCCGGGAAACGTGTACCGGGCGAACACGTAGGCCGCCGGCATTCCGATCAGAAAGGTCAGCGCCGTGGAGAGCACGGCCTGCCAGAACGTGAACCACGCCACCGAACGCAGCGCGGGGTCGCCGAGCACCTCGATGAACGCCGAGGCGCCGCCCGTCGGCGCCAGACCGGTGACGAGGATCGTGGCGACCGGATAGACGAAGAAGTAGCCGAGGAACAGCACGGGAACGGCGATGGTGAGGACGGTGCGGAGCCTCATCGCACGATGGCTGCCCATTCGTCGATCCACCGCTCCCGGTTGGCGTCGATTCGCTCCGGCGACATCGTCAAGGGGTCGGCGGGGAACGTGGTGTGCTCTACGAACACGTCCGGCAGGGTCGCGTCTTGATTGGCGGGGAAGACGAACATGTTGAGGGGGATGTCCTCCTGGAACGTCGACGACAGCATGAAGTCGACGAGTCGCCGGGCTGCGTCCTCCTTCTCGGTTCCCGCGAGCACGCCCGCGTACTCGACCTGACGGAAGCAACCTTCGGTCACAACGCCCGTCGGCGCCTCGTCGAGTTCGCCGTAGAAGACCTCGGCGGGCGGTGAAGAGGCATAGGACACCACGATCGGGCGGGTGCCGGTGCCCGATCCACCCGAGAACTCGAGGTTGTACGCCTCCTCCCACCCCGGGGTGATCCGCACGTCGTTGGCAACGAGGTCGGCCCAGTAGTCCTGCCAGGTGTAGTCCCCCTCTACGCCGAAGGCCTCGATGGTGGCCAGCAGGAAGGCGAGGCCGGGGCTGGAGGTGGAGGGGTTCTCGGCGACGAGCAGGCCGCGGTATGCGGGGTCGGTGAGATCGCGGAGGCCGGAGGGCGCGGTCACGTCGATGGCGGCGAGGCCGGCGATATCGGTGTTCAGGCAGACATCGCCGAAGTCGATCGGCGTGACCGGATCGCCGGTCACGCGCAGATCGGCGGGAACCCGATCGATGCCCGACGCCTCGTAGGGCGCGAACAGTCCCTCCGCCACGGCGCGGGAGAGGAAGGTGTTGTCGATTCCGTAGACGACGTCGGCGATCGGGTTGTCCTTGGTGAGGATGGCCTGGTTCACCATCGTTCCGGTGTCGCCGGACTTGAGCACGGTGACGGTGATGCCGGTTTCATCGGTGAAGGCCTCGAGGACGCCGTCGGACACCAGGAAGGAGTCGTGGGTCATCAGCGCCACCTCGGTTGGTTCGGGTGTCGAGTCGCCACAGGCGGCGAGGAGCAGGCCGGCGGCGAGGAGCAGAGCAGTGGTACGGCGGGACATCATCGGTTCCTCCTGTGGACGACGAGCAGCACGCCGTCGTCGAGCGCGACGGTTGCCTCGGTCGCGGTCAGCTCGTTGCTGACTCCCCGGGTGGAGCCGGGAACCAGATCATCGCCCTGGAGCTGCCAGCGAAGCCCCGACGTGGTGATCCCCAGCGCTGCTCCGGCGACGGGGATCAGGGACACGAGGTCGCCCGGCCGTCCCTGGATGCGGACGGGTGGGCCGGGGCGACACGGCACGATCTCGTCGGTGGTGGTCAGCCAGCGCAGCGTCACGTCCTCGTACCGATCGGCTGCGAGGAGCATGGCGTTGGCGAGCAGGTGATCGAGCCGCCCACCGGTGCCGCCGACGATCGTGATGTCGGTCGCGCCGGCCTCGCGGGCGGCGTCGATCGCCAGCTCGAGATCGGTGGCGTCCTTGTCGGTCGGGTAACGCTCGATCCGCGCTCCGGCACGCCCGGCGCGTTCGAGATCACCGGCGGCGACGGAGTCCATGTCCCCGACCACGACGTCGGGAGCGAGCCCCAGCCTCGGGGCCAGGCTCAACCCGCCGTCGGCGGCCACGACGATGGCTCCGTCGGGTAGGGAGAGTGATCCCGCGACGGGATCTCCATGGGCCAGAACGATGGCTCGGCGTTCCACGCGCTTCCTCCGCTGGGATTACCCAGATCAGGTTCCACGGGTCGGCGGCTCGGGGCCGCCCTCTCAGCTCGACGAGCTCCCCGGGGTGGTCACCACCAATGATACCTCCCCTCGTCGCGAACCCAGGGTTCGTCTCCCGTTCGATGCCGACCCTGGGTTCGTGCAAAAGGTGGTTGACAAGATGACATCATTGTGACATCATAACGATGTCAATCCGGCACCACCGGAGGAGAGAAGGGAAAGCGATGTTGTGGTACAACAATCCCGAGGCGATGCGGGC
>CAZCBO010000253.1:0-3917 GCA_964496825.1 uncultured Acidimicrobiaceae bacterium
AGCAGGGTCGGTAGCGCGGTCCACGACTGGTCGAGCGGGACGCTGATCGGCGAGGCGCTGGCGGACTTCAACAAGAACTGGAGCCGGCGGATCGTGCGCGGCGGTCCGGTGGCGCTCATCATCTCCGACGGGTGGGATCGCGGCGACCCCGAGTTGCTCCGCCGCGAGATGGCTGCCTTCGCCAGGACCGTGCACCGGGTGGTGTGGCTGAACCCGCTGGCGGGCAGAGCCGGGTTCACACCCGAGACTCGCGGGATGCGGGCCGCGCTGCCGTATGTCGACGACTTCCTCCCGGTGGCGACGCTGTCGGACCTGGCGGCGGTGGTGAAGCTGCTGGAGGGGGTCCCGAAGCGGAGCCGTCCCCGTACTCCTAGAGTCGGTGCGGAGGCGTAACGATGCTTCAGCAAGAACTCGATCTCATCGACCGCTGGACCTCCCAGGGCAAGGAGGTGGCCTCGGCCACCGTGGTCCGGGTCATCGGCTCGGCACCGCGGCCCGAGGGCGCCAAGTTCTTCGTCTCCTCGGAGGGTGATATGGAGGGCTCGGTGTCGGGCGGTTGCGTGGAGAACGACGTCTACCTCCATGCCCAGGACGTGCTGGAGACGGGTGAGCCCAGGCTCGTCACCTACGGCATCGCCGACGAGGACGCCTTCGAGGTCGGGCTGACCTGCGGAGGGACGATCCAGGTCTTCATCGAGAAGCTGTGATGTCGATCGTGGGCGCGATCCGGGACCTCGCCAAACGGGAGCGCCTCGGGGCAGTGGTCACGATCGTCGCCGGGCCCGACATCGGCACGAAGGCGGTGCTCGACGCCGAGGAAGGCATCGTCGCCGGCACCCTCCCGGACGACGTCGTCGATGATGTGATCGCCGACGCCGGCGAGCTCATGGAGCACGAGCAGAACCGAACCCTGACCTACGGCGACCGGGAGATCTACATCGAGACCATCGCTCCCCAGCCGCTGCTGCTGATCTTCGGCGCAGGGCACGTCGCCCAACCGCTTTCGCGGATGGCCCAGGAGCTCGGGTTCCGCGTCATCGTCTCCGACGCCCGAAAGACGTGGGCCACCGAGGAGCGCTTCCCCAACGTCGATCAGCTGATCCCGGAGTGGCCGGACAAGGCGTTCGAGCAGGTGAAGCCCGACCGGCGCACCTATGTCGTGCTGCTCAGCCACGACGCCCGGTTCGAGGACCCGGTGTTCCCGGCGGTTCGCGACAAGCCGATCCGGTACATCGGGGCGATGGGGAGCCGCCGCACCTCGCGGGAGCGGGCGGAGCGGCTGGCGGCCGCCGGGTGGAGCCGGGACGAGATCGACTTCATCCACGCCCCCATCGGCATCGACATCGGGGCCGAGCAACCCGCCGAGGTGGCCCTGTCGATCCTCGCCGAGATCACCAGGGTCCGCTACGGCGTCGGCACCGGACTGTCGTTGCGCGGCCAGGAGGGCAGGATCCACACCCAGCGGGGCGAGGAGGAGGGGACGGCCTAGCCGTTCTTGCGTAGCCACAGCCCGCATACGGGCCCTCATTACGCAAGAACAGGAGAGCGCGAAAACTTTGTTCCGTGGCACTGAACACTGCTCTAGTGTCGCCATTGGGTTCTAGGCGAGGACTCGCCTTCTGCGCGCGGCGAGTCATGGAGGTATGTCCATGTATCCCAGAGCGTTCGACTACATCGCCCCCGAGACCAAAGAAGAGGTGCTCGACGTCCTCGCCGAGCGTGGCAGCGAGGTCAAGATCCTCGCCGGCGGCCAGAGCCTGGTCCCGATGATGAAGCTCCGCCTGGCCAGCCCGGGCACGCTCGTCGACATCAACAACCTGCCGGGTCTCGACGGCATCTCGATCGGCAACGGTCACCTGGTCGTCAAGGCGCTGGTGCGGCACAACGACATCGTCAACTCCGAGTTGGTCAAGACGGAGAACGCTGCGATGACCTCGGCCGCACCCTGGGTGTCCGACCCGATCGTGCGCAACCGCGGGACACTGGTCGGCTCGGTCGCCCACCACGACCCCGAGGGCGACTGGGCCTCGGTGATGCTGGCCTGCGGTGCCGAGGTCGTGGCGGAGAGCCGCGACGGCGGGCAGCGCGTGATCCCGATCACCGAGTTCCTCACCGACATGTTCAGTACCTCGCTCGACCCGACCGAGATGGTCGTCGAGGTGCGCGTCCCTCGCTACGAGAGCAGGGTGACCCACGAGCACGCCAAGCCGAGGGGAGGCGGCAACTACCAGAAGCTCGAACGCAGGGTCGGCGACTACGCCACCGTCGGCGTCGCCACCCACCTCGAGCTCGGCGACGATGGGGGCATCTCCAAGGCGGGCATCGCCCTCACCTCGGTGCACCCGCACAACCTCAAGGTCACCGCGGCCGAGCGCCTGCTCGTCGGGAGCCACCCCTCTGAGGAGCTCTTCGCCGAGGCGGCGCAAATCGCCAAGGACGCCTGCTCCCCCGCCTCGGACGTCCGGGGCTCGGCCGAGTACAAGAAGGACGTCGTCAGGGTGTTCACCGAACGGAGCCTCGCCGCATCGCTGGCCGGGGCCTCGGCGTAGAGAGGAGGGACGCGATGGAGATCACCGTCACCGTCAATGGAGCCGAGCACTCGGCAGACGTGGAGCCGCGCACCCTCCTCGTCGACTTCATCCGCAGCGGGCTCGGGCTCACCGGGACCCACATCGGGTGCGACACGACGAACTGCGGGGTGTGCACCGTGTTGCTCGAAGGCAAGCCCGTGAAGTCGTGCACGATCTTCGCCGTGCAGGCGAACGGGAAGTCGATCACGACCGTCGAGGGCTTGAAGCAGAACGGGAACCTGCACCCGATCCAGACCGCCTTCAAGGAGGAGCACGGCCTGCAGTGCGGATTCTGCACCACGGCGATGATGCTGGTCGGCTCGGCGCTCATCGAAGAGAACCCGAGCCCATCGGAGGACGAGGTCCGATGGGCGATTTCCGGGAATCTGTGCCGGTGCACCGGCTACGTCAACATCGTGAAATCGATCCAGCGCGCCGGCGAGCTGGCACAGGCGGGAGGTGGAGCATGACCACGACCGATCATCACGCTCCGGCGACGAGCCCCGAGGTCGGGGGTGTCGGCCACAACGTCAGGCGGCACGAAGACGACCGGCTGATCCAGGGTGCCGGCAACTTCGTCGACGACATCGTCCTGCCCGGGATGCTGTACATGGCATTCACCCGCAGCCCGTGGGCACACGCCGAGATCAAGGGCATCGACTCGTCGGCTGCCGAGGCGATCGATGGCGTGCTCGCCGTCGTCACCGGCGAGCTGCTCGCCGGGTACAACCTGGCGTGGATGCCGACGATGTCCGGCGACACCCAGGCGGTGCTGGCGACGGACAAGGTGCGGTTCCAGGGCCAGGAGGTCGCCGCCGTCATCGCCACCGATCCGTACATCGCCAGGGACGGCGCCGATGCGGTCGTCGTCGACTACGACCCGCTCCCGGTGATCACCAGTCCCCAGCAGGGTCTCGATCCCGGCGCACCGATCATCAGGACCGACAAGGAGGACAAGACCGACAACGTCGCCTACGAATGGGACGCCGGCGACGCGGACAAGGTCGAGGAGGCCTTCTCCAAGGCCGACCGGGTGGTGACGCTGGAGACGCATTACCCGCGGTCGCACCCCGCACCGCTCGAGACCTGCGGTGTCGTCGCCGACGTGAACCCGGCTACAGGCCAGGCCACGATCTACATGACGTCCCAGGCCCCGCACGCACACCGCACGGTGTTTGCCCTCGTGGCCGGTCTGCCGGAGCAGAACATCCGGATCATCTCGCCCGACATCGGCGGCGGGTTCGGCAACAAGGTGCCGGTCTACCCCGGCTACGTCGTGGCCACTGCGGCCTCGCTGGTCATCGGGAAGCCGGTGAAGTGGGTGGAGTCGCGCTTCGAGAACCTGAT
>CAZCBO010000254.1:0-3883 GCA_964496825.1 uncultured Acidimicrobiaceae bacterium
GCGGCGACTACCGCGACGACCATGCGGGACTTCCTGGCCGACTTCGGCATCGACACGCTCCTGATGGGAACCGGGTCGAAGGGCTTCCATCTCCGGGCGCGCATCGAGCGCACCCTCGGAGCCGATGCGGTCCACCACCTGGCGCGCGGAACCGCCGCGCTCGCCGTTGCCGCCCACCCCGATCTCATGACCACGGCCTTCAAGAAGGCCGACCGGGAAGGCCGGGTGTTCGTCGACTGGCTCCGCAACACACCGCGGGCCACCTCCGTGGTGCCGTACTCACTCCGTCCGAAGCCGGGAGCACCGGTGGCGGCGCCGCTGGCTTGGGACGAGCTCGACCGCGGGCCGGCGGGG
Organism: uncultured Acidimicrobiaceae bacterium; assembly: GCA_964496825.1. Lineage (GTDB taxonomy): Bacteria > Actinomycetota > Acidimicrobiia > Spongiisociales > UBA5794 > JACZST01. Next base: position 355 of record CAZCBO010000254.1, read on the forward strand.
GTCACCCTCGGCTCGATCGAGGCTCGTCTGGTCGAGCCCGATCCCTGGGAGGCCGGAGCGGCGCTCGATCTCGCCCCGATCGCCGGGTCGGTCGACGCCGCCCTCGACGAGGCGGGGGTCACGCTCGAACCGTTTGACCGGTTTCGGAGCTGACGCTCGTCGCGAATCGAACGGCCTCTGCGCCGTACCACAGGTACGAGATGACGAACATGGCCCGTTGGAAGCCACCGGCCACACCCGTGATGTTGAACATGATGATGGGAATCGCGACGGCGGCGACGACGGCGATGGCGTCGAGCACCCGGATCGGACCGGCGTTCGGGCCGCGGCGCAGCGTGACGATCACCACCCCGACGGCGAAGGCGACGCCGACGAGAGACGACGCAGCCGAGTGCAGGAAGTCCTCGAACTCGTCGAACGGCATCTCCTCTCACGGGGCGGCGGCGAAGGTCGCGACCGCGATGATCGAGACCCGTAGAGTCCGTGGGCGAGCCTGCCTGCCATGCCCCACGCCTCCCCGGCGATGGCCACGAGGGTCAGGACGGCGAACCCGAAGAGGAGCAGCCCGAGGCGCGCCAGCCAGGCGTTCTCGATGCCCTGGGCTGCCGATTCGCTGATGGAGTGCTCCACCCAGGAATAGGACTCGGGCATCACCGTCGGCGCCACCGCGACGGCAACGAGCGAGGCGCCGAGGAGCGCCAGGGCGATCCAGGCTGCGAGCGGCCTAGATGTAGAGGCTGACATCGGCGTCTTCCATCACCGACATGAAGGTCAGGTACTCCACGATCGGCAGGTCGTCGAAGATCAGGTCCTCCCTCCGGACCTTGAAGTGGTCCATCGAACCCGCGCACAGATAGATCGCCGCACCGAGACTCCGAAGCTGACGCAGCTTCTCTTGGGCGTGGATGTGACCGGCATCGGCCATCCCCGCCTGGGCGAATCGGGTGAACGGGCGCGACCAGCCCTTGAGCTTCGGCTGGAAGCCCTTGGTCACGACGCGCACCGCCGGGCCCTGGATGTACAGGGAGACGTCGATGCCCTCCAGGGCGGCGGCGAGGGCGAACCCCAGGGGCGAGAGCAGCTCCTCCAGACCGTCGGGCGACAGGATCATGGCCAGGCTGGACTCCTTCGTCTTGGGGGTCCGCTTCTCGATGAGGAAGCGGAGCCCCTTCTCGATGCGCTGCGACGACAGCAGCACCTGGCCCGTGGCCTCGCACCAGGCGGCGATGTCGGCCTCGAAGGCCTCGTAGTCGTCGGTGAGCAGCTCGAGTACCTGTCCCTCGGCCATCTGTTCCAGTGCCGTCCTCAGGTCGTAGACCACGAAGGTGGTGATGGTCTTGCCTGTGCGGTCGAGCGACTGATCCGCGGTGATGGTCGTCATGGCTCAAACCTCCCGGGTTTGCCTCACTACCGAATCTGCACAGAACCCGGGAGTGCCCGCTAGGGCCGGTCGCCCCCTTCGCGGCCCGGTACCCTCGGCACATGCTGCTGGCACGGCTCGTCGAGACCTCGGAGGCGGTGCGGTCGACGCGGGCACGGTCGAAGAAGATCGCCATCCTCGCCGCACTGCTCGGGGAGTTGTCCCCACGAGAAGCACCGATTGGCGTGTCATATCTCTCGGGACAGCCGCGCCAGGACCGGCTCGGCGCCGGCTACGCCACGGTGTACACCATCGACGAGACCCCGGCGGAGACGGCGACGCTCACGCTGGCCGGCGTGGACGGGACCCTCGAGGAGCTGGCGGCGACCGCCGGCCCGGGCTCGAAGGCGGCGAAGGCCGAGCTCCTCTCGGCACTGTTCGCTCGGGCGACCGCCGCCGAGCAGGACTTCCTCCGCGGGCTCATCCTGCGCAATCTCCGGCAGGGCGCCCTCGAAGGTGTCATGGCAGATGCGGTGGCCGAGGCGATCGACGCCGACCCGGGTGCGGTACGACGGGCGGCGATGGTGTCCGGCAGCCTCACCGCGGTCGCCACCGATGCGCTGGTCAACGGTGCCGCGGCGCTCGATCGCTATGGGCTCAGCGTGCTGACGCCCGTCCAGCCGATGCTCGCCAAGACTGCCGAGTCGGCGGATGCGGCCGTCGTAGCGGTCGGGGAGGCTGCGGTGGAGTGGAAGCTCGACGGGTTGCGGATCCAAGTCCACCGTGACGGTGACATGGTCCGGGTCTTCACCAGGAACCTCAACGACATCACCGAGCGGGTTCCCGAGATCGTCGACCTGGCGCGAGCGTTGCCGGTCGACTCGGTGATCCTCGACGGCGAGGCCCTGGTCCTCGGTTCCGACGGCACGGCCGAGTCCTTCCAGGACTCGATGACCCGGTTCGGGACCGACGACGGCTCGCGGCAGCTGACGCCGTTCTACTTCGATGTCCTGCACCACGATGGCGAGGATCTCATCGACCTGCCGACCCTGAAGCGGCGGGCGGTGCTCGAGTCCATCATTCCTGCCGAGCAGCTGATCACCGCCATCGTGACGACCGACGGTGAGGAAGCGGTCGCCTTCTACGACCAGGCGGTCGGCGCCTTCTACGAAGGGGTGGTGGTGAAGCAGGCCGACGCGCCCTACGAGGCGGGTCGTCGCGGCGGGGCGTGGCTGAAGGTGAAGCCGGCGCACACCCTCGACCTGGTGATCCTCGCCGCCGAGTGGGGCTCGGGACGGCGGCGGGGATGGCTGTCCAACCTGCACCTCGGGGCCAGGGACCCGGAGACCGGCGGCCATGTCATGCTCGGCAAGACCTTCAAGGGGCTGACCGACGAGATGCTGGCCTGGCAGACCGAGCGGTTCCTCGAGATCGAGGACCATCGGGAGGGCCACGTCGTCTACCTCGAGCCGGCGATCGTCTACGAGATCGCCTTCGACGGGGTCCAACGCTCGTCGCGCTATCCCGGTGGCGTCGCTCTCCGGTTCGCCCGGGTCAAGGGGTACCGGGAGGACAAGGATCCCGACGATGCCGACACGATCGAGTCGGTCCGGGAGATCCTGGAGCGCCGCTCGTAGCTTGCGTCTTGTCGCTTGCGGCTTCTCTGAACTACAATGATGTAACTCACGCAGGAGCGCACATGGCCGTAGCCGTTCACGAAACCCTCACCGACGTGGATCGGGTCGCTGCCGCAACCCTCGAGGTGTACGCGAGGCGCCGCGACCTCGCCACCGAGATGCCGCTCGCCGAGCTCCTCGACGTCTCCAAGGGCGTCGGATCGTTGCGCGCCGTCGTCTCCTCGGCCGACCGGGTGATCGAGATCGTGCTGGACAGCGGAGTCGAGATCGCGTCGCTCGCCCCCGGTCTGTGGGCCCTCGCCGAGAAGGGCTGGCAGCCGGTGGTGTTGATCGCACTCGATCGCATTGGTGAGGCACACGGCGAGCTGCGCGGCACGCCGTGCCGGCTCCAGGCGTGGTGGCTCATCGACGACACCGTGGTGTTCGGAGGGTTCGAGCAGCCGTAGGGTCCTAATCTCAGAGGGATGCCGGTTCCGTTGCACACCCAGACGGTGATCGCCCTGGTCTGGGACTTCGATCGGACGCTGATCCC
>CAZCBO010000255.1:0-3874 GCA_964496825.1 uncultured Acidimicrobiaceae bacterium
ACGCACAATCCCGAGTTCCCGATGCTCGAGGCCTACGAGGCCCATGATGTCCTCGTAGTCGGCGAAGGCCTCGTAGGCCTCGAGCATCGTGAACTCGGGATTGTGCGTGGCGTCGACGCCCTCGTTGCGGAAGATGCGCCCGATCTCGAAGACCCGCTCCAGGCCGCCGACGACCAGGCGCTTGAGGTGGAGCTCGGTGGCGATCCGCAGCTGGAGGTCGAGGTCGAGAGCGTTGTGGTGCGTGGTGAAGGGACGGGCGATCGCTCCCGTCGCCTGGGGCGCCAGCATCGGGGTCTCCACCTCGACGTAGCCGCGATCCTCGAACTGGCGCCGCAGCTCCGAGACGATGGCCGCCCTGGTCAATGCCGTCTCCCTGGCGTGCTCGTTGACCATGAGGTCGACGTACCGGCGTCGGGACCGCGCCTCGACGTCCTTGAGCCCGTGCCACTTCTCGGGAAGGGGGCGCAGCGATTTGGCGAGCAGCGTGAAGGACTCCACCTTCACCGACAGCTCGCCCTTCTTGGTGGTGACGACCTCGCCGCCGGCGCCGATCCAGTCCCCCGTGTCGAGGTCGAGGAAGCGTGCATACTCCTCCTCGCCGAGCACGTCCTGTGAGGCGAAGAGCTGGACGCGGCCCGACCGGTCCTGGAGCACCCCAAAGGCGAGCTTGCCCATGTCCCGGACGTTCATCAGCCGCCCCGCCACCGTCACCTGCTCCCCGGTTTCGCTCCCGGGTGCCAGCGACCCGTGGCGCTCCGCCAGCTCGACGGCGAGGTCGGTGCGCTCGAAGCGATAGGGGTAGCCGCCGGAGCTCAGCACGTCCTCGTGCTTGGCGATTCGAGCGGCGACGAGCGGATCCTCGCTCGTTGCGGTGTCGTCGCTCATTGATTCATCTCGTAGATCAGCCGGAGGCCTTCGAGGGTCAGATACTCGTCGATGGTGTCGACCAGCCGGCAGTGGGGGACGATGGTAGAGGCGAGACCCCCGGTGGCGAGGGTGATCGGTTCGGCGTCGAGCTCCCCGCTGATCCGCGCCACGAGTCCGTCGACCAACCCGGCGTGGCCGTACAGGGCACCGCTCTGAATGGCCTCGACGGTCCCCTTGCCGATTGGCGAGCGTGGCGGCGTGAACTCGACCCGACGCAGCGCCGCGGTGCCACCGACCAGGGCGTTGGTGGCGATCTCGACCCCGGGGGCTATGACCCCGCCGATGTAGGCACCCTCGGTCGACACCACATCGAAGTTCGTCGAGGTCCCGAAGTCGACGACGATCGCCGGCATCCCGTGGCGCTCCCTGGCTGCCACGGCGTTGACGATGCGGTCGGCACCGACTTCTCGAGGGTTGTCGATGAGGATCGGCATCCCGGTCTTGGTGCCCGGTTCGACCACCACGACGTCACCCCCGTGGGTGAGGGCGGGGGCGGCGGCGCGCAGGGTGGTCGTCACCGATGGGACGACACTGGCGATCACCACGCCCTTGATGTCTTCCGGAGTGAAGCCGTCGAGGGCCAGCACACCGCTGATCTCCCAGCGCATCTCGTCGTCGGTGCGGTCGACGGTCGAGAACCGCCAGTGCCCGGTCAGCGCTTCACCGTCGAAGATGCCGACGGCGATCTGCGTGTTGCCGACGTCGATGGCGAGCAGCATCAGGCCTCCTCGTAGAGAATGGACGGGCCGTCGAGGCGGGACCCCAGGTCGGGGACCCAGCGATCGCCGGCGCTGTCGATGTGGACGTTGTCGATGAGCCGAACCCGCCCCACCCGTGCCGCCACGGCGAGGAACGAAGGCTCGTCCAGTCCCCTGAGCGGGGCGGCGTCGGACTGGGAGGCGAGGGTCGCATACTCGAGGTCGGCTCCCGGCTCTGCGGCGATCGGGCGTCTGGCAATGCGCTCCAGGGCCGCGGCGCTTCCCTCTCCCCGCTCGACGGCATCGGCCGCGGCCTCGAGCCCTGCGCACAGGCTCAGCGCGGCGCGGCGATCTGCCGGCCCGAGCAGCGCGTTGCGCGACGACAGGGCCAACCCGTCCTGCTCCCGAACGACGGGCCGACCCACGATCTCGACCGGGAAGGAGAGATCGGCGGCGAGGCGGCTCACCACCGCCAGCTGTTGAGCGTCCTTACGCCCGAAGTAGGCGCGATCGGGCCGCAGGCCGGCGAGCAGCTTGGCCACGACGATCGAGACCCCGTCGAAGTGACCGGGCCGGTGCTCACCCTCCATCCCTTCGCTCACGCCCGCCACGTGCAGCGCCGTCCGAGGGGGATCGGGATACATCTCTCCATCGGCGGGAGCGAACAACACGTCGGCCCCTGCCGCCTCGGCAAGCCGGGCGTCACGGTCGAGGTCGCGGGGATAGGCGTCGAGGTCCGCTTGCTCGTTGAACTGCAGTGGGTTGACGAAGAGGGAAACGATCACGGTGTCGTTCGACTCCCCGGCGGCGTCGATGAGGCTCACATGGCCCTCGTGCAGGAACCCCATCGTCGGAACCAAGCCGACCACGCCACGCTGTTCCTTGCGAGCACCCTCGAAGGTGGTGACGATCCTCATCGGTCGCCCTCGAACCGCTCGGCGGTTCCCGCCACCGCGGCGGTTGCCGACACGAACGACCGGAACGCCTCCTCAATCTGCGGAGCCTCTGCGGCGATGGCGGCGAGCTGGGCGTCGACGGTTCCGACGTCACCGCGGGCCACCGGGCCGGTCAGCGACTCGGCGGGACCGTGGTCGAAGGCGTTGGCCACGGCGGCCTCCACCAGCGGTCGGGCCGCCTCGAAGGGCACTCCCGCGGCCGCGAACAGCCGGTGGGACACGGCTAAGGCGGCCACGGGGAAGTTGGCGGCGGCGGCGGCCGCCGCGTGATAGGTGGCCTTCTGTGTGTCATCGAGGTCGAACGGATGACCTCCGATCGAGGTGGCGAGCTCGTGGAGCACGTCACGGAGCGGCGGATCCGCAGTGATGGCGATCCAGGCCCCCTCGAGCCCTGCGGCGCCCGCCTCGGCCGAGGGCAGGGTCTGGAGAGGGTGGAACGATCCCGTGTCGAGCCCGGCTTCGGATAGCGGTTTGAGCGCCTCGACCGACGTGGCCCCCGAGACGTGCACGGCGGCGCCGATCTCCCCGGTCACCGGGACCAGCTGCTCGGCAACCGACGCGATGGCCCCGTCGCTGACCGTGATCAGCAGCAGGTCGGCCGGCGGAAGCGCAGCATCGAGCCCGAGCGGCTCGGCGTCCAGCCGCCGCGCCGCCCGGCGGGTTCGCTCCCGATCGCGTCCGGTCACCGAGAGGATGTCGTGGTCGGCACGCTGCAGCGCAAGGGCGAGGGCGGTTCCGGCCCGGCCGGGGCCGACGAGTGCGATCCGCATGGGCTCCGATCCTTTCTCGGTATCGGTCCGGGGGAGGAAGACTAGATCAGCCGCTCGGGATGAGCCGGCGCCCCTCCGGGCCCAGCGGTCGGCCCAGAATCTCCTGGATCAGCGACGTCGCCACGATGGGATCCGCAACGAGACCGGAGTGCACGAGGTATCCGGCGAGGAGGCCCGACATCGTCTCATCGACCGTGTCGCGATGGACCAGGACCGAGGCACCGGGTGGCGCCAGGGCATCGTCCATGGCGGCGAAGATGGCATCGATCTCCTCGGGTTCGTCCGGCATGCCCTCGACGGTGTGGCTGAGAAAGCGGAACCCCGCCTCGTCGTAGGCGCTCCGGTTCTGGCTGGACGAGAGGAAGCTCAGAATCGTGTTGATCCCCTTGTCGGTCAGCCACTTGATCTCTTCCTCGCGGCGGACCTTGCGGTGCTGGAATCCCGACCCGCCGATGCGATCGGAGACGGCGAGACGCCCGGTGATCACCCATCGGAAACCCCGTGGTTCCAAGCCCGGTACGTC
>CAZCBO010000256.1:0-3874 GCA_964496825.1 uncultured Acidimicrobiaceae bacterium
GCGCGGCCACATCTGAGATCCCGGTGATCATGGCGATCAGCACGATCATCAGCGAGGAGCTGAAGGCGTACTCGATCCAACGGGCGTAGTTGCGGTCGTACATCAAGTTGCGCCGGTACCAGCCGAAGACGCCGGGAGCGGACACGGTGAAGTGGGCGATCGCCGACATGAACAGGAAGGCGGCGACCCCCCAGGCGATGCTCACCGAGAACAGCTCGGTGAAGGACGAGTCGGTCCCCGGAGGACCCTCGAGGAACGTCGCGGTCACCGGCAGGGCGAAGTCGTTGGCGAGTGCGAGGACGAGCAGCGCCTGGATCAGGTGCAGGGTCCCCATGCCGATGTTGTAGGCGCGGAGTCGCTGCCAACGCGATTCTGGCGTGTCGGCGACGGCCTGGTCGAGTGGTTTCTGGTCGAGTGTTGCTGTGGTCATGATCTTCCTTCGTTACCGGTGGGCGAGATGGATCACGGATCGAGCGCGCCAATCCAGGATTGCACGGCGCTCCGAATGATTCGAGATGCACGAGACGAGACGCTTCGTCCCATGATTGCGCCTCCTGAACGGTCGCTGTCGGCTCGTAGGATCGCGATTGCATGATCGGCCCATTCAAGAAGCCCTACCTCTATGGAGGTGTCGCGCTCATTGCGGCGGCCGCGTGGGCATCGACCACCGCAGGTGGTGCGCTCGTCGATGGACACCCGTCCTACTGGGCGGTGTATGCGGGGGCCGTTTCGCTTGGTCTCCTGGCAGTTGTGTTGGCCATCCTCAGGCGATCGATACCGACGCGCTTCGTGCTGGCCGGCCTCGCCACGCTCGGCCTGGTCCTCGTGGCAGCGCTCGCCTGGTGGTTGACACCGTTCGAGGCTACCGAACGGGCCCTGACGTCGATGGAGTCCGACGGCTCGGTGCGCGTGGTGGCGTCGACGTCGGCAATAACGATGACACCGACGGGAACGCGTACGGGGATCGGCCTCATCTTCCAGCCCGGCGCACGGATCGATGCCAGGGCCTACGCCCACATCCTGCGGCCGATCGCCGAAGCCGGGCATCATGTGGTGATCGTGAAGCAACCGCTCGGAGTAGCGTTCCTCGCCACCGGATTCGCACCCGATTGGGCTGCGGACCATCCCGAAATCGGCAGCTGGGTCGTCGCCGGCCACTCCCTCGGCGGCGTTGTGGCGGCCGACAACGCCGCGGACACGGACTCGATCAACGACCTCGTGCTGTGGGCGTCGCTGCCTGCGTCCAACCTATCGGATCGGGGGTTTGCTGCGCTCTCGGTGTACGGCAGCGACGACGGTCTCACCAGCACGGACGAGATCAGGGCCTCTGTCGACGATCTTCCCCCCACCACCACGTTCGTAGCCGTGGGGGGCGCAGTCCACAGCCACTTCGGTGATTACGGGCCCCAGCCCGGCGACGGGGAGCCAGGGATCACCCGCGAAGAGGCCCAGCTCCTCATCGTTCGAGCAACCCTCGAATTCCTCGCCCGCCGAGCTAGCGGCGCAACCGACTCCTAGCGGTCACGTCCGGGAGCTCGGTCCCGGGCGGCTGCATATGCGGCGAGAGTGCGCTCTCTTGCCACGGCGTGGTCGACGATCGGCTCGGGATAAGCCTCGCCGAGCGCAACACCGAAGGCTGCCAGGTCCTCCGGCGCCGCTTCCCAGGGCGCGTGGATGAGCGAGGCCGGCACCGCTCCGAGCTCGGGGACCCAGGAGCGGATATAGGTGCCGTCGGGATCGAAGCGGCGGGATTGTGTGACCGGATTGAGGATGCGGAAGTACGGTGTGGCGTCGGCACCGGTTCCGGCCACCCATTGCCAGTTCCCCACGTTCTGTGCGAGATCACCATCGATGAGCTGGCGGCGCAGGAAGCGCTCGCCGGTGCGCCAGTCGATGAGGAGGTCCTTGACGAGGAACGAGGCGACCAGCATTCGCAGGCGATTGTGGATCCACCCCTCGGCGGCGAGTTGGCGCATCGCCGCGTCGATGATCGGATAGCCGGTCACACCCCGCTGCCATGCCTCCAGATCCCCGGGTGCGTCGCGCCAGGCGATCGAGTCATACTCGGCCCGCAGCGCGGTCACCACCGACGCGGGGGCATCGGCGATCAGGTGACCGTAGAAGTCCCGCCACGCCAGCTGCCTGGTGAAGGCCTGGCGACCCGCGGAGTCCCCGTCGATCGCTTCGAGCACCGTCCGTGGTCCGATCCATCCGTATTTGAGATCGACGGACAGATGGCTCGTGGCGTCGAGGTCGGGACGGTCACGGTCCTCGTGGTATCGATCGATACGGTCGATGAAGCGCTCGAGCCGCTCGCGTGCCGCCTCCTCCCCGGCGGGAATCGGTGGCGTCCCTTCTTCGGGGATCCCGTCGCCGGGTCGTTGGGTCGGTACGGCTCGCCCGGCGACCGGTGCCGCCGGCACCGGCAGCTGCGACCACTTCCGATGGAACGGCGTGAACACCCGGTACGGCGTTCCCGCTCCCGTCACCACCGAGCCGGGTGGGTGCACGTAGACGCCGTCGTGTTCCTGGAGCTTCGTCCGATCGCCGACCCGGCGATCGCGCTCGGCGCCGTGCGGTGTCACCTCGCGGTTGATGTGGACGATCTCAGCGCTCAGGTGTTTCGCCACTTGCGGAACGACGACCGCCGGATCGCCGTGCTCGACACGAAGACGCCCACCGAGCCGCTTCAGCTCCTGGTCGAGCGCCCGTAGGCCATGAACGAGCAGCGACCGCCGTCTTGCCGTTGCCGCACCGTACAGGGCCGGGTCGATGACGTAGAGCGGACAGACGTGGGGTGCGTGCGTGCCCGCCGACCATGCCGGGTTGTCGGCGAGGCGCAGGTCGCGCCGGAACCAGACCACCGACGGAGGCATCTAGCGCTCCGACGTCCGCACCGGCTGTTTGAACAGCTCCTCCGGCACGGGGACGCCCGACCGGATAAGGGCCAGTTTCCAGGACGGGGAGTACCCGAGCGCCCAGCGGAGTCCGGCAACGGCGCCTCGACCGACGACACCGGCTCCCGGCGCTGCGGAGACACCGAGAATGCGCCGCAGCCGGCGCGGGGTGATCGCGATCGCGGCTTCGAGAAGCGTCTTGTAGCCGAGCCACACCGTCGGAGGCAAGGGAGGATCGGTGAGGAAGTCTACGGCGTCGAGCATTTCCGGTGAGGGCGCCAGGGCCGGATGCCGCTCGATCCATTCCGACAGCTCGGTCGCGGTCTCCGGCATGGGATCCGACCCCAGCAGCGTCCCGATCCTGGCCTGCTCGGCGACGAACCGATCCGCGTCCTCCGCTGTGAGCGGTTTGCCGCCATAGGCCTGATGTGCGGTGAGGAACGAGTCGGTCAAGGCGTTGTGGACCCATGCCGACAGCCCGGGGTCGCCTGCGTCATAGGGGATGCCCCTGCTCGAAACCCCCGAGACGACCCGATGCATCCGGCGCACCTGGGCCACGGCATGTTCGACCTCGGGCATGGCACCGTAGGTCGTGGCGGTGACGTAGGCCGATGTTCTGGAAAGCCGTCCCAGCGGATCCTGGCGGTATCGCGAATGGTCGCCGACGCCCGCGACCACCTCCGGGTGAGCGGCCTGGATGAGCAAGCCACGAATGCCACCGACGAACGCGGCGGAGTCGCCGATCACCATCCAGGACACCGATCCGGGTCCGATGAGACCGGGGTCTCCGTCGTACTCGAGGCTGTTCGCCAGCGGATAGGGGGCGTGGCCAAAGGGCGCCAGCGCTGCGGTCGCGACCCGGCTGCGGACCGGTTCGGTGAGCTTCGACGGGAGATCCACGGCCCTCATTGTGTCATCTCTTCTCAGGTGGACGGAGGGGAGGCTCCCCCCTTGGGAGGCCGAGAACCTGCCCCCCC
>CAZCBO010000257.1:0-3867 GCA_964496825.1 uncultured Acidimicrobiaceae bacterium
CCGGACACGACCGAGCTGGTCATCGACCTGTGGTCCAAGGTCCACGCCTCCACCCCCATCGACTCGCTCCGCTGGACCATCGTCCACGGGATGTCGTTGACCGAGGCGCACTACGACCGCCTCGCCGCGATGGGCGTCGGCGTCATCGGCGACGCCATGCTGCGCATGGGAGGAGACAAGTTCGTCGAGATCTGGGATGCCGAGCGATTCGCGTTTGCGCCGAATCTGCGGCAACTGCGCGCCGCCGGGATCAGGACCGCCGTCGGCTCCGACGGTCTCCGCGGCGCCACCTACAACCCGTTCGCCACGCTCCAATGGCTCACCACCGGCACGACGCTCAGCGGCCTCCAGGTCTGGGATCCCGACAACACGCTGGATCGAGTCTCCGCCCTCTCGCTGATGACGCGCGAAGCCCCCTGGTTCTCCTTCGAGGAGGACGAGCGGGGCGTCCTCGAACCGGGGCGACTCGCCGACGTCGCGGTCCTGTCCGGGGACTACTTCTCGGTGCCGGCATCGGACCTGCCGCAGATCAGATCGGACCTGACCATGGTCGGTGGTGAGGTCGTATGGAGCGCACTCGGCGACTGAGCATGCATCGACAACGACCGACGATCCGGAAGATGGCAAAGAAGGCCACCACCCAGCCCGTGATCTCCATCTCTCCCACTCGTCCCTCCATCACGTCGCTGATCATGTCGGGCCTGGTCAGGGCCAGGAGCATGTGGGCCGACATGGTCACCGCATGGATGATCCAGAGGAGAGAGACCGTTTCGCCCCGCTCGTAGCCGACAGCACATATCGAGAACTCGATATCGGTCGGTCCACTCCGCCAGGATGGGAGTTGCGCTTGCGAATTAACATCCGGGGACCTCGCTGGGTGGATGTGAGCAGCACATGAACCCGACCAAAGAGCCCACATGCAGCGCGCCGATCTGATCATCACCACCGCCCGCATCTGGGACGGGCACGAGCGCGACGACGAGGCCATCGCCGTCGGCGATGGGCGAGTGGTGGCGTCGGGCACCAACCGAGACATGCTCGAGATGGCGGCAACCGACACCCTCGTCCTCGACGCGGGAGGGCGACGGCTGATCCCCGGCCTCATCGACTCGCATCTCCACCTGGTGCGCGCCGGGCGCACCTGGGACCGGGAGGTCCGCTGGGACTACCGAACCTCCCTGGCCGAGGCCCTCGCCGACATCTCCTCCAAGGCCGCGGAGTTGGGGCCCGGCCGGTGGGTCGGCGTGGTCGGTGGGTGGCACCCGAGCCAATTCGAGGAGGGTCGCGCCCCGACGCCCGCTGAACTCGATCGGGCCGCTCCCGACAACCCGGTGTTCGTCCAACGCGCCTACGCCGAGGCCTTCGTCAATGCCCGCGCCGCAGACGAAATGGGCTGGAGCGAGCGTCAGGCTCCCGGCGGGCGGATCGCCTCCCCCCCGGAAATGGCTGCATTGCGCGCCCAAATGGCCGTCGAGGACCTCGACGAAGCAATGGCCGGCACCCGCAACTTCCTCAGGGAGCTCAACCGCCTTGGCCTGACCGGCGCGATCGACGCTTCGGGTTTCGGCATCACCGCAGCGTCATACGATGCGTTCCTGCGACTCTTCGCCGAGGGTGACCGCGGGTTCAGGGCGCGGTTTCTCCTTGGTGCCGCACACCCGGGTAGGGAGATGGAGGACATGATGCGGTGGGCCTCCACCGTCTCCCCCGGCGACGGCGACGACTACGTCAAATACCTCGGCGCCGGTGAGGTGCTCGACTACGCCGCCCACGACCTGGAGGGCCTCGAGCCGAAGGACATCACCGGGCGAGCCGACGCCTTGCGAGAGATGTCGGCTCTTCTCGCCGGAAGGGGCTGGCCGGTCCACCTCCACTCGATCCTCGACTCGTCCATCGCAGTGGTCCTGGATGCATGGGAGGTGATCGGGCACGACACCCTCGCCGACCTCCGCTTCACGATCTGTCACGCCGACCAGATCGGAGAGGAGAGCCTGCGCAGGGTCCGCGACCTCGGCGTGGGCATAACCATCCAGAATGGGATGTCGATGCGAGGCCTCGACTGTGCCCCCACCTGGGGAGACGAGCTCGTCGCCAATGCCCCTCCCATGCGTTCCATGCTGGACCTCGGGATCCCCGTCGCGGCCGGGACCGACGGGACTGCCGCCTGTGCCTACGACCCCTGGCGCTGCATTGCGTGGATGATCACCGGCGAATCGGTCGACGGCGCGCCGCCACGATCCGAGCAGCAACGACTATCTCGCGACGAGGCGCTGCGTCTCTACACGTCCGCGGGCGCCTGGTGCTCCTTCGAGGAGACCACCCGGGGCAACCTGCGCCCGGGGAGCCACGCCGACCTCGCCCTGCTCTCCGAGGACCCGCTGGTCGTGGCCCCGGACCGGATCCACTCGATCGAGTCGGTGCTCACCGTCGTCGGTGGGGAGATCGTGCACTCGAGCCTCGAGGCCGTTCCGGATCGGTCGGGACCGTAGGCATCCGGGGAGGGTGCCTACGTCGCCACCTCACAACCCGAGGTACGCCTTGCGGAGCCGCTCGTCGCGGAGCAGGGCGTCGGCGTCGTCGGCTCCGGCGATGCGGCCATCCTCCAGCACATAGCCCCGGGCGGCGAGGTCGAGCGCCTCGGCCGCGTTCTGCTCGACCAGGAGGATCGACACCCCGGCGGCGTTCACGTCGCCGAGCACCTCGAAGATCCCCTCGACGACGATCGGGGCCAGACCGAGGGAGGGCTCGTCCAGCAAGAGGAGCCTGGGTCGAGCCATCAGCGCCCGCCCGATGGCCAGCATCTGCTGCTCACCGCCGCTGAGGGTCCCGGCCTCCTGATCCCGTCGCTCGGCGAGACGGGGGAAGATCTCGTGGACCCACTCCAGGGTGGTGTCGCGGTCGGCTCTGGCGTCGGGTCCGTAGGCGCCGATGTCGAGGTTGTCGGCGACCGTCATCCGGGGGAAGATGCGCCGGCCCTCGGGGACCAGAGCCACGCCGTGGCTGCTGATCGCATGGGAAGGCAGATCGAGGAGATCCGTCCCGTCGAGTATCACCGAGCCGGCGGTGGGCCGGAGGATTCCGGCTACACAGTTGACCAGGGTGGTCTTGCCGGCCCCGTTTGGGCCGAGGATGGCGACGATCTCCCCCGTTTGAACGTCGAGCGAGATCTCGTGCAGCACCTGCGCCTTGCCGTAGGCCGCCGTGAGCGATGCGACCTCAAGCACTGCTCGCCTTGGTGCCGAGATAGGCCGCGACGACCGCCGGGTCGGACATCACGGCTGCCGGCTCGCCCTCACTGATCACGATGCCCTGATCGAGGACCACCAGACGGTTGGAAAGCGCGGTAACGGCACGCACGACGTGCTCGACGATGAGGATGGTGATGCCGCGATCGTGGATCCGCTGGATCATCTCGACCGACTTGTCGATCTCACTCGGATTCAGCCCGGCGAGCACCTCGTCGAGCAGGAGCAGGCTTGGTTGCGTGGCGAGGGCCCGGGCCAGCTCCAGGAACTTGAGCTGGTGGAGCGTCAGCTCTCCGATGGGGACATCGGCCACGGCACCGAGACCGGTGAAGTCCAGCCATTCCTGCGCCGACTCCCGCGCCTCGGGCAGGGAGTGGCCGAGATGGCCGAACATGTAGCTCACCGCGATGTTCTCCCGGGGGGTCATCGTGTCGAACGGTCTCGGGATCTGATAGGTGCGGGCGATGCCGAGGGCGGCGATGCGGTGCGCGGGCATCGTGGTGGCGTCTTCCCCGTCGAACGTGATGCTTCCCCCGTCGCACGCATAGAAGCCGCTGAGGATGTTGATCAGCGTCGACTTCCCCGATCCATTCGGGCCCACCAGACCGAGGATCTCACCCTC
>CAZCBO010000258.1:0-3856 GCA_964496825.1 uncultured Acidimicrobiaceae bacterium
GAGCAACCTCGATATCCGATGCTTGGTTCTCATCTGGATTGCCTCCTAGAGGAGCCTGTCCGCCCCTCGTTGTCCCATTAATGGCAATGAACTCGCCAGCCCGGACAGGGCGCCGATACCTTACCGATCCACTTTCCCTCGCGGCAAGCGACACTGAACACTCCATCCAGGCAGGGTTGCGAGGCTGATCGTCCGGTAGCATCGCCGGGCTTCCCACGCGAAGAGCGAGGTCGAACGTGCTCAAGATCGACGTCTACAACCACCTCTTCACGCCCCGGTACTTCGAAGAGATCAACCGGCTGGAGACGTCGGTCGTCGATCTCGGCAAGCGGGTCCGGAACGTGCCGGTGCTGCTCGACGTCGAGGCGCGGCTGCACATGGTGGAGCAGTTCGGCGACGAGTACCGGCAGGTCCTCACGATGGTCGCTCCGCCCGTCGAATCGTTCGGGGGGCCCGACCAAACACCCGAACTCGCCCGGATCGGCAACGACGAGCTGGCTGCTTACGTCGACCGCTACGACCGGTTCATCGGGTTCGTGGCGGCGCTGCCGCTCAACAACCCCGACGCGGCGGTCGAGGAGGCCCGTCGCGCCATCGACGAGCTCGGTGCCACCGGAGTTCAGTTCTTCACCAACGTCAACGGGAGCGCCCTCGACCATCCGGATCTCGAGCCGCTCTTCGAGCTCATGGTCGCCTACGACCTGCCCATCTGGGTGCACCCGATCCGGGGCGCCTCGATGCCGGACTACGCCGACGAGGACCGCTCCCTGTACGAGATCTGGTGGACCTTCGGCTGGCCCTACGAGACCAGCGCCATGATGGCGCGGCTCGTCTTCGGCGGGTACTTCGATCGCTGGCCCGACCTCAAGATCATCACCCACCACTGCGGCGGCATGACCCCGTACTTCGAGGGCAGGGTCGGCCCGGGGATGGACCAGCTCGGGTCTCGGACCACCGGCGAGGACTACACGGTGATCCTCGATCGGTTGGAGAAGCGCCCGCTCGATTACTTCAGGATGTTCTACGGGGACACCGCCGTGTTCGGCTCGGCGCCGGCCCTGCGCTGCGGGCTCGAGTTCTTCGGGCCCGGCCACGTCCTGTTCGGCTCGGACTGTCCCTTCGACCCGGAAAAGGGCCCCGGCTACATCCGGGAGACGATCAAGAACCTCGACGAGGACCTCGATCTGACGGACGAGGTGCGAGCCCGGATCTACGAGGGGAACGCCAGGCAGATGATGCGGCTGAAGGTCTAGAGGCCGCCTACCCGCACCTTCGGCCTCAGCTCGGTCCGGCACATCGCATGGATGAAGCAGGTCTGCTCGGCGACGTCGAGGGCATCCCTGGCGAAGTCGTCCATGCCCGCCGGGCTCAAGTAGACGTGGGTGCGGGGAGCGTCGGCCCGCCCGCCGTGCGGCGGATCGGCGTC
Source organism: uncultured Acidimicrobiaceae bacterium (assembly GCA_964496825.1). Taxonomy (GTDB): domain Bacteria; phylum Actinomycetota; class Acidimicrobiia; order Spongiisociales; family UBA5794; genus JACZST01. Next base: position 1,427 of record CAZCBO010000258.1, read on the forward strand.
CGGATTCCCGATCGAGAAACGCGTGTCCTGGACGATGAGGTAGTTGCCGAGGTCACGGCCGAGGATCCTGGCATAGCGGCCGAACTGGGTCATGAAGCAGAACCCGATCCCTGCGCTGACATAGCTGATGGCGTCCGGTGCCCTGCCCTTCCCGCCGAGATCCCTGGGCTCGTCGGAGAGGAACCGGAACGTCGACCCGTTCGGCTTGACCACCCGGACCTCGATGATGGCCATGCCGTCGTCGCGCCGTGTCGCCTCGGCGTGGATGTGGAGCTCGCGGCGCTGCTCCTGCTGGAGGCTCGACCCGGTGTCGGTAGAGGTGCCGCTGACGTCGAAGGTCTTGACGATGATCGGCTCCCCGGTACTGCCCGGGGCGGGTTCGGGGAAGCGATCCGCCAGGTCGCCGGCCCGCGGAGGCTGCTCGTAGAGGGCTGCCGGGCGTCCGACCGGGATCTGGGTCCCGTTGCTGGTGAGGGTGAACCGGCTCAGCAGCGGCGGCCCGAGCAGTCCCGCCGTTGCGGATGCCATCACCCCGGAGAGCACGGCACCGGTGGTCCTCGAGCGATCGGCGTTGGCGGTGTGGACGGTGATCTCCGGGGGAAGGGCGCCGCCGACCATCGTGCGGCGGGGGAGCGAGCCCTCCATGGTGAAGCGCGTGTCGAGGACCAGACGGAGCGGCTCGGCTGCGAGTCCGGCCGAGACCAGCGCCCGTTCGATGTTGAGCATCAGGTCGGCGGCGAGGCCCGTCGTGAAGACCGCCAGCGGGGCGGGGGCGAAGTCGTGGCCCTGGAGATAGGGACCCTCATCACTGGAGAGGCGCCATGCCACCGATGACCCGGAGCGGGAGACGATGGCCTCCTTCTGCATCCTGGTGAGCGAGCGGACCACGGCCCGTGAGGCGATGTCGAAGGCTCTCGGGTCCGGGGCTTGCAGGTCGGGCTGATCGATCGGGTAGACGAGGGGAAGACCCGACTCCTCGAGCAGGTTTGGAGACTTCGGTTTCGGCCGCACCTCGGTCATGGTGCCGAGGCTACCCAGGCCGCCCCCTCTGCGGACGAGCCTTCGGCTGGCCGCGTCTCCCCCGCTGGAGCGGGGGAGACCAGAATGGCTCCATGGATCTCACCGGCAAGACCGTCATCGTCACCGGGGCGGCGTCGGGCATCGGGAAGGGGAGCGCTGCCGAGATACGGCGGCGGGGCGCCACCGTCATCGGCGTCGACCGCAATCCGGCGCCGGACGTCGACGAGTTCTTCGCGGCCGATCTCTCCGATCCCGAGGCGATCGACGAACTGATCGAGGCCCTGCCGGAGGGAGCGAACGGTCTGTGCAACATCGCCGGCGTGGCGCCGACCCAGCCCGCCGCGCTGGTCCTCGAGGTCAACGCGCTAGCGCCCCAACGGCTCACCCTCGGCATGGTCCCGAAGCTCGCCGACGGCGCCTCGATCGTCAACCTGGCCTCGATGGCCGGCAACAACTGGCGGGACAACATCGACCAGGTCACCGAATTCCTCGCCGTGGGCTGGGACGGTGTCGCCGAATTCGTCGCCAGACACGACATCGACGGGACGGCCAGGAGCTACTTCCTATCCAAGGAAGCGGTGGTCGTGTGGACGATGCAGAACCGCTGGACCTGGCGGGACCGCGGGATCCGGATGAACGCGGTGAGCCCGGGCCCGATCGAGACCCCGATCCTTCCCGAATTCATCGAGATGCTCGGCGAACGTGCCCAGGAGAGCGTCCGCAACCTGGAGCGGATGGGACGGCCCGAGGACGTGGCGCCGACCGTCGCCTTCTTGCTCTCGGACGAGTCGGTGTGGTACCGCGGCGCCAACCTGACCCCGGACGGGGGGATGGGCGCCCACCTGGCGTTGAAGCGATACGACCCGAGCTAGGCGGGGGCCATCGCCTCCTCGCCCTCGAAGATGATCAGCCCCGCCGCGGTGTTCGAGGCCGGCACGTGGTAGTGGCGATGCACCTCGTGCACCGTCGGGCTCAGCGCACCGCGCATGATCAGCCACATCACCAGCTCGATGCCCTCCGACCCGGCGTCACGCAGCAGCTCGGTGTGGGTGATCTCGGTCAGCTCGTCGGCGTCGTCGGCGAGCCGATCGAGAAAGGCGGTGTCCCATGGCGTGTTGATGAACCCTGCCCGCTCACCCTGGAGCTGATGGGACATGCCGCCGGTGCCGAGTACCGCGATCTTGAGGTCCTCCTCATCCGGGTACGACTCCACCGCCCGCCGAATCGCCTTCCCGAGGGCGTAGCAGCGCCGCGCCGTCGGCGGCGGGTACTGGACGACGTTCACCGCCAGAGGGATCACCTTGGCCGGCCACTGCTCGGGCTGCCCGTAGAGGATCGACAGCGGAACGGTGAGGCCGTGGTCGACCGGCATCTCGTTGCAGATCGTCATGTCGAACTCGTCGAGGATCA
>CAZCBO010000259.1:0-3819 GCA_964496825.1 uncultured Acidimicrobiaceae bacterium
GTGGGAAGCGCACCGCGACGAGATGGAATCAGCCCTGGCCGAACACGACCGGATCATCAACGAGGCCGTGGAGGGGGCCGGCGGTTCGATCGTCAAGGGCACCGGTGACGGGTTCATGGCGGCGTTCGAGCGCCCTGCCGATGCGGTTGCAGCGGCGGTGGCCGCCCAGCTGGCGCTGCACGAAGGCGACTTCGCCACGGTGGAGGGGCTCCCGGTGCGGATGGGGATCCACGTCGGCGACGCGCAGCCACGCGCCGGTGACTACTACGGACCCGCGGTGAACCGTGCGGCACGACTGATGGCCATCGGACACGGCGGCCAGATTCTCGTGTCAACGGCGACACGTCGCGCCGTCGACGGCCGGCTCCCGTCGCCGGTCACCCTCCACAGCCTGGGAGATCACCGCCTGAAGGATCTCACTGCACCCGAGCAGGTGTTTCAGGTGGTTCATCCCCGCCTCCGCGCCGACTTCCCACCCCTCGACAGTCTCGATGCCTTCAGCAACAACCTGCCGTCGCTGGTGCAGAGCTTCGTCGGACGCGAGGACGACCTCGCCGATGTCATCGAGGCGCTCGAGACGGCCCGGCTGGTGACGCTGACGGGACCGGGCGGCACCGGCAAGACCCGGCTCGCCGTCGAGGCGGCCGCCCGCTGCATCGACCGGTTCCCCTGGGGGGCGTGGCTGGTGGACCTGTCATCGCTCGCCGACCCTGCACTCGTGCCGTCGGCCATCGCCGAGTCCATCGGCATCGAGCCACAGCCCGGCCGTTCGGTCGTCGACACGCTGATCAGCCGCCTGAGCGATCGGGGCATGCTCATCGTGATCGACAACTGCGAGCACTTGATCGGGGCCGCGGCATCCACGACCCAGGATCTGCTCCGCGCCTGTCCGGATGTTCGGTTCATCGCCACCAGCCGGCATCGGCTCGAGATCCCGGGCGAGCAGGTGTTCATCGTCAAGCCGCTGTCGGCACCCGACACCACGGACCTCGCCCTGGACGAGTTGCTCGGCTTCGAGGCGGCCGAGCTCTTCGTTCAGCGGGCCACCGAGGCCAACGCGGACTGGCAGCTGGGGCCGGATGCGGTGCCCCACGTGGCGCGGATCTGCTCGGCGGTGGAAGGGATTCCGCTGGCGATCGAGCTCGCCGCCGCCAGAACGCGGGTGCTGACCGTGGCTCAGATCGCCGATCGCCTCGACCGCCAGCTGGCCCTGCTCACCGGGTCGGCCGGTCGTGCGCTCCGGGCCACGATCGACTCCAGCTACGAGCTCATGGTCGACGCCGAACGCGAGCTGTTCTCGCGGTTGTCGGTATTCCGCGGTGGGGCCGACCTCGACGCCATAGAGGCCAGCGCGGCTGCGGCCATCGACACCGATGTACTGGATGCCCTCGACGGTCTCGTCTCCAAGTCGATGATCATCGCCGACGAGACGCCCCACGGCATGCGCTATCGGCTCCTCGAGCCCCTGCGCCAGTATGCCGCCGACCGACTCAGCGATGAGGGCAACGAAACAGACGCCTTCCACCGTCACTGGGCATGGTTCGCTGAGTTCGCCGCAGAGGTGGAGAAGGGGGTTCGAAGCATGGACCAGCTCGCGTGGCTGGCACGTGCCGAGGCCGACTACGACAACCTCAGGGTCGCCCTGGCAAGGGCATACGACAGCGACGACATCGAGACCTGCATGGCGATCGCCGGCTCGCTGTCCTGGTTCATGTTCCTCCACTCGCATGTGGAGGACTGGGCGCTGTGGCTGCCGCGGCTGCTCGATCGCCGCGAGGTCGCGCCCCCGCAAATGCTGGGGCGGCTGCTGTTGAGCGCCTCACAGATGGCCTGGGAGTTGTCACGCATGGACGAGGCGCGGACCCACGCAGGCGACGCACTCCGCCTCGGCGAAGAGACGGGATCGGACACCCTGCGGGCGTGGGCGCACGCCTACCTCGCCCTCATCGGCATCCAGGACCGGGATCTCGAAGGGGTCGACGACCACATCCACATCGCCGATCAGATCTTCACCGCCAAGGGCAACCTCGCCGGGATCGGCAACGCACTGTGGCTCCGGTCCTTTGCCGGTGTGCTGCGCGTCGACGCCGAGCAGAATCCGGACCCCGAGGAGCTGGAGCGAATCTCCGAGACGGCCCAAGCCGTGCTCGTCGGCGCCCGGCAGACCGGGGACCGCAACCTCATCGGCCATACCCTGTGGATCGCGGCCGAGGCCTCGCGACAGCGCGGCGACATCGAAGCCGCCCGGGCCCAGGTCGCGGAAGGGACCCTCGCCCTGTACGAGCTCGGCAACCAATACTGTCTCGGCCACAACCTGCTCTTCGCCGCAGGTGTGGCCATGCTGGAGGGCGATGCGGCGAAGGCGGCAACCCTGCTGTCGGCCTCGCAGAGCCTGCGGGCTCGCCTCGGGGTACCGGGATCGCCGCTGGAGACGCACTACGCCGAGCGTCTACGAGGTGACATCGAGCACACCATGGACGAGGACAGCCTGGCAACGGCGCTCGAGGAAGGGCAACGTCTGGCGGTAGCCACCGCCGTGGGTCTAGCGACCGGATGACCAGGCCGGGATCGCCTCGGCTTGCTCCTCCTCCTCGGAAAGGTAGGCACTGAGGGGCTCCGCGATGAGCCTGGCGATGGCGAGCGAGGCCACGACGAGCGGGAGCGGTGTCCAGGACGGTCCCATCACCTTGATCGTCGGGCCCACGGCGAGGAAGAGCAGCAGCACCCAGAGGGCGGCGAGCGCCGCCGTGGTCTCGGGGAGCCGGTACCCGCCTGCCCTGAGCGCCAGGGACGGACCGATCACAAAGCCGACGCCGGCCAGGGCGAGCATCCCCCGGGTGTTGAACGGGATGCCGAGCATCGCCGCATCGGCGAATCCCCGGGTGACCACCATGCCGATCGCACCGCCGACGGTCATCCCGACCGTCCCGGCGACCGTGGTGATGACCGTGCTTCGCAGTTCGCGCATTTCGTAGCAATCGGCCACTTAGCGCGCGATTTTGAGCCCAACTCAGAGCCGATCCAGCGCCTTGCGGATCCCCCGCACCGCCTGGCCGATCCGCTGGTCGTTCTCGACCAGGGCGAACCGGACGTGGTCGTCGCCCGACGGACCGAACCCGATCCCCGGGCTCACCGCGACCTGGCCCTGATCGAGGAGGTGGAGGGCGAAGGTCAGCGAGTCCATCTCCGAGTACTCGGCGGGGATCGGTGCCCAGACGAACATCGTGGCGTCGGGCCGCTCGACCTGCCATCCGAGCCGGTTCAGCCCATCGACGAGCACGTCGCGACGCTTCTGGTAGGTGCCGACGACCTCGGGCACGTAGTCATCGCACTCGTTGAGGGCGATGATCGAGGCGATCTGGATGGGCTGGAAGGTCCCGTAGTCGAGATACGACTTGAGCTGGGCCAGGGCACCGACCATCTCGGAATTGCCGACGACGAAGCCAACCCGCCACCCTGCCATCGAATGGCTCTTGGACAGGGTGTACAGCTCGACGCCGATCTCCTTGGCGCCGGGCACCTGGAGCAGGCTCGGCGGACGGTACCCCTCGTAGGCGATGTCGGCGTAGGCGAAGTCGTGCACCAGCATCGTCTCGTGACGGTGGGCGAAGGCCACCAGCCGCTCGAAGAACGAGAGATCGACCGTCGCCGTGGTGGGATTGTGCGGGAACGAGGTGACGATCACCCGCGGCTTGGGCCAGCTGTCGTGGAAGGCCTCGGTCAATCGTTCGAAGAAGTCGGCGCCGATCGACAGGTGGACCCGGCGCACGTCGGCGCCGGCGAGCACCGCGGCGTAGATGTGGATCGGGTACGACGGCT
>CAZCBO010000260.1:0-3812 GCA_964496825.1 uncultured Acidimicrobiaceae bacterium
AGAACATTCATTTCATCACGGCTGGGGTGGAAAAGTCGAGCCTGGGCGGAGTCGTCGCGCTCTATACCAGCGCAGGTCGTGACGTCGCATGACCGTCGCACCGTCCTACGTCGGGACGTGGGTGAGGAGCAGTCCGGTGGCCAGCAGCACGTGCGCAGCGGCCAGCAGCTGGAGCGGACGCTCCCAGGTGGCGAGCATCGCGGCCTTGTCCCAACTGTCGTCGCCGATCCGGGCCGACGCGGTAGTCGCCCTGCGCCGGATGTAGCGGGCGGGTGTGGACAGCGAACGTTGAGCCATGGTGAGTGCGGTGGCCGCGGCGGCGACGACGGCGACGGCGATGCCGAGCGACTCGGTTTGCGCCCAGTAGCCGACGAGGACGGGGAAGGCACCCCATGCCAGGCCAAACCCGAGCATCGAGTGCACCCAGGGGGACCACTCCAACGCATAGACAGCTGCCAGCAACACTCCGGTGATCCCCCACGCCAGGGCAACTGGTGAGATGACGAAGGCGGCGACGATCGCCACGGCGCCACCGGCGGCGAGCCCGCCCCAACCCAGCACCCGCAGGGTCGCAGAGGAAAGCCCGGTGCCGAGCGGCCGGTCATGCAACTCGTCGAGTGCGTGGGCGCCGATCCCGAGGCCGAGGGCGAAGGCGAGCAGGGTTCCGGCCAGTCGCCAGCCGTCGATCCGCGACGCCAGGGCGGCGCCGATTACCACGTAAGAGAGGTGCCACAGCGTGTACGGCCAATGGAGGAGCGTGAGAAAGTCACCCCACGGGCTGCCCGGACGGGCGTAAAAGGCCGATCGCGCATCGGTCATCGGCGCCGACCCCACATCACCAGCCCGCCGCCGAGCGACATGCGCCGCACATTGACCCCCTCCATCCCCGTCGAACGCCACACATCCGCCAGGACGTCCGGTTGGTACGAGGAGGCGAAGGCATCAATGCTCGGCCCCAGAAAGCGCCCCACCTCGTCCCATCCCGACCGGATCGCCGCCCCGGCGACGGGGAGCAGCAGGCGTGTGTACAGCCACCACGCGGCGCCCCACACCCCGGTCGGCCGCCCGAACTCGACCATGCCGATCGCTCCACCGGGACGCACCACCCGAACCAGCTCTCTCAGACACCCCGGCACGTCGTCGACGTAGCGAAGCAGGTAACCGAAGGTGACGGCGTCGAAAGTGGCGTCGGCGAATGGCAGTCGCTCGGCGGTCGCGAGGACGGCATCCGCCCCTCGGCGCCCCGCCATCAGGGTCATCTCGGGGCTCTGATCCAGGGAGACCACGTCGAAGCCGCGTGCTTGCAGCAGCCGGGTGATCGAACCGGTGCCAGCCGCGACGTCGAGAACGCGCGAGCCCGGCGGAAGGCGGAGCCCGTCGACCATGGTCGCCCTCCACCTCGCATCCTGGCCGAGGCTGAGCAGGCGGGCCCACCGTTCGTACGTCGGGGCGATGGGAGCAAACAACTCCCGTGCCACCTCTGGTGGGCTGGTCGGGGCAGGGTCCATGGTCGTCACCCAAGGTTAGAGACAGCCGTCTGCCCCGGAAGACAGCTCGCGATCCGTAGTCGCGCGCAGTCGCAGAGCCGGCCCGCCTGCTCTGCCACGGGCAGCCCCAGTGCCGAGTGGGTAGGGTTGGCTGCGACGGGTCCCTGACCCAACCGTCAACCCAACGACAGGGCCAGGGCCGTCGGCCGAGACCGGACGCGCGGCGTACCGGCAACGCCTCACCGCTGTCGCGGCGCCGATGAGCTGCAGCGACCCTCGATGATGCCAGCGTCGCTGAACTCTTGGCCCGTATGGTGGAGCTGGCGGGATTCGAACCCGCGGCCTCTTGACTGCCAGGAGGGTTAGGTGGGCTTCCGCTGACAAGGTGTTCTCGGCGGAAAGCCAGTCCTGGCTTGGGATTCCGCTCTTTGGCCGTTCGTACCGTTCGGTGTCAATTCGTGTTGTCTCGCGGACTCTCCGCGGACTCACCCGCTCCGCAAAAGGCCACGGCCGAACTCCTCGAGGCGGTCGACGTGTGACTGGGTCAGACCCCGGTGCGGCGCCACTCGGATAAGCAGCGTCGGCGAGCGCCGCTTGTCGGCCCACTCGAAGGCATCTCGCCACAAGTCATCATCGATCCAGGCAAAGGTCGATCGCCGACGTAAGCGTTGGTCCTGGTCGGTGCCCGACGATTGCATCGGTGGCGGGGGGCCATCCGCATCGCCTAGATTGCGCATGTGACACCTGACGGGGGGGATGGGCGTCGAGTTCGGCATCCAAGTCGAGAGGAGATGCGGTGATGCCTGATCGCGAACGGACGGCACACAGCACCACTCAGGCGCTCGGCCTCGGGATGATGACGGCGGCGTTGCTGATCGTCGTCGTGGTGTCTCTCATCGTGCTCGGCGGGGAGGACATCGCCTTCGTTGCCGTGCCCGCTGCGATTGCGGTGGTCGCGACCTTCCTGGTGTGGCGGTTCGACCAGCTATGGGCCCGGATCGTTGGCGTTGTGGCCACGCTGCTCATCGGCTTCCTGACGTGGTTCTTTGCCTTCGGCGTGCTCGCGGTCTTCAGCCCGATCGAGTTCATCGTTGGCCTGCTCACCTTGTTTGGCTTGATTCTCGCCCTGTACGGTGGCATTGCTGCCATCGTCGCCGGTACCAGGGGAACAGCGGGTCCGACCGATGCGGAGAAGCGGATCCCAAAGGTCGTTGCCGCGGTGATAGGTGTGGCGGCCGTGATCTCGATCGTCGGCTACGTGGCTACCCGGGCCACGGTCAGCGACGCCGAGGCCGCCGGAGCGACACCGCTCGACATGGTCAAGTTCGAGTTCGATCCAGTGACGGAGACGATGAATAGTGGAGGGTCCCTGCTCGTGGCCAACAAGGATCCCGTCAACCACGACTTCACGCTGGATGAGCTGGACATCCACGTGGCCTTCGGGCCGCTCAGCGAGAAGATCGTGGACCTGTCCGCGGCCCCACCTGGGACCTACCGCTATTACTGCTCGATCCACGCCGCCGACGGCGACGACACCGACGGGATGACGGGCACGATCACCATCGAGGGATAGCCTTCCGTCACAGCAGATCCGATCCGGGGAGCAGGTGGTCCGGTGGGCCAGTGTTTGTCAACACCCATCACGACAGGACCGCCTGAACCCGCGGCGGAGGTCGCGCGTCGCCACCCGATCTCCGGACCCGCCCTCTCCTGGTGGGATCCTCGCATCGGGGTGCAAGGCAAAGGGGTTCTAAGCTCGATCGTGCGCGCCGGCGCATCCTCGACCAGCCGGTAATCGACCTCGACCGACATTGACTCGATCTGCCGATCCTCGATCTGGGTCCACTCACCCGCCCCGAGAGCAGGCAGGAACGGCAATCCCCGGCCGCGAAAGAGGAGCACCCGAAGCTGATCCCAAACCCTTCGGTCACTCCACAGTCAAGGTGACTTCTGACCGCCTTGGGGGCACCTGTGCAAGGGCCTCGACGACGAGGCAGCTGCGCACCGCTACGAGTCACGCCTGGATTCTCCGGTGGCCGAAGTCCGGCCCAGAGCTGGAAGAACACGTTCGTTGAAGTCCACCCGAAGACGGGCGGGAACCTCTGTCTTTGAGGGATCCCGGGTGGTGGAGCTGGCGGGATTCGAACCCGCGGCCTCTTGACTGCCAGGGGCGTTCTGAGGTGCTCCGCTGACCTGGGAGTTCGGCGGAAACCCAATCCTGGCTTGGGAAATGACCCTTTGCGGGTTCGTGTTTCTCTGCGCCGCTTCTCGCTGTCTCGCGGACTCTGCGCGGGCTGATGGAGCCGAATCTCGATCGACATTGCG
>CAZCBO010000261.1:0-3788 GCA_964496825.1 uncultured Acidimicrobiaceae bacterium
GGCGATGCTGAGAAGCAGCTGAAGCGCGACCAGGGCCGTTACGCGCACGAAATATAAAACGTTCACTGGTTCACACGTCCGAAACCTCAGGGCACCACAGCTGAAACCGTCTGCCGCCAGAGTCTCTGTGCAGGCGTCGAGCCGTCGGCGCACTTGAGGGAGGTTTCACAAAGTGGTTTTGGCACTGCCAGAAGAAGTTTTTGGCGAAGTCAACCCCGGTGATACGGCGTGGATGCTCGCCGCAGCGGGTTTGGTGTTGCTGATGACGCCCGGACTCGCCTTTTTCTACGGGGGGCTGGCTCGGGGCAAATCTGTCCTGAACATGATGATGATGTCGTTCGGCTCGCTGGCCACGGTCAGCGTGGTCTACGTGTTGTGGGGATTCTCGATGTCGTTCTCCGACGGCATCACCGGCAACAGTGACATCGCCGGCATCTTCGCCAATCCGTTCGCGCTGTTCGGTTCCGACCAACTGACGGCCACCGCGGGTACCGAAGACGCGACGACCTACGTGACTGCCGGGATGTCGATCCCGGCCATCGTGTTCCTCGGCTTCCAGTTGACCTTCGCGGTCATCACCGTGGCCCTGATCAGTGGTGCGCTCGCCGAACGCGTGAAGTTCTCGACCTGGTTGGTCTTCACCGTCCTGTGGTCGACGATCGTCTACTTCCCGCTCTCGCACATGGTGTGGGGCGGTCTCGTCGGGGGCGGCTGCAGCATGGGGGGCGGCGAAGACGGTTTCGCGGCATGGATGTTCGGCTCCACCGACGGTGAGGCCAACGTGGCGCCGATCGACTTCGCCGGTGGCACCGTGGTTCACATCAACGCCGGTATGGCCGCATTGGTCCTGGCCCTGATCGTCGGCGCTCGCTCCGGCTTCGGCCGTACCGCCTACCGTCCGCACAACATCCCGTTCGTGATGCTCGGCGCAGCGCTGCTGTGGTTCGGCTGGTTCGGCTTCAACGCCGGTTCGGAACTGGCCGCCGACATGACCGCCGGCCTGGTGTGGGTCAACACGACCGCCGCCACCGCCGCAGCGATCATCGGCTGGCTTGCGGTGGAAATCATCCGCGACAAGCACGCCACCAGCGTGGGTGCCGCGTCCGGTATCGTCGCCGGTCTGGTCGCGATCACCCCGGCCTGTGGCTCGCTCACCCCGGTCGGCTCGCTGATCCTCGGCGTCATCGCCGGTGCACTGGCGGCCCTCGCGATCGGCCTGAAGAACAAGTTCGGCTACGACGACTCGCTCGACGTGGTCGGCGTGCACCTCGTCGCCGGCCTGTGGGGCACCGTCGGTGTTGGCCTGCTCGCCAAGGACGTCGGCCTGTTCTGGGGCGGCGACTACAAGCAGGTCGTCGTGCAGATCGTCATCGCAGCCTTCGCGCTCGTCTTCACCGGTGTCCTCACCACGATCATCGCCCTCGCCCTCAAGCCACTCGGCTGGAAGATCGGCCAGGAGGACGAGCACAACGGCATCGACGAGGCAGAACATGCGGAGACGGCCTATGAACTGGCATGAATCCCTGCACTTTCGCCTATACGCTGATTCCTGTGGAGAGGGATAACTGATGAAGCTGATCACCGCAATCGTGAAACCGTTCACGCTTGAGGACGTCAAGGCCGGACTGGAACAAGCCGGAATCCTGGGTATGACCGTGAGTGAGGTCCAGGGTTACGGCCGACAGAAAGGTCACACCGAGGTCTATCGCGGCGCCGAGTACTCCGTCGATTTCGTCCCCAAGGTCCGGGTCGAGGTCGTGGTCGACGACGCTGCGGTCGACAAGGTCGTCGACGTCATCGTCGAGGCTGCACGCACCGGCAAGATCGGTGACGGAAAGGTGTGGGTCTCGCCGGTCGAGTCGGTCGTTCGCGTCCGCACCGGTGAGCGGGGCGCCGACGCGCTCTGACCCGGCGCGCACCTTCGAATCCATCTCACGGCCCCGCGTCTGACGATTCAGGCGCGGGGCCGTGTCCATCGCATAGGGAGTACGAAACCCTCGTGGCAGCAACAGATCTCGCGGCGACCCGCCGACAGCTCCTGGAGTCGGGGAAGAGTGGCAAACTCGACGCGGCCGGCCTCCGCCAGGTGCTCGTCGATCTCCACGAGTTCTGGCTCACGAGCAAGGGGGCCGAGCTCGGAATCCGTTCCGACAGTGGGTTCGCCATCGTCGCGGTGGGTGGGCTCGGGCGTGGCGAGTTGCTCCCGTTCTCGGATCTGGACCTGATCCTGCTGCACGACGACATCGCACCGGATCGTGTGTCGGAGGTCGCCGACGGGCTTTGGTATCCGTTGTGGGACGCCAACATCCCGTTGGATCACAGTGTCCGGACGGTCCCGCAGGCGCTGCAGGTGGCGTCCGAGGACGTCAGCGCCGCACTGGGTCTGCTCGAGGCCCGCCACATCGCGGGCGACGAGGATCTGTCGACGTTGCTGATCGGGGGAGTCCGTCAGCAGTGGCGCACCGAGATCCGAGATCGCTTCCCCGACGTCGTGGCCCACGCACAGGACCGGTGGCGCCGGGCCGGTGACATCGCCCATCGTGCCGAACCGGACCTGAAGAACGGCCGCGGCGGACTGCGCGACGTCCAGCTCCTCGGCGCTCTCGCGATGGCGCAACTGACCGACGGCATGGCGAGCCTGCGTCCGGACTCACCGGGTGCCGGACCGCAGGTGGCCTATGGCCGTCTCCTCGACATCCGCACCGAACTGCACCGCATCGCGGGGCGGCCACGAGAGCAGGTCCGCGCTCAGGACGCCGACGAGATCGGCGCTGCCCTGCGCATCGGCGACCGTTTCGACCTCGCCCGGGTGATCAGTGATTCGGCCCGTACCGTCAGCTATTCCATCGACGTGGGCCTGCGGACCGCGGGCAATGCGCTGCCGAGGCGCGGTCTGGCGAAGCTGCGCCGTTCGCCCATCCGCCGTCCGCTCGACGAAGGTGTGGTCGAACACAACGGGGAGATCGTGTTGGCGCGCAACGCCATTCCGAGCAAGGACCCCGGCCTGATCCTGCGCGTGGCGTCGGCGTCGGCGCGGACCGGGTTGCCGATCAGCGCGTCGACCCTGAGCCGTCTTGCCGACTACGCGCCCGAACTCCGCGAACCATGGCCGTCCGAGGCGCTCAGCGATCTGCTGGTCCTGCTCGGTTCCGGACATCACATGGTGGATCCGATCGAGGCGCTCGACCGCACCGGACTGTGGGGCCGGCTGCTGCCCGAATGGGGTGCCGTGCGCGACCTGCCGCCGCGCGACGCGATCCACACCTGGACCGTCGACCGGCACCTCGTCGAGACAGCCGCGCATGCCGGGTCGATGACCACCCGGGTGTCGCGCCCCGACCTCCTGGTGCTCGGGGCCCTGATCCACGACCTGGGCAAAGGCCGGGGCGCCGACCACAGCATCGTCGGGGCCGAACTCGCCATCCAGATCGGCAACCGCTTCGGCCTGTGGCCGCAGGACGTCACGGTGTTGTCGGAGATGGTGCGTCATCATCTGTTGTTGCCGACCGTGGCGACCCGACGCGACCTCGACGACCCGGCGACCGCCGAGATGGTCGCGGAGACGTTGGGCCACAACCGCGTTCTGCTCGAGTTGCTGGCCACCCTGGCCGAGGCCGATTCGCTGGCCACCGGTCCGGGGGTCTGGGGCGAGTGGAAGGCCTCGCTGATCAGCGAGCTCGTCCGACGCGCGCTGCGGCTGATCGACGGCGGTGAGCTGGCGCGCCCGGAGCCGTGGGAGCCCGAGCAGATCCGTCTCGCAGAGGCCGGTGGTTTCTCCGTCGAGATCG
>CAZCBO010000262.1:0-3774 GCA_964496825.1 uncultured Acidimicrobiaceae bacterium
GTGATGTCCAGGTCGAAGACGACGTCCCCAGCGGGCAACAACGCTTCAAAGGGCTCACCAAGCCGTTCCTCGGCGCCCGGGTAGTCGCCGTCGAGTACCATGATCCCTGCGGCGTCCTCGCCGAGTTCGAGTTCGGCCTCGGAACAGATCATCCCGTGCGAGGTCACCCCGCGAATAGCGCGCTCGGTGATGGTGAAGTCGCCTTGGAGCACCGCACCGGGCTTCGCCACCGGCACGATCGCTCCCGCCTCGAAGTTCCGGGCGCCACACACGATCTCGAGCACCTCGTCGCCGACGTCCACCTTGGTCAACCGCACCTTGTCGGCGTTGGGATGGGGGGCGATCTCGAGCACCCTCCCCACCACGACGTCGGTGAACCGATGCTCGACCCGCTCCCAACTCGCCACCTCGTGGCCGAGGCTCTCGAGCGCAGCGGCGATCTCGTCGGGATCGTCGGTGGGCAGCTCGACGAAGTCGCGTAGCCAGTCGAGGGTGACCTTCATCGATACTGCTCCAGGATCCGGATGTCCGGATCGAATAGATGGCGCATGTCGGCGATGCCGTGGCGCGCCATGGCAAGCCGGTCGGCCCCCATGCCGAAGGCAAACCCGCTCAACTCGTCGGGGTCGTAGCCCACTGCCTCGAAGACGGCGGGGTGCACCATGCCGCAGCCGATCAGCTCCATCCAAGCCCCGTTGTGCCAGACGTGCATCTCGGCCGAAGGCTCGGTGAACGGGAAGTAGTGCGGAATGAATTTGACCTTGGCATCGGCCCCGAGGAACTCGTGGGCGAAGTGGGCGAGCACCCCCTTGAGGTCGCCGAAGGTGATATCGGTGTCGACGGCGAGCCCCTCGATCTGGTGGAACACCGGGGAGTGCGTCCGGTCCAACGGATCACTGCGGTACACGCGTCCCGGCACGACGAGGTACACGGGTGGCTCGTGCTCCTCCATATAGCGCGCCTGCATGGGCGAGGTGTGGGTTCGCAGCAGGATCTCCTCGGGCACGTCGCCGTAGTCGAGGTACAGCGTGTCCATGTCCATCCGCGTCGGGTGGGCCGGCGGGAAGTTGAGGGCGGTGAAGTTGTAGAACTCCGTTTCGGCCTCCGGCCCGGTGGCCACGTCGTACCCCATCGCCACGAAGATGTCCACGACCTCGTCCATCACCTGCTGGATGATGTGGACGCTGCCACGCTGCGGGGCGCGGCCGGGCAGGGTCACATCGACGGCGTCCGAGGCCAGCCGCTCGGCGTGCCCGGCTTGCTCGAGCTCGCCGCGGCGGGCGGTGATCAGGGCCTCGAGCTCGGCGGCCAGCTCGTTGATCGCCCGGCCCAGCTCCCTGCGTTCGGCCTCGGGAACGGAACCAAGCGCGCTCCTGCCGGCTGCGACAGGTGATCGCTTGCCGACGACCTCGGATTCGATCTCGCCGAGGGTTTCGAGATCCCCGGCGGCGGCGATCCGGGCGGGTGCCTCCGATCGGAGCGCGTCGAGGTCTTCCTGGATGCCCATCCGGGCGGGAAGATTAGCGGTCGGGTCCATGGGATCGGCTCCTTGCTCGTTGGGGCTGCCCCGGGACGCGACGACGCCCGGAGCGGTACAGGGCTCCGGGCGATCGGGGTGCGTTCAGCCGCGCCTGCTCGCCCGGACCTGGTGGCCGGTAAAGGCGAAGAGGCGCAGTGCTGTGTACATCGACCGAAACGATACCGCGAAACCGACGCCTTGAGAAGGCTTGCACGAGCGAGGACGCCGCGGGGCTCCCTAGGTCCGCTCGCGCAGGGCGTACAACGCGATCGAGCCTGCCGCGGCGGCGTTCAGGCTCTCCCCTCCCACCATCGGGATGGTGACGGAAATGGGAGCCGCATCGATCACCGTATCGGGCAACCCGCTCGCTTCGTTGCCGATGAGCAGTGCGATCGGACCGTCGACGACGACGGCTTCAGGGGCGATCCCTCCGGTGGCGACGGTGGCGACCGGCGTCAGACCGGTTGCCACCAGCTCCCCGAGGTCGTCCACCTCGGCGATGGGGGCAGCGAAGTGTGCCCCTGCCGCAGCCCTCAACACCTTTGGGCTCCACGGGTCGGCACCGCCGTGGCGGGCGACGTTCCACCCGAAGGCCGCGGCGGTCCTGATCAGCGTGCCGACATTGCCGGGGGTAGCGACTTCCCACAGCACCACCGTCGGCTCTGCGCGCAGCGCGGCGGGCTCGGGCACTTCGATCACGGCGATCGGGCCGCGCGGGGAGGCGGACGGGGCGATGGCCTCCAGCACGGACTCGGTGACGACGACCACCTCGGTATCGACCCTGGGGATCGCGTCCCCCTCGGCGACGAACACCACCTCGGGGACGACACCGGCATCGAAAGCCGCCTCGAGTAGGTGCGGGCCCTCCAGCAGGGTCCGCCCTGTAGCCCTCCGCTCCCTGTTCCGCTGCAGCCGTCGCACCGCCTTGATGCGCTCGTTCTGCCGCGAGGCGATCGTCAGGTCACTCGGGCCTGGCGGCACCGGCGACCTCGACCAGCGCCTCGAACGCCTTGGGGTCGTTGACCGCCATCTCGGCCAGCATCTTGCGGTCGACGTCGACCTCGGCGGCCTTGAGGCCGGCCATGAATTGCGAGTACGTCGTCCCGTGCTGACGCGCCGCGGCGTTGATGCGCTGGATCCAGAGCCTGCGGAACTGGCCCTTTCTCGCCCGGCGATCGCGGTGTGCGTACTGCATTGAGTGCATCACCTGCTCGCGGGCGGTGCGGTAACGCCTGCTCCTGGCGCCTCCGTAGCCGGAGGCGCGGTCCATGACCTTTCGGCGTTTCTTCTTTGCGTTGATCGAGCGCTTGACCCTTGCCATGATTGCTCCTAGTTGCCCAGCAGGCGGTTCATTCGCTTCTCATTGGCACCGTCGAGGACCTTGTCTCCTCGCACCCGACGCCAGCGAGTCGCCGACTTCTTGTGGCGGTTGTGGCCGCGCCATGCCTTCTTCGCCGAGACCTTGCCGCTCCCGGTCTTCTTGAAGCGCTTGGCAGCGCCCTTGTGTGTCTTCATCTTCGGCACGGGGCCTCGTTCCTACTCTTCGGCGCCGGCATCCTCATCGGCACCGACCGCTTCTGCTTCCTCGGTCTGTTGAGGCTCCGATCGACCTGCACCCTTGGCGGGGGCAAGCACCATCGTCATCTGGCGCCCCTCGAGTCGTGGCGGGGATTCGACGTCTCCGAAGTCGGCGACGGCCCTGTGGAGCCGCTCCAAGATCTCATGGCCGATCTCGGGATGCGTGACCTCTCTCCCCCGGAAACGCATGGTCACCTTGACCTTGTCGTGGTCCCGCAGGAAGCGCTCTACCTTCCTCCGCTTCACTTCGAAGTCGCTGGCCCCGATCTTGGGGCGGAACTGGACTTCCTTGATCACGGTGCGGGTCTGCTTCTTGCGTGCTTCCCTGGCCTTCACGGACTGGTCGTATTTGTATTTGCCGTAGTCCATGAGCCGGACAACCGGCGGCCTGGCGTCCGGTGCCACCTCGACGAGATCCAGCTCCAGCTGGTTCGCCAGCCACCGTGCCTCTTCGATCGACTTGATGCCGATCTGGCCGCCATCCGGGTCGACGAGGCGGACCTCTTTGACCCGGATCTTTTCATTGACTCTGGGCTCTTTGATCGGGACCTCCGTGTTCTCTTCGTCCGACTCTGAGGGCCTACAAGGAAAGGCAGCACGCGTGAGTGCTGCCTGGTGATTCGACCCGCCGCACCTCACAACGGTGGACGGGTGGGAAGCAGGCGCCTCCGCTTGTC
>CAZCBO010000263.1:0-3750 GCA_964496825.1 uncultured Acidimicrobiaceae bacterium
GCTTGCGAGAGGGCCGGACTCACGTCGTAATCGGGCGGGAAGGAGGTGGGTGTCGATTTCGTCCATCGGCTGCGCGACGAGCGCCGCTTCGACGGAGTCGACGCCCTGGTGTTGCAGATCCGGGCGGACATCGACGCCGCCCGCGAGGTGTTGAGCGAGGTACCACAGACCTCTTGACCTCGCTCCGGGCGTGAGGCATGGTCGGGGGGACCCGCCTTCCCCACGAGCTGGAGAAGGCCCATGTCCTCCACCCTCACCCTGTTGGCGCTTGTCTTCGCCCTCGTTCCCGGGCCGGTCGACGACGCCGAGCCGGTCCCGGGAGACGGGCTCGGTCTCGTCTCGAATCGGCCGCGGTCGGCCCCGGCCCGCCCCCGGTCGGCACTGCCGTCGGTCCCGCCCATCGGGGCCGGCCTCGGCGGGCTTGCCGGGCTTGCCGCCGTCGCGGCCGGCTGGCGGCGCGCCGGAGCCCGGCGCCGCGAGGACGAGTTCGACGGCGATCTGGAGGCGGTCTGGGGTCTCGAGGCGGGCGATGAGGTGCTGCTCCTCGATCCGCGGGGCGACGGGCGCATCGCGGTTCGCATCGGGCCCGATCGGGCCGACTATGTGGCGCTGCTGGTGCCCGGCACCGGCGTCGGGCTGGCCGACACCGCCGAGTACGTGGCCAGGACCCGGAACATCCAACAGGCGGCGCAGCAGTATGCCGGGGCGAGATCGGTCGCCGTCATCTTCACCCTTCCCTTCGACTCACCGGACCACATCCTCACCAATCCCGCCAACCCCGACTGTGCCTGCAATACGACGAAGGCGCTGGAGGGAGGCGCCGAACTGACCGAGTTCGTGCGCGGCCTCGATCTGGAGGCGCGCCGGGTGACGGTGATCGGCCACAGCTACGGCTCCACCGTGGTCGGCGCCGCCTTTGCCCACCACGGGCTCGGCCGGCACGCCGACACGGCGGTCTTTCTCGGCAGCCCCGGCGTGCTGGCGCACTCGGTCGAGGACCTCGACGCGCCGGGCGGGGTCTATGTGGCCCAGGCGCCCTTCGACTTCATCGATGCCGCCGGGCCGTGGCCGGTTCTCGACATCGTCTCGTTCGTGGGGCGCCCCAACAGGGATCTGCTCATCCACGGTCCCGACCCCACCGCGCCGCAGTTCGGGGCGACCCGGGTCCCCGCAGGGGGCTTCGGGCACAGCTCCTACTTCTTCGATCCGACCAGTCTCCGCTCGCTGGGACTGATCATCGCCGGGAAGGACCCGCTGGCAGAACGACCGCTGCCTCGGCGGGTGCGACCGCCGTCGCCGGGTAGGCCGGAGTGAAACGTCTGCTCACCGCCGCGGTCCTGGTCGTCCTGGCGTCCTGTGCAGGATCACCGGACGACGTCTTCTCCGCCGGCGAGCAGTCGGCCGGGTTCCTGGGGCGGACCGCCCGTGAAGCGTTCCCGACCCATCGCTACGAGGTCGATGCCGGAAGCCCGACCAGTGCCTGGTGCAGCGAGCCCGACGGCAGCCCGGATCGATCTCGCCTCGCCACTCGGTCGAGGATCGAGATCGAACTCGAACCTGGAGACGATCCGCTGGCGATGGCTCGCCGGGTCGTCGACCATTGGGAGGACTCGGGTCATGCTGTCCGCGTCGAGGGCCTGGGGACCGACTCGATCGCCGCCGTCTTCTA
Organism: uncultured Acidimicrobiaceae bacterium; assembly: GCA_964496825.1. Lineage (GTDB taxonomy): Bacteria > Actinomycetota > Acidimicrobiia > Spongiisociales > UBA5794 > JACZST01. Next base: position 1,670 of record CAZCBO010000263.1, read on the forward strand.
CCGGGACGACGGCTCCTCGTTCGGGCTCACCGCCGTCGATCACACCGACGACGTCTTCGACGCCCTCGAACTGAGCGCGGTCACCGCCTGCTCTCCGCGACCCTGAATCCTCAGCCCAGGGCTCGTAGGTGCACAGAGTCCCCCTCCGAGCCCTGGGCTCGTGGGGGGAATCCGCCGCTGGTACGAGAAGGCCGCTGCTATCATCTCGCCTCGGGCGTTCGCCCGTGATTACCTCGCGAAGGAAGATCCCTCGTGAACGACAGCCAGTCCGTTGTCGAGGCATTCGGCAAGCACGCAACCGACACCGGGTCTCCGGAGGTCCAGGTCGCGCTGCTCACCGAACGCATCAATCACCTGACCGAGCATCTCAAGGTCCACAAGAAGGACCACCACAGCCGCAGAGGGCTGTTGATGATGGTCGGCAAGCGCAGGCGACTCCTCCGGTACCTCGAGAACCAAGACGTCGAGCGTTACCGGTCGCTCATCGCAGAGCTCGGTTTGCGTAGATAACGCACCAAGGATGGCGGCCAGGATGGCCGCCTTCTCCGCGACAGGGCGAGAACAAGACAAGCGGCGAGTCCAGTTGTCAGTGGAAGGGCCTCGGGCCCGGATCGAGACCCTCCCACTGCCAATTGGATGCCGCTCCATACGAAGGAGAGATCCAATTGGCTGAGACCGCCATCCGCGGGCTCGTCGGGGACGTGGAGGTCGAACTCCGCGCCGGTGAGCTCGCTCAACTCGCCGACGGTTCCGTCACGGTACGCGTCGGAGACACCGAGGTCCTCGTCACCGCAACGGCATCGAGCCGCCTGCGAGAAGGCGTCGACTTCTTCCCCCTCACCGTGGACGTCGAGGAACGGATGTACGCCGTCGGGCGCATCCCCGGCTCGTTCTTCCGCAGGGAGGGCCGGGCGACGGAGAAGGCGATCCTGACGGCCCGTCTCATCGACCGGCCGCTGCGACCCAGCTTCGCCGACGGCTACCGCAATGACACCCACATCGTGGCCACCGTCCTGTCGGCTGATCTGATCAACGCCTACGACGTACCGGCACTCAACGGCGCATCGGCGGCTTTGACGATCAGCTCGCTGCCCTTCGAGGGGCCGATCGGGGCGGTCCGCCTCGGTCTGGTCAACGGCGAATGGGTGGCGTTCCCGACGTACGAGCAGCTCGAGGACGCCGTCTTCGACCTCGTCGTCGCCGGGAAGCGCAACGACAAGGGCGAGGTCGACATCGCCATGGTCGAGGCCGGCGCCACCGAGCACGGGCTCCGACTCGTCGAGGCAGGCGCCCAGGTCAGCGACGAGGCCACGGTCGCGCAGGGACTCGAGGAGGCCAAGGCGTACATCGGTAAGCTCATCGAACTCCAGCTCGAGCTTCGCGAGGCGATGAGCCCCATCCCCGAAAGGGAGTGGCCGCTCATCGAGGACTACTCCCCCGAGACGTACGAGGCGGTCGATGCCATCGCTCGTCCCAAGGTGCAAGCCTCCGGCCCGATCTCGGACAAGGAGGAGCGGCTTGCCGCCGAGGCGGCGATCTGGGAGGAGACGCTCGCCGAGCTCGACATCGCCGAGGACGATGCGGAAGCCCAGGAAGCGGCCTGGCGGGCCTACCGCAGCGTGGAGAAGGACGTGATGCGTCGCCGGGTCATCGACAGCGGCGTTCGTATCGACGGTCGCGGCCTCACCGACATTCGCGACCTCAGCGTCGAGGTGGGCCGGGTCCCCGAGGCGCACGGCTCCGGCCTCTTCCAGCGGGGTGAGACCCAGGTGCTCAACGTGGCGACGCTGGGCATGCTGAAGATGGAGCAAATGCTCGACACCATCTCGATCGAGGAGTCGAAGCGCTACATGCACCACTACAACATGCCGCCCTTCGCCACCGCCGAGGCCGGCTTCATGCGTGGGCCCAAGCGCCGGGAGATCGGCCACGGCGCTCTCGCCGAGAAGGCGTTGCTACCGGTGATCCCTGACGAAGAGGTGTTCCCCTACGCCTTCCGCCTCGTCTCCGAGGTGCTGGCCTCGAACGGGTCGTCGTCGATGGCGTCGGTGTGTGGCTCCACGCTGTCGCTGATGGATGCG
>CAZCBO010000264.1:0-3736 GCA_964496825.1 uncultured Acidimicrobiaceae bacterium
CACGCAAGCAGGGGGAATGGTGGGGGGCCTGCGATCGGTTTCCACGGGGAGGGAAGCTGGCGACTCCTATTCTTGCCGATTCGTTCCTCGGGCCAAAGGAACGGTAGCGCCGGCGGCGTACACTCGCTCTTATGGAAGTCCTCATCGCCTTGGTGGCGGCCTACCTCATCGGCAGCATCGACTTCGGCGTCATCATCCCCCGGCTCCTCGGCGTCGACATCTACACCGAGGGGAGCGGCAACCCCGGCACCTCGAACGTATTGCGCACCATGGGAAAGGGCCCTGCCGCTCTCGTCATGGTCGGGGACGCCCTCAAGGGCACCGCCGCTGCCGCCCTCGGCGCCTATCTCGGAGGCGGTGACGCTGCGTGGTCGATCGACACGCTGAGCGTTGCGGCGGCCTTCTGTGCGGTGCTCGGTCACGTGCTGCCGATCTGGCATCGATTCCGCGGCGGGCGCGGCGTCGCCACCGCCATCGGGGCCGCCCTGTATCTCGCTCCGGTGTTCGGGGTGATCCTCGCCGTCCTGTGGCTGGGGCTGACCCTCATCGGCAAGGTCGCCTCCATCGCCTCCCTGGTCGCGATGGCGCTCTACGTTCCCGGTCTCGCCATCGCCGGGTACCGGGGCTGGTCCCTGGTCTGGGCGGGGGGCATCGTCGTCGTGGTCGTGGCGAAACACCGGGCCAACATCGGCCGCCTGTGGCGAGGCGAAGAGCAGAGCGTGGCGTTGTGATGCGCCCGTTGCGCGAGGTCCAGGCCGAGATCCTCGACCGGGTGCCCCAGCTCGAGGAGGTGCGGGTCGACCCGAAGGAGGCGGTGGGCCTGGCGCTGGTCGAGCCCCTGTCGGCTCCCGAGGACGTCCCGGCGTTCGCCAACTCGGCGATGGACGGTTACGCGGTCCGCGCCGAGTCGGTGGTGTCGGTCCCCGTCGAGCTCGACGTCATCGGCGAGGTCGCCGCCGGCGCCACGCCCCGGCTTCCGGTCGGGCCGGGCATGGCGTTCAAGATCATGACCGGTGCGCCGCTCCCCGAGGGGGCCGACGCGGTGGTGCGGGTCGAGGCCTCCGAGGCGGCGGCGGGCTCGGCGGTTCGAATCCTCGAAGCGGCCGTCGTCGGCGAGAACGTCCGACCCGCCGGTGGGGATCTCGAGGCCGGCACCATGGTGTTCGACGCCGGAGTGCGGATCCGGCCCGCCCATGCCGGAGTGCTGGCCTCGCTCGGCGTCGCACCGCTGGTGCGGAGACGGCCGGTGGTGGCGATCATGGCCACCGGCGACGAGCTCGTTCCCCACGACACGCCTCGTCTCGAGGCCGGCCAGATCCGCGACTCCAACACCACGCTGATGCGAAGCCTGCTCGAGGATCTGCGGGTCGAGGTGGTCGACTACGAGATCGTGGGTGACGACCCCGCGGTCTTCGAGACGGCGCTCGACAAGGCGTCAGCCTCTGCCGACGTGGTCGTCACCAGCGGTGGCGTCTCGATGGGGGAGTACGACGTGGTCAAGGCGCTGCTCCGGGACCGGGGCGTCGACTTCTGGCAGGTGGCGATGCAGCCGGGCAAGCCGCTTGGCTTCGGCACGGTGGCCGGCAGGCCGTTCTTCGGCCTGCCGGGAAACCCGGTTTCGGTGTTCGTGTCCTTCGAGCAGTTCGTCCGGCCGGCGCTGCTGCACATGCTGGGGGCCGGGCCACTGTTCCGGGACCGAGTCCCCGCAGTGGCCGACGAGCCGGTTCATGGAGCCGAGGAGAAGGAGGTGTTCGTGCGGGTGAGCACGCGACGTGACGATGAGGGCGTGGTCCACATTCGCCCGTCGGGTGGCCAGTCCTCGAACGTGCTGTCGGCGCTGGCGCTCGCCGATGCCCTTGCCGTGGTTCCGGTCGGGACCGCCGAGATCGGCACCGGCGAGCCGATCGAGCTGGAGATGATCCACTGGCCCGAGGTCAGGACCCGGGAGGAGGTGCTCGGTGGCTGAGGAACTGACCCATCTCGACGAAGAAGGCCACGTCCGAATGGTCGATGTGGGCGCCAAGGAGGCGACCGCACGCGAGGCCGTCGCTGAGGCGACGGTGGCGATGGACCCGGCCACCCGCGCCCGGCTCTTCGCCGGGGACCTTCCCAAGGGCGATGCCCTGGCCACCGTTCGGCTCGCCGCGATTCAGGGGGCGAAACGCACGCCCGAGCTCGTTCCGCTGGCACACCCGCTGCCGCTCGATGCGCTGACCGCCACCGTGGAACCCACCGATGCGGGCGCCAGGATCACCGTCACCGCCTCGGTGACGGCAAAGACCGGGGTGGAGATGGAGGCGATGACCGGGGCCGCCGTCGGTGCGATCGCCCTGTACGACATGATCAAGGGCATCGACCGCGGCGCCGAGATCACCGCGATCCGCCTCCTCGAGAAGCGAGGCGGCAAGTCGGGGCACTGGTCCCGTGGCTGAGTGGCGGGCCGCCGTGCTGACCGTGTCCGACGGCGTAGCTCATGGATCCCGCGAGGACACGTCGGGTGAGGTGCTGGCGACGACGCTCGCCGCCGAGGGCTACGACATCGTTGCCCGTAGGGTGACCGAGGATGGGGTGGAGCCGGTGGCGCGGGCCATAACCGAGCTGGCTTCCGTGGCCGATCTCGTCGTCACGACCGGGGGGACCGGGCTCGGGCCCCGCGACCTGACACCCGAGGCGACGGCGTCGGTCATCGAGCGCGAAGCGCCTGGGCTCGCCGAGGCCATGCGGGCGGCCACCTTCGGAAGAAACCCCCATGGGATGCTGTCGCGAGGGATCGCCGGTACCGTCGGCGACACCCTGGTCGTGAACCTTCCCGGCTCGCCGAAGGGGGTCGAGGAGTCACTGACCGTGATCCTTCCCGCCCTCGGCCACGGGCTCGCCCTGCTGCGCAACGAGCCGACACCCCACACCTAGGGGCTGATTCTCCGGCGAGCCGCGGGGCCCGTCAGGACCACCGGATGGCTTGCGCGGCCCTGGGGCTCGGGGCACTCGTCATCAGCGATACCTCTTGGGCGGCAAAACAAAGCGTGGCAAATCCCCGGTGATTCGGGTCCTCCTGTCTACGCTCAGCTGCGCTGGGCGGAGCAGGTAGAGACTTGGTGGACAACGCCTGAGATGGGCATCATCTTCTTCATCCTCATCGCCGGGGCCTTGGCGGCGTTTCTGCTCCCGTCATTTCTCGAACACCGCCGCGACAATCCGAGCGAGACCACCCGTGAGTACGCTGTGAGCAAGGCCAGACTTGGGGCCTTGGCCGGCTCGGAGGAACCTCTGGCAGACCAGTACCACGCCGCGCGCGCTTCTCAGGTCCGGCGACAGCGGGTATTCATCGGCCTGCTGTCGGCGGCGCTGCTGACGCTCGTCCTCGCCGTACTCACGTCGAACGTCCTGATCCTCAGCCTGTCGCTGGTCGTCGATGTGCTGATCGGCGCCTACGTCGCGCTGCTGCTGTACGTCCGGCAGCAGACCGCGTTGCGACGGATGACGGTGGTGCCGATCGAGGCCCACGATCCGGCTCCCGAAGACCTCGACTTCGAGGCGGCGGCACCGACGGTGCGGGTCATCGGCGGCTGACCGCTGCGCACCAACCGCTGATACAATCTCGGTTTCCCGGGGGTGTAGCTCAGTCCGGCAGAGCACCACGTTCGCAACGTGGGGGCCACGGGTTCAAATCCCGTCACCTCCACTCGGTCTCCGTAGTCTCCGCTTCGGTCGAGCCCTCTTCGGGTTCGACCTCGCT
>CAZCBO010000265.1:0-3715 GCA_964496825.1 uncultured Acidimicrobiaceae bacterium
GCACCGCCATGCCGAAGAAGAATACCTGATGTTGACCGAGGGATCGGGCACGTGCTGATCGAGGCCGTCCGCTACGACGGGGAGGAGTGGACCACGATCGCCATGCCGTTCCCGGAACCCATCGACATCGCCGTCCACCCGAACGGAACGGTGTGGGTCGGATCCCAGGTGTACGGCGTCTTTGCCTCCGACGGTGAGGAGTGGGTCCGCTACGGCACGGCCGAGGGCCTGCCCAGCGAGATGGTCAACTTCGTCGAGATCGGCCCCGATGGCTCGGTCTACGTCGGAACCAGCCTGGGGGTGGCCCGGATCACAACTGATTAGCGCGAGCAGGCGGAGGGGCCGGCGATCACGGTCCCTTCGTCTGTCTTCGCTTCTCCGACCAGTAGCCGAGCGCGCCCCCGACCGCACCACCAGCAAGGGTGAGCCAGATTCCGGTCACCGGCGTGATCAGCGTGATGGTCACCCCCACCACGCCGCCGACCAGGACACCGATACGCAGACCGTTCAGAGGATCCCAGGGTGGCCTCCCCGCGGGGAGCCGGGAGCGCTCTTCGTCGCTCATGGGGACATGGTCGCCCCACCGACGCGATACCCGTAGAGAACAAGGTCATGATCGGTCATACTGCCGCGGTGAGCGAACGCAACGTGCTCGGCGGCGAGCTTGAGCCGTGTGGCACCGACCCGGTGACCGGCTTCTTCCGCGACGGGTTCTGCCATACCGGCGAAACGGACTACGGCAGTCACACCGTGTGCGCCGTGGTCACCCGCGAGTTCCTGGAGCATCAGCGCGGCATCGGCAACGACCTCACCACCCCGATGCCGCAATACCGCTTCCCCGGGCTGGGGCCGGGGGACCGCTGGTGCGTGACCGCGCTCAACTGGCTTCGGGCCCATCACGATGGGGTGGCTGCACCCGTCGTTCTCGCCTCTACCCACGAGCGGGCATTGGACGTCGTCCCGCTCGAGGCGCTCCAGGAGCATGCGGTCGACATTCCCGCCGACATTCGCGACCTGGAGGCTTGACGCTCCTACCATGGCCTCACGGCAACGAGGATCTGCCATGACGTCGGAGGCCACCACATCCGATCCGGTGGAGCGCAGCGTGCTCAGCGAGCAGGTGAAGGACCGGCTGCTCCAACAGATCATCGAGGGAGATCTTCCACCGGGCTCCCGGATCGTCGAGACGAAGGTCGCCAAGGAGTTCGGGACCAGCCAGGCCCCGGTGCGTGAGGCGTTGCGTGCGCTGGCCAGCCTGGGTCTCGTCGAAGTCCGGCCCCACCGCGGAGCATGGGTCCGACAGCCGAGCCCAGAAGAGCTCGTCGAGGCAAACGAGGTGCGCGGCGTGCTCGAGGCCTTCGCGGCCGAGCAGGCGGCGCGGGTGATCGACGACAAGTGCATCAGGAGACTCGAACGGCTGGTCGACGAGATGATCGAGCTCGCCACGGTGGGCGATGCCCACGAGCAGGCGGTGAAGAACGCCGAGTTCCACGCCACCATCGTCGACGCCGCCGACAACGACACCCTGAAGCGCTCGTGGAAGCTCCTCGAGCCCTTCTCGCAGACCTACCTGACCGCCGCGGTGCCCGGTGTGAATCTGATGTGGCTGGCCACGCGCCACACCGAGCTCCTCGACGCCCTGCGCGACCGCGACCCGGCGCGCGCCGCCGAGGCAGCCAGGAAGCACCAGGACGAGGCCGCGCGGATCAAGGCGGACATGACGCTTCTGGAGACCGGCGAGCGTTTCGGCTAGAGGCCCATGGCCTCCAGCAACGGGAGGCGGGCACCGCTCAGGTAGCGGATCAGGGCGCCGCCTCCGGTCGAGACGAAGTCGATGCGATCGAGGTCGACGAACCGGCCGGCGCTGCTCACCGTGTCGCCGCCCCCGATCACCGATGTGCCCTCGGCATCCGCCACCGCCTGCCAGAGCCGTTTTGTGCCCTCGGCACCGATCTCCCGCTCGTAGACCCCGGCAGGGCCGTTGAGGAAGATCGTCCCGGCCTCGGCGATTCGCGCCTCGTAGGCGTCGATCGTCGCCTCCCCGATGTCGATGATCGGCTCGGGGACGGGAAGGTCGTCGACCATGACCTCGATGCGTTCGCCGTCGCGCTCGACGGCCACGTCGAGGGGAACGGCGATGCGCTCCGGGTGGGCGGCCAGCGCCGCTGCCGCCGCATCGACGAAGGTGTCCAGCGATCGGTCCTCGATGAACCGCTCCGAGCCCTCGCCGAGCTTGACCCCCGATGCCAGCAGGAACACCTGGCCGACGACGCCGGTCGTCAGCACCGCGTCGGCGGTCCCCTCGGAGAGGACCTCGTCGAGCATGCCGAAGGCGTCCGAGATCTTGAGCCCACCGAGCACGAACAGGCTCGGCCGCTCGGGGTTCTCGGTGACTGCCTTCAGCCCGTCGACCTCGGCGGCGAGCAAGCGGCCACCGGCGAAGGGCAGCACCTGTTGGAAGGCGACCATCGAGGGTGCGTTCCGGTGCGCCGCGGCAAAGGCGTCGTTGACATACACATCGAAGAGCGGCGCCAGGTTCCTCACCAGGTAGGTCTTCGTCATCTCCTCGGAGGTCAGTTTGACCGCCGATTCGAACGTCGACACCTCCTCGGTGAGGAACCGCAGGTTGTCGAGGAGCAGGACGTCCCCGTCGCCGAGGGCCGCGATCTCGGCCCGCGCCGCCGGGCCGGCCACGTCGTCGATGAACCGCACCGGCCGGCCCAGCTTCGCCGCGAGCTTGGCGGCGTGCTCCTCCAGCGAGACGAGGTTGTGGTAGTCGAGCGTGTCGCCCTGGTGGGCGATGATCGTCACCCGCGCCCCGCCGTCGGCGAGATCGCGGATCGTCGGCAGGCTCTTGTCGATCCGCGTCTCGTCGGCGATCAGCCCGGTGTCAGGGTCGATCGGCGAGTTGATGTCGACCCGGAGCAGCACCCTGCTCCCGGCCAGGTCGAGGTCGTCGATCGTCCTCATGCCCCGTCAGGCCATGCCCAGGTACTGGTTGGTCAGCCCGACGGCCTCCAGCCGCTCCTTCTGCATCGGGATCGCCGCCCGGATGGCGTCCATCGTCTCGGGTACCACCACCGACTCCTGGGGGATGTTGATGGCGAACATGACGTCGTCACCGGAGAAGCCGATCGTCTCCTCGAACACACCGATCTCGTAGAGGTCGCCCCGGGGCTTGCCCAGGAACCGGCCGTAGTTGAAGAGCGCGGTGTTCGAGTTGAACCCGTCCTCGATCCGCACCACGCGCACCCGCGGGTGCTCCCGGAAGACCTCGACGACGTCGTCCTTGGACAGGCTCTTCTTCGGCGTGGCCACGATCGTGATGATGTGGCCGTGGGTCACGGGGGTGTGGACCAGCAGCCCCGTCGCATCGACGTGCGGCATGATCTTCATGAGATCGACGGCCTGGTGGTTGGGGATCGGCTCCATCAGCAGCAGGTCGACCAGGCCGCGATGGGTGTCACCCGGATCGGCCACACGGCGGATGATCGTGATCGCCACCTTCTCCACGCCGACCAGCCGGTCGAGGGCGTCGACGGCGCGGATCAGCTCGGTCGTGTTGCACGAGGTTCGACGGCCGTCTGAGCCGAGCCGGTCCGCACCCGGTAGCGACGCACAGAGCCAAGTCGGGCGCCGGCCAGTTGCGGCCCGTTCGAGTGCCACCACCTGCTCGTCGGTCACATCGGTGCGGAACCGGGCGATATTGTCGCGC
>CAZCBO010000266.1:0-3648 GCA_964496825.1 uncultured Acidimicrobiaceae bacterium
TGTCCGCGACGGGCTGGTACTTGCCGAACATGGTCTGCCATTGCGCCTTGAAGTGGATCGCATCGGTTAGAATCAAGGTGGATTGCGCGTCGGTGAAGCCGTCGGGGAGCAGCTCAGGGATCAGCCCATCGGTCTGCTCGCTGACCCAAGCGTTGATGACGTCGCGGCTCCCCTGTGGGTCACCGGCGAAATCAAGGGCCTCGGTGGTCGCGCCGTGTTCGGTGGCGAGGAGGTCGATCCAGGCTTGCTCGGGCGAGATCCCGGTTCGCGGCCAGATCCGATCCGCAATCGTCACCGTGATCTCCGCCTCAGCCCCGGCGGATCGGGCGATGAGCTGATCGGCGGCGTTCCATGCCTGATGCGCCCCCAGCCCATCGGGGAGACCGAACGCCTCATCGATCGCTGCCCCGGTGGCAGCGTCGGCGGCGGCGCGCGCCATCAGCAAGGCGTGGCCGATACTGGCCGGGCTGAACACCAGGTTCCCTTCGACCGGTTGGGTACGCCACAGATCGAACCCAGCATCGTTGAGCCCAGTCGCCAACTCAGCGACCGCAGCGTCGGGAGACAAGGCGGCCCGTTGCACGCCGGCGGTCGGTGCCAACGCGACGGGCCCAGCCACCGGCCGATCAGCGAGCGGGGTGGTTGAGGACGACGACTCGACCGGATCGGGGGATCTCGTCACCGGGTCGCGCCCCTCGCCGACACAGGCGACGGACACGAGAGCCAACGCCAACAGGGCGAAGATGCGTCGGGTCATGACACTGAGACGATCCATTCCCACGAGTAGTTCCCCGAGCCGGTGCCTTTGGACCATGAGTCGGTCAGGCCACTGGCTGTGGTGCGGTGTCGAGCCACCAGGTGTCGAGGGTGCCTTTGCCTTTGACGTCGATGGGGCCACGGCGGGTGGTGGTGAAGGTCTCGTTGATCAACTCGTTGGTGGCTTCGGTGATCTGGATGCGGCCCGCCTCGCCGTGGGACTCCATGCGGGAGGCGGTATTGACCGTGTCGCCCCACAGGTCGTATTGGAACTTCTCGGTGCCGATCACTCCGGCGACGGCCGGGCCCGAGTTGATGCCGATGCGGAAACTCCACGGCGAGTCCTCGGCGTAGGTGAGCATGTCCAGCGCCATCGCCGCCAGCGCCTCGGCGTGGTCCTCTCGTGGCACGGGAACACCGGCGGCGACCATGTAGTTGTCCCCGATAGTGCGGATCTTCTCGGCTCCGTGCCGGCGAGCCATGGCGTCGAAGGCGGTGAACACCTCATTGAGACTGCTCACCAGCTCGTCCGGATCCATCCCGGCCGACTGGGGCGTGAACCCGACGATGTCCGCGTACAGCACCGAGATTCCGTCGTAGTGGCGAGGCGTTGTCGACCCGGTCGCTTTCAACTCGGCGGCCACCTCGGCGGGGAGCACGTTCAACAGCAAACCCTCGGCGCGCTGCCGCTCGAAGCCGAGTCGGCCGAGCAGCTGCACAAACAGCAGCGAGCTCATCGCCAGATTGGCCACGAGCACAACCGGGAACAGCAGCGCAGGCAGCACGGGATCCGGCGCCGGGCGGCTCGACTGCAACGGCACCTCCAGGAATCCGAAGATGATCGCAACCACTGCGAACAGCGTGGCCAGACCCATCCAGACGTTGCGCCGAAACCCCAAGGCAGTGCTGAGGGCGAGGGTGATGAACCAGAACAGCCACGCCCCCGAGTTCGCATAGCCGCCGAGGGCAACGTGGACGCCGACAACCCCGGTGGCGCTGGCTGCGACGACGACGACGGTCGTCCAGTGCACGCTTCCCGTTGCCACGAACAACACCCAAGCGCCCAGGTATGCCACGCCGAGCAGAACCGCGATCCATGCCGCGCCGGGCTCCTGGAACCAGACGAAGATGAGCGCATTCAACGCCGTGTTCGCCGCGGAGAACCACAACGCGGCCGTCACGATCCGCACGATCGTTCTCGGGTCCTCCACCATGGCGGCCATGCCGGCGGGTTGCACCCGTGCCGACACCGCATCCCAGAATCCAGCGTCCTTGGCATCCATACACCCTCCCGCGTTCTCCCAAGAAGTGAACCAGATCGATCCGACGTCCCAAAGACCGGCGACGACCACGAGATCTGTGCGACACCGAGCCGCTGGCCGAGTGCTCCTGCTCGGCACTCACGGGAGCGCTGTGATCACTCGTCTCGATCGCTGTGGAGCAGGCTGTAGAGCCACACGTCGTGGTAGGCGCCCTTCCAGTGGCCCCGTTGACGGAGCAGCCCCTCGCTTTGGAACCCGAGTTTGGAGAGGACTCGTGTCGACGCCTCGTTTCCGACGGTGACCTCGGCTTCGATCCGGTTCAACGCCATCTGGTCGAACCCGAATGCCAGTACCGGTGCGAGGGCCTCGGTCATCAGACCCTGGTTCCAGTATCGCCGCGCAAGGTCGTAGCCGACCTCGGCGCTGTTGTTGGCGTGATGCCACCAGTTGTACCCAGCGGTCCCGATCAGGGTGTCGTCGCCGTCTTTCAGGGTCAGGGCCCATCGCATGCCTTGTCGTCGCGTGAAGAGGTCCTCGATCCAGTTCATCACCTCAGTGGCTTCGCTCACGGACGTGAAGGGACCGGTGTCGGTGTACCGCGCCACCTCGGGATCAGCGAACAGGTCGAAGAGGGCCCCGAGGTCCGAATCCCCCCGTACCTGCCGCAACACGAGACGATGCGTCTCCAACGTCGGCAGAGAACCGAAATCGAACACCTCGGACACACACTCCTCCTTGAAGCGATGACCACGCTCCCCGCAGCCGGCGAGCGTAAGTGCCTCGATGAGACGAACGCCAGCTGCTGCGCCGGAGGCGCGAGAGACGGCACCCCGGCCGTGCGTCGTGTTGGTCACGTAACGTCCAGCAGTCTTGCCGAGCGTTGCTGGAGTGAGGGGCCCGTGAATGTGCCCGCGGGGTCGAAGCCGAGGGTATCGAGTCCTTGGTCCTCCTCGATTTCGACGCCTTCGGTTGGGCTGGTCACGAGCCGGCCGGTCACCTGGGTCGGCGTTGGGGGGGCCTCGTCGAACTCAGGGCCTCGTCCGACCCGTTGCGGTGAGCCCGTCAGCCAGAAATGCCTGTCCGGCATGAACTCGGTGACCCAGTGGCGGGACAGCTTCAGGGAGCGGAGCTGCTCGGCCATCGGATGGCTACCAAGCGTCAACACTCCCACGTTGGGACCGTAGGAACACCGGCTGACTCCTGCCGCACCGTAGGGCAGGCTGTACACCTGGTCACCCTCGGTGACGTAGAAGCTCTGCTGGGAGCCTTCGGTGTCGGTGTTGGGACGGCCAACCGATCGCACGCTCAGATCACACAGGAGTTCACCGTCGAGCTCACAGATGAATCGCTCGCGGTCCAGCCGCTGTTCATGTCGGATGTCGCCGACAACGGCTGGGATTCCCATGAGCACCCGGTAGATCTCGGCGGCGACCCGGTTGGTCACCACCAGCATCAGCATGTAGCCACCCACGCCGTGGCGGATCATCGCCCGCTTACCCAACCCTGGGACCACCGGCGGCGCCGGTTCGTCTCCGCGGGTGACATAGGCGATGACGGCGATCTCAGCAAACCCGAAGAACGGCGGTTCCTTGCCCACTGCGGGGTAGTGGGCCCCCCACACCATCCCCGA
>CAZCBO010000267.1:0-3645 GCA_964496825.1 uncultured Acidimicrobiaceae bacterium
CGATCTCGGACGGGATCGTCACCTACGACTTCGCCCGCCTCATGGAGAACCCCACCGAGGTGAAGACCAGCGAGTTCGCCGACGCGGTGATCGAGCGGATGTGATCGGTCGCGTGCGTCTGGATGCCGAAATAGTCAGCACGTAGGCGCACGCGACGGGCCACTCGCCCCTACTCCGACCCCTCGGGGCCGCTGTACCCTCTCTCCACAGCGACCCCAAGGAGATTCCGCATGTCCAAGGTCACCGTTGTCGGGGCGGGCAAGTACGGCTCGACCACCGTGCAGCGACTCGCCGAGGCCGACTTGGTCGACGAGATCGTCATGATCGACATCGTCGAGGGCCTGCCCCAGGGTCTCGCCCTCGACATGAACCAGTCCCGGCCGATCCTCGGCTACGACACCATGGTCGTCGGGACCAACGACTACGCCGACACCGCAGGCAGCGATGTGGTCGTCATCACCGCCGGGCTGCCCCGCAAGCCGGGTATGAGCCGTATGGACCTCCTCGAGGTCAACGCCAAGATCGTCAAGGAGGTCACCGAGCGAATCGTCGAGCACTCACCCGATGCGGTGCTGATCGTCGTCACCAACCCCCTCGACCAGATGACGACCCTGGCCGCCGAGGTCTCCGGCTTTCCGAAGGAGCGAGTCATCGGCCAGGCAGGGATGCTCGATTCGGCTCGCCTCGCCCACTTCATCGCCGAGGAGACCGGGGCCGACATCGACACGATCAAGGCGGTCACCCTGGGGAGCCACGGCGACACCATGGTTCCCGTGCCCTCGTTGTGCACGGTCGGTGGCAAGCCGCTGACCGAAGCGCTCGACGAGGCGACCATCGACGCCCTGATCGACCGCACCCGCAAGGGCGGAGCCGAGATCGTCGGCCTGCTGAAGACCGGAAGCGCCTACTACGCCCCGTCGGCGGCCGCCGCGGCGATGGTCGAGGCGGTCATCAACGACACCGGGGCCGAATTGCCAATCTGTGCCTGGCTTTCCGGCGAATACGGCATCGAGGACGTCTATCTCGGCGTCCTCGGCAAGCTCGGGGCCGGCGGCCTGACCGAAATCGTCGAAACCGAGCTCACCAAAGAGGAAATGGCCGGTCTCGAAGAAGCGGCCGAGGCGGTGAAGGCGAAGGTCGCCGACCTCGACGAGGTGGAGTACTGAGGCGAAGCGAAGCTGAGCCCGGGCCCGATCAGCTCGCGAAACACAAGATTCCTTACGGTGCAAGGGTTCTTGCCAAACGATCGAGGCGACGTTTAGGGTTACACCGCTGTCATTCCCCTGTAGTGCGACCAAGGAGGTCACAGTGAACAAGGGTGAGCTGATCGAAGCGGTGGCCCGCAACACCGGAGAGTCAAAGGCGATGGCGGGCAAGATCGTGGACGAGACGTTCGACGTCATCATGGGCGGCGTTGTGAGCCAGGGCAAGGTGCAGATCACTGGTTTTGGAACGTTCGAGGCACGCGATCGCAAGGCACGTACGGCCAGGAACCCGCAGACCGGAGCCCCGGTACACGTACCGGCAACGAGGGTCCCTGCCTTCAAGGCCGGCCAGGCCTTCAAGGATCGGGTGAAGCCGGGCTAGTCAACGAATCTCGACGCGGAAAAGGGCGCCCCGGGCGCCCTTTTCTCGTGGCTTGCAGCTTGTGGCTTGCAGCTCAATACTCGAGATCCAAACCGCTCGAGACCCTGGCGAACTCGTTGATGAGGCCCTGGTGCATCATCACCTTGGCCATGTTCCCCCCGACCTTGATCTTGCCGGTCATGAAGGCCATCTGTACGTTCAGGTCACCCTGGGAGATGGCCGACGCCGACTCGTAATCGCTGGTGACCGAGGCATCGAAGTCCGGCAGATCCCCGAGCTCGAGGTTGGCCGACCCGTCTGCGACCTGCAGGAAGTAGGAGGTGTCGCCCCCAGGACCGCCGGTGACGGTGAACTGGAGCCCGAGATCGACATTGGCCATCGCATCCTTGAAGGCAGCATCGCCGTTGAGGGCTTCGGTCGCGGTCGTCATGTGTTCCTCGCTGAGGAACCTGGTCATGGGGTGTCCTTTCGTGTGGGCCGGGGAATGGTAGGCGGCCGGCGGTCCCAGCGAACCATCAGACCTGCTGGCCGTGCTTCCTCAGGTTCTTCCACTGGGCGGCGACGTAGTCGCGGTTCATCCAGGCAATGACGTCGATCGAGATGTTCTTCGGGCAGGCGGTCTCGCATTCACCGAAGTTGGTGCACGAGCCGAAGTACTGCTCCATCGTCTCCACCATCGCCACCGTCCGCAGGTAGCGCTCCGGCTGGCCCTGGGGGAGCAGGCCGAGGTGGGCGATCTTGGCCGCGGTGAACAGGTTCGCCGCCCCATTCGGGCAGGCTGCCACGCACGCCGCGCACCCGATGCAGGCTGCGGCGTCCATCGCCGACTCCGCAGCCGAGCGCGGCACCGGGATCGCGTTGGCGTCCGGAGCGCTCCCGATCGGCGCCGAGATGAACCCACCCGCCTGGATGATCTCGTCGAAGGCGCTGCGGTCGACGACGAGGTCCTTGAGCACGGGGAAGGCGGCGGCCCGCCACGGCTCGATCGTGATCTGTTCCCCGTCCCTGAACTTGCGCATGTGGAGCTGGCAGGTGGCCGTGCCTCGCTGCGGGCCGTGCGGGCTGCCGTTGATCATGAGGCCGCAGGTACCGCAGATCCCCTCCCGGCAGTCGCTGTCGAAAGCGATCGGCTCCACGCCCTCGTCGTTGAGGCGCTCGTTGACCTCGTCGAGCATCTCGAGAAACGAGGCGTCAGGGCTGATGTCCTTGGCCTCGTAGGTCTCGAAGTCGCCGCGAACGCTCGGACTCGCCTGGCGCCAAACCCGCAGCCGCACGTCCATTACTTGTAACTCCTCTGGGTCAACTCCACGTAGTCGAACTCGAGCTGCTCCTTGTGCCGCGTCGGCGGCTGGCCCTCGCCCTCCCACGCCCAGGCCGACACGAAGCTGTAGTTCTCGTCGTCGCGCAGCGCCTCCCCGTCATCAGTCTGGTGCTCGACCCGGAAGTGGGCGCCGCAGGACTCCTCGCGATCGAGGGCGTCGCGGCACATCAGGTCGGCGAGCTCGAGAAAGTCGGCGACCCGCCCGGCACGCTCCAAGGACTGGTTCATCGACTCGTTGTCGCCGAGGACCCGCAGATCGCGCCAGAACTCGTCCTTCAGGGCCGCGATCTCATCGATCGCCTTCTCCAGGCCTTCCTTGCTGCGGGACATGCCGCAGTACTCGATCATCGTGTGACCGAGCCGGCGGTGGAAGTGGTCGACCGACCGGGTGCCGCCGATGGAGAGGAACCGCTCCACCCGCTCGGCTACAGCCTGCTCCGCCGCGACGAAGACGGGGTCGTCGGTGGGAACGGGAGCCACGTTGAGCCAGTCGGACAGGTAGCCCGAGATCGTCGCCGGGAGGATGAAGTATCCGTCGGCGACCCCCTGCATCAGGGCCGAGGCGCCGAGCCGGTTGGCGCCGTGGTCCGAGAAGTTGGCCTCCCCGGTGGCGAAGAGGCCGGGGATCGTCGTCTGCAGGTCGTAATCGACCCAGAGCCCGCCCATCGTGTAGTGGGGGGCCGGGTAGATGCGCATCGGGACCGTGTAGGGGTCCTCGTCGGTGATCCGCTCGTACA
>CAZCBO010000268.1:0-3583 GCA_964496825.1 uncultured Acidimicrobiaceae bacterium
TTCACCGATGTGGAGGGCAGCACGCGCCTGTGGGAAGACGCCCCCGACACGATGCTGGAGGCGCTCCGCAGGCACGACGAGGCGATCGAGGGAGCAGCTGAGGAACACCACGGCGTCCCGGTTCGGCCCCGGGGCGAGGGCGACAGCCGCTTCGTCGTCTTCGCCGAGGCCGCCGACGCCGTCGCCGCTGCCGCCGAGATGCAGCTGCGACTCGCAGCGGTGCCCTGGCCGACACCGCGCCCGCTTCGCGTACGGGCCTCGGTGCATACCGGTCCCGCCGATCTCCAGCTCGGCGACTATTACGGATCGGCGGTCAACCGGGCCGCGCGCCTGCGCGGCATCGCCCACGGCGGTCAGACCCTGATGTCCCAGGCAACCAGGGACCTCGTTCCCGAAGACCGGCTTCCGAGCGGCGTCTCGCTTCGGGACATGGGGGAGCACCGGCTCAAGGATCTGACGCGGCCCGAGCGCGTCTACCAGATCGACGTCGATGGTCTCGGCGGCCAGTTTCCGCCGCTGCGGTCGCTCAACGAGGTCCCCAACAACCTGCCCATCCAGCTCACCGACTTCATCGGACGCCAGCAAGAGCTCGCCGACGCCAAGGCGCTGCTCGCCGCCACCCGGCTCCTCACCATCCTCGCCCCTGGCGGCACCGGCAAGACCCGGCTCGCCATCCAGGCCGCCGCCGACCTCACCGGCGACTACCCCGACGGGGTGTTCTTCGTCGGTTTCGCCGACATCGACTCCAGCGACGACATCGTCCAGGTGATCGCCGAGGCCCTCGGACTCGCCCTCACCGGCGATGAGGATGTCAAGACCCAGGTGTTGACGCACCTCGCGCCCAGGCGTCAGCTGCTCGTCTTCGACAACATGGAGCATCTCGACGGTGCCGGGGCGATCGTGGCCGACATCCTCCAGACGGCTCCGCATCTGACGGTGATCGCCACCAGCCGCAGCAAGCTCAACCTGACCGGGGAGACCATCCTTTCCCTCGCCGGTCTCGACACGACGTGGGAGACCCCCGAGGACGCCTGGCAGACCAGCGGCGTCCAACTGTTCGTCGAGGCCGCCAGGCGCGCCAACCCGGCCTTCGCGGCCGATTCGGGAACACTCGACTCGTTGGCCGAAATCCTGCGGCTCACCGGGGGAATGCCCCTCGGCATCCTGCTCTCGGCCGCCTGGGTCGACATGCTCCCGATCGCCGAGATCGCCGGGGAGATCGCCAAGAGCCTCGACTTCCTCGAGACCGAGATGAGCGACATCCCAGAGCGGCAACGAAGCATTCGCGCCGTCTTCGACTACTCCTGGGCACTGCTGAGCCCCGAGGAGCGGGAGACCTTCACCGCCCTGTCGGTGTTCCGGGGTGGCTTCAGCCGAGAGGCAGCCGAGGCCGTGGCCGGTGCCTCACTGCGCGGCCTCGCCAGTCTGGTGAGCAAGTCGCTCCTCGCCGCAAGCCCCGACGAAGGCCGCTACGAGGTGCACGAGCTGCTTCGCCAGTACGCCGCCGCCGAACTGGAGCAGGACCCAGCGCGACACCGGGCGGTCCTCGACCGCCACGCCGCCTTCTACGCCGGGCTCATGGACGAGGCGCCTGCGCTCCTCACCGGTGGCGGGCAGGGGCGGCTCCTGGCCGCGGTCGAAGCCGACATCGAGAACATTCGCTCGGCGTGGTGGCACCTCGTCGATGCCCGCGATGCAGCAACGCTGCGCAAGTTCTTCCTGGCGCTCTACCTCGTCTACGAGTTCCGGGGCTGGTACCAGTCGGCGATCACGTTCTTCGACGAGACTCTCGACCGGCTGTCCGCGGACGACGCCGACGAGGACGTCACGGTGGTCCGGGCACTCGCCTCGGCGGTGAAGGGCTGGCACCAGACGCTGTTGAGCCGCCCCGACTCGGGCCGCGAGGCCTCCGCCGAGCCCACCGACGTGCTCACCGGTCTGTCAGATCCCATCGCCCACTGGATCGCGGTGCAGTGCCTGGCGCTTTCCCTCGCCTATCTCGGCGAGGCCGAGGAGATGGCCGCCAAGCTCGACGCGGCGATCGAGCGTTTCGCCTTTCTCGACGACGTGATGTGGGTCGCATCCACCAAGGACTGGCGGTCCTTCGCCGCGCTCCTGGCCGGTGACCTCGTGGAGGCGGCCCGCTACGTCGACGAGGCCAAGGCAGGCCTCGGGTCGGGGAGCGAGTACTGGGTGACGGTCTGGAACCTGTGGCTGCGTGCGCTCATCGCCACCTATGAGCAGCGCCCCGACGATGCCATCGACCTCTATGCCGAGCAGCTCGCCGTGTGCCGAGAGATCTCCTATGTGCGGGGCACGGTGGTTTCGATGGAGGGTCTCGGCGAGGCCAATGTCGCGGCCGGGAAGCTCGACGATGCATCGATCGCATTCATCGAAGGGGTGCGTGCTGCGGACCGGATGGGGATGGTGCCCGACGTCCTGTCGATGATGGCCAAGACCGGAACGGTCTGGGCGCAGCAGGAGAGGGCCGTCGAGGCCGTCGAGCTGCTGGCCACCGTGCTCGCCGAGCCGAACAGTGCTCACCAGCCCTTCACCGGGACGGAGGCCATCCGCGACATCGCCACGGGGGCGTTGGAAGAGCTCGAATCGGCGATGGACCCCGCCGAGTACGCCGCTGCCTTCGAGCGCGGTTCGGCCCGCCCCTATGACGTCGCGGTAAAGGAGCTGCTGGGCTCGCTCGCTGCGGTCGACGTCGCCCGCTGAGCCAATCGAGAACTTCCTCGAGTGGCGGCGCTCCCGGGACGACCGGCCGGGCCGACGAGCTGTGGTTCCTCGACCGTCACCTCTGGGGGTTGGGGAGACGTCAGAGACGTTGACGCCAGACGCGATGGGCAGAACGTCGGGCCTTCCGTGGTCGGTGTTGGGTAGGAGGTTTGTGGCACACCGCCTCGCGATCATCGGGCCCCGGGTTGGTGATCGGATTGGGTGTCGCGTTGCTGTTCGGGGCGCTGCTCATCCTCGTGAGCGACCGCATCGAGCACCATGGCCTCCGCACCTTGGTCTTCGTAGCCGGTGAAGCGATGATGGCGGCTGTCGTGGCCGCGGCGACACTCGGCCTGTTGAGCATGGCGGTGCGGGTGATACGCTCTGACGCAGAGGAGGAGGATCGATGAAGAGCCCTCATCGAACCGCAAGCGATGAGCTGAACTGGTACCGGGAGTTGGCCTCGGCGAACGCAACCCTCCCGGTCTGGCTGCTCATGATCTTCCTCATCGCCGGGCTCGTCGGCATGACCGTGGGCCTGATCGGCTTTGTCGTCGGATAGTCGAAGAGCCTGCGGAGACGCACCTAGTTGGGAGCTACGCCGTCTCGGCCGCTGTTTCGGCGTCGGTGCGGCCCTCGACGGTGTCCATCAGCGACTCTTCAACTTCTCGAGCGTCGGACACGGGTCGATGTGATAGGTCTGGCACTCTCGCGCGCTGAACGAGCGCGTAAGCCGATCCAGCACACCAGCAACCAGGGCTCCGGGGTCGAGGGACACGGTCGTCCATGTCCCGTCCCGGCCAACCAGACCGAGCCGGTCCTGTGCGATCCAGCGCACGTCGGAGATGACGTCGGTAGG
>CAZCBO010000269.1:0-3574 GCA_964496825.1 uncultured Acidimicrobiaceae bacterium
CAACTTCAGCGAGTCCGAGGGCTGTCCACCCGGCATCTCGGGTCCGCGCAAGAGCGATGAGGGCAGCGGCGGATCCTTGTCCGGTGCGGTGATTCACGGCCCGTGGGGCGACTTCTTCGGCCGTACCCGCACCCAGGTCGAGAACTCCCTGGTGTGGTGGAACATCGACGGCATCAACCGGACCGTCCGGGTCCACCAGCGGCTGCTCCCCGCCGCCGCCCGGGTCGACCAGAACCTCTCCCAGGCCTGGGCTCAGGGCAAGCGCTACACCGTCCGCTACGCCAGCACCTGGGTGTGGCGTACGGTCGGCGGATCCAACCGGTTCTCCGAGCACGCCATGGGCACGGCTATCGACATCAACGCCCCCTGGAACCCGTACCGCCTGGACAACCGGCTGATCACCGACATGCCGCCCTGGTTCCGCCAGGCATGGATCGACGCAGGGTTCTGCTGGGGAGGGCTGTGGGTCAACGTCAAGGACACCATGCACTACTCGTGGAGCGGGCCGGGCCTCACCCCCGGCTACACCGATCGCCCCGCGCCCTACCCACCGTTGACGAGTCCCGACCCTTACGGGCGGACCGGGTTCGAGGGCCCGGTGGCGGTACCGCCCATCGCCGGCGCCCAAATGGGTATGGCGGACTTCTCGGGCGACGGTTCCGCCGACCTGTTCCGGATCCGGCCGCGGGGCGGTGGAAGCCGGCTGGAGGTCGCCGGATCGCAATCGGGGTTCCGGGTCATCGGCTTCCGCAAGGACCTGCCGTTCTCGGCCGACGACCCCATCCTCGTCGGCGACCACGACTCCGACGGCAAGCCCGACCTGTGGGTCGTCAACGAAGGCGGCAGCTCGGTGCAGCTCACCGTCTACCACTACGCCGACGGGTACCAGAGCCCGACGGCGTTGAGCACGGGCGCGGGCAAAGCCGACGATTACAGCCTGACTCTCTACGACAACGACTGGCTGCTCGACCTGGTCACGATCGATCGCAGCGGCGAGACCACCGCCACCGTGTGGTCCGGTGCCTCGGGGTACACCAGCCAGATCGCCGGCTTCACCCCCGGGGTGGGAGACACCAACTCGGGCTGGTCGCTGCTCTTCGGCGATTGGGACGTCAACGGCGTCACCGACATGTATGCGGTTCCGCACACCGGAAACGCCACGGTACGGATCCAGACCCAGAGCGGCGCGATCGCCGAGATGCCGAGCACCCGCTCCCCGCACGACGGCGTCGAGGTGCTGATCTCCGACTTCGACGGCGACGGACGCGACGACCTCTACTTCCTCGACGGGAGCTATCTCACCGTCGCCCTCGGCGGGAGCAGCGGATCCGGCTCGATCAACGACTGGTTCATCCCGGACCACCCCGTGCCCTGGGACGCCGGACCCGAGTGTGTCGGCCCCGAGCGGTGCGATCGCATCGCCTTCGTCGACGAAGGGGGGATCTGGTATCTCATCGACGAGGTCGCCTCGGTGTCGGACCACGTCGAGTTCTACTACGGGAACCCGGGTGATCTCCCGTTCTTCGGGGACTGGGACTGCGACGGGATCGACACGCCCGGCCTCTTCCGCCAATCGGACGGCTACGTGTATCTGCGCAACAGCAACACCCAGGGGGTCGCCGACTTCGACTTCTTCTTCGGGAACCCCGGCGACGTGCCGATCATCGGCGACTTCGACGGGGACGGCTGCGACACCGTGTCGATCTATCGCCCGGCGGAACAGCGCTTCCACATCATCGACCATCTCGGAGACGGAGCGGCGGGACTGGGTTCCGCCGACTACTCCTTCAGCTTCGGCAACCCGGGAGACACGCCCTTCGTCGGCGACTTCGACGGCGACGACATCGACGAGGTCGGCCTTCACCGGCCCTCGGATGGCTTCGTGTACCTCCGCTACACCCTCGACACGGGGGTCGCCGACCAGGAGTTCTTCTACGGCAACCCCGGCGACGTCCCGGTGGCGGGGGACTGGGACGGCGACGGCATCGACACCGTGGCGGTGTTCCGGCCGGGCGACGGCAACTGGTATCTCAAGCTCAACAACGCAACCGGGATCGCCGACCACGGCATCCACTACCACGGCCACGGTACGGTCACCCTGCCGGTGGCGGGCAAGTTCGACACCTCCTCCGGCGGCTAGGGAGCCGGTATAACGGGTCCCGTCATGGGACACTCACGCCGGAGATGACCCGCGTGCGAAGACTCTATGCATGGGCGGAGCGGCTCCCGCAGCCGGTGCGCCGCGCCGCCAAGCACCTTCCCGGGGCCCGGTGGGTCCGCACCCGGCTCGCCGGGAAGCCCTCGCTCCCTGGTCCCGGTCCCGGCGAGCTGCGTCCGGTCGTGTACCTGCCGACCTGGGCGCGCTGGGACCACATGCGGCAACGCCCCCAGTACCTGTTGGCGGCCTTCGCCCGCGCCGGGCACCCGGTGTACTTCGTCGATCCGCGGGAGGCGAGGGTTCGCCACGCCGATGGTGTCTCGATCGTTCCGGACCTCACCCAGGTGCCCGCCCGCGACGTGATCCTCTACGTCCACTTCGCCCCGCTCCGAGCCCTCTTCGACTCGTTCGGGAATCCCGTGGTCGTCTACGACATCCTCGACGACCTCTCGATCTACGACGCCGACGAGGAGGGGCTGCCGCAGCACCGTCGCGTCGCCCACTTCCATCCCGACGTCGTCGCCGCCGCCGATGTGGTGACGGTGTCCTCGGACGATCTGGCCGAACGCCACCGGGGAGAGCGGGCCGACCTGATCGTCGTCCCCAACGGCGTCGAACCGGACCGCTTCGCCGACCCGCTCCCCGCACCCGACGATTTGCCGGACGGCTCGGGCCCCGTCATCGGGTACCACGGTGCGATCGCGCCGTGGTTCGACTTCGCGCTCTACGCGGAGACGGCACAGCTCCTCCCCGAGTACCGGTTCGTCCTCGTCGGACCCGTCGATCCCAGGGCCGCCCCGCAGGCCGAGGCGCTCGCATCGCTGCCCAACGTCACCTTCCTCGGTGAGCGGCCGAGCGACGAGATCCCGCGATACGTGCAGCGCTTCGACGTCGGCACGGTGCCCTTCGTCGTCGACCGGATGACGCGCGGGGTGAGCCCGCTCAAGATGTACGAGTACCTGGCGGCCGGCAAACCCTGCGTTGCCACGCCGCTGCCGGCCTGCCTCGCCGAGCCGATCGTGCGGACCGCAGCAGCGGCGGGCGAGTTCGTCGCCGCGCTCCGCGAGGCCGTCGACGATGCGTCCAACCCCACCTTCGGTGTCGAGGCCGCCAAGGCGGCCGCCGAGGCCAGCTGGGATGCCAGGGTCGAGATGATCCGGCGCCGTCTCGAGGAGCAGGGGTCACTGAGGATGGCGACGTGACGCACATCGCATTCGTCACCGCCGAGCTGTCGCCGTGGGCTCCCGGGGGCGCAGGCAACGTCGTGGCCAGGCTGCGCGAGCTGCTGCTGGCCAGGGGCGATCGGGTGACGGTGCTGCTGGTGGCCGACACCGAGGCCGACCTGCCACAGGGCGTGCACGTCGTCGGCGGAGCCGCCGGGTTCGACGAGCGATCACGTGCAGCCGCCGACGCGCT
>CAZCBO010000270.1:0-3554 GCA_964496825.1 uncultured Acidimicrobiaceae bacterium
TCGAGGAGATGGAGTACAAGGCCGAGCACGGCATCGGCCAGACCATCGAGGAGCAATACCGGCTCCTGATGGTGGGGGTTCCCTGCTATCCGATCTTCCGGCGATTCAACGAGCTGTTCACCGATTGGGGCGGGACCTTCGTCAACTCGACGTACCTGTGGTTCGCCTCGGGGGGCACCAACCGCGGGTTCCAGTACGACCTCGACAAGCCCATGGAATCCCTTGCCGAGGGGGTGCTGGTGAGCGTGCGGGACGCCCAGGACTCGATGTTCCACCAGAACGACGTCCTGCGGTCCATGATCCAGGACTACGACGTCGACGGCGTCGTCTACCACCCGATCAAGAGCTGTCGCACCGTCTCGACGGGGCTCGCCGACGGGCGCCGCCATCTCACCGACGAGCTCGGCATCCCCAGCCTGTTCATCGAGTCGGACATGATGGACCGGCGGGTGGTCTCCGAGGCCCAGATGAAGAACCGGATCGACGCCTTCTTCGAAGGCCTGGCATCTCGCCGCCGGCAAGCCAGGGCGGCGACCGAAGGATGAGGTGATCCCGTGGCATACGCAGCAGGAGTCGACGTCGGATCGACTCAGACGAAGGCCGTCATCATCGACGAGGGCCGCGCCATCGTCGGTCGATCGCTGATCCCGACGGGAGCCAACGTCATCAAGGCGGCCGAGGATTCCTACTTCGAAGCCCTCGAGGGTGCAGGCATCGACGAGGAGGAGGTCGAGTACGTCGTCGGCACCGGCTACGGACGTTACCGGGTGACCTTCGGCAACACCCAGGTCACCGAGATCAGCTGTCATGGGCGGGGTGCGGTCCACCTGTTCCCCGACACCAACACCGTGATCGACATGGGCGGCCAGGACACCAAGGCCATCTCGGTCAACCCCCAGGGCGAGATCGTCGACTTCTGCATGAACGACAAGTGCGCCGCGGGTACGGGCCGATTCCTCCAGGCGGCGGCGGTCGCCCTCGACATCCCGCTGGACGATCTCGGCCCCCTTTCCCTCGAGGGCGACAAGCCGGTGAAGATCAGCACGACGTGCACCGTTTTTGCCGAGTCCGAGGTGCTGGCCTGGATCGGAAAGGGAAAGAAGATCGAGGACGTGCTGTGGGGCGTCCACGAGTCGATCGCCACCCGGTCGGTGGGGCTGCTGCGCCGGGTGGGCATCAACCCCGAGATCACCTTCACCGGCGGCGTTTCCCGCAACGCGGGCATGGTCAAGGCGCTCGAGGCCCGGCTGGAGACGAAGCTCAACATCAGCGAGGAGTCCCATTACATGGGGGCGTTGGGCGCCGCCCTGTTTGCCCACGACCACGTCATGGCGGGCCGGGCGCCGGTCGACACCGCGGCGGAGGTGGCATCGTGACCATCACCGCAGGCGTCGACGTGGGGTCCACCTACACGAAAGCCATCATCCAGGACGACTCCGGTGAGATCCTGAGCAAGGCCTTCGGACCAACCGGGTTCCGGTTGCGCGAGGTGGCGCGCACGATCTACGGGCAGGCGCTCGACGAGGCCGGCCTCGTCGAAGACGACGTGGCCTACATAGTTGCCACCGGCGCCGGCCGGCATCAGGTCGACTTCAAGGATCTGCAGGTCACCGACATCACCGCCGGCGCCCGCGGCGCCAACTTCCTCCACCCGGGGACGGCCACCGTCCTCGACATCGGCGGCCAGACGATGAAGGCGAGCCGCGTGGACGAGGCGGCCAACGTCCTGTCCTTCCGGCTCAACGACAAGTGCGCCGCCGGTACCGGCGCCTTCCTGGAGAAGACCGCCCGCTACATGGGCTACGAGACCGAGGAGATCAGCGGGCTGCTGGCGACCTCGAAGGAACCGGTACCGATCTCCGGGGTGTGCGCGGTGTTCGCCGAGTCCGAGGTGATCAACCATCTGTCCCAGGGCACTCCGCCGGCCGACATCATGCAGGGTGCCATCGAGTCGCTCACCGGCCGGTCGGTGCAGCTGATGAAGCGGGTGCACGCCGAGCCTGAGTACACCCTGATTGGAGGCATCCTCCGCTTCCAGACCATGGGGAAGACGATCAGCGAGCAGCTAGAGGCCGAGGTGAACATCCCCGAGGGCGACCTCGTGCAGTACGCCTCGGCGCTGGGGTGCGCCATCCTGGCCCGCAAGCGCCTGGAGAAGCTCGAGGCCGAGGTTGCCGCAGCAGGGACGCCGGCGTGACCCAGCTCGACGAGCCCATTTACTGCTCCGCAGGCGTCATGATTCTGCAGGCAGCGGATCTCGCCGCCGATGGCTGGGAGCGGCGCACCGTCACCGACCCGGGCCGCGTCGGTGAGCTCGAAGAGCTCTACCTCAGCCTGGGCTTCGAGACGATGACCACCGGCCTCGATCCGGAGAGCTTCGTGGAGGCGTGCAACACCTGCGCCACCGACGCCTGTTCCACCTATGTCGCGCTGTTCACCCGCAAACGGGAGGCGCAGCCGGCCGGCACCTCGGAGCCGGAGTAGGAGGGTGCCGGGCGACCGCTACTCCTGGCACCTGGTAGAGCCCGGCAAACCGCTCCAGCGCGTCGACGGCGCCGCCCGCGACCCTCGGCCGGGCGAGGTGCTGGTCGAGGTCGCCGGATGCGGCCTGTGCCACACCGACATCGGCTTCCTCGGCGGAGACGTCGCCACCCGGGGTGACCTGCCGCTGGTGCTCGGGCACGAGATCAGCGGCCGCGTCATGGAGGCGGGAGCAGATGCCGAGGACTGGCTCGGCAAGGCGGTTCTCGTGTCCCCGGTCATCCCGTGCCGTACCTGCGACCTGTGCGCAGCCGGACGGGGCAACGTGTGCCGCGACCAGCTGCTGATCGGCAACGACACCGACGGTGGGTTCGCCACCCACGTCACCGTGCCGGTCGAGGGTCTCACCGAGGTCGACCAGGTTCCGGAGGGACACGACCTCGCCGACCTCTCCGTCGTGGCCGACGCGGTGACGACGCCGCTGCAGGCGGTTCGCCGCGCCGGGGTCACCGAGGGGGATTACGTCGTGGTCGTCGGCACCGGTGGGCTCGGCACCTATGCCTGCCAGATCGCAGCGGCGAGCGGGGCGACGGTGGTGGCGATCGACATCGACGACGCCCGGCTCGACCCGCTCGTCGAGCACGGTGCGGCCGCAACGATCAACGTCCGTGACCTCTCGGCCCGGGAGGTCCGTGACCGGGTCAGGGAACAGGCCCGGTCACTGGGAGCCCCCGGCACCGGATGGAAGATCTTCGAGTGCTCGGGAACGCCCGCCGGCCAGGAGACCGCCTTCGGCCTGCTGGGCCCGGCGGGGATCCTGGCGGTCGTCGGCTTCACGAGAGACAAGGTGACGATCCGGCTGTCGAACCTGATGGCGTTCGATGCCACGGCCTTCGGCAGCTGGGGCTGTCCGCCCGAGCGATACCCGGAGGCCATCGAGCTGGTTACATCGGGCCGGGTGCAGGTGCTGCCGTTCACTCGCAAGGTGCCACTGGACGACATCAACGACGTCCTGGCCGACGGTGGGCACGACGCCCGGCGAACGATCCTCGTCCCATGAAAGGTGCGACATG
>CAZCBO010000271.1:0-3550 GCA_964496825.1 uncultured Acidimicrobiaceae bacterium
AGGCGTGCTCCAGGAGGAAGGCGTCGTGGGCCATCACCCGGTCGAGTTCGCCCTCGCTCTTGAACAGGAGGATCCCCGCCTCCAGCTCGTTGACCCGCAGGTGCAGGATGGCGTCGTCGAGCTCCCGGGCCAGGCGCAGCGGCCAGAACTCGGCGGTGATCTGATCGGGATCGCCGGGCGGCTCGTCCTCGGGGCCCCGGATCGTGAGTTCGGCGATCGGGCGATCGAAGGCGATCGAGATGCTGCTGTATTCGACCCCGTCGTCGCCGAGGGTCCGGTCGAGCGCGGTCAGCTCGATCCCTGCTGCCTCGGCGGGGCGATCGGTCTCGAGCGCAAACTCCTCGGCCCGTGCCGCAACGGTCTCGCGGAACTCCGACCGGGGGACGAGCTCGTCGACCAGGCCCCACTCGAGCGCCTTGGCCCCCTTGATGCCCTCCTCGACGGTGCTGAACACGTCGGCGCGGTCGCGCCGGACGTGGCGCTTGTCGACGAGCCGGGTGAGACCACCGGTCCCCGGGAGCACCGCCAGCAGCGGGACCTCGGGGAGCGCTACCGCCGCGTTCCCGTCGTCCATGAGCATGATGCGGTCGGTGGCGAGGGCGAGCTCGTAGCCGCCGCCGGCTGCGGTGCCGTTGATGGCGGCGACGTAGCGCTGGCCCGAGTTGGCCGAAGCGTCCTCCATGCCGTTGCGCGTCTCGTTGGTGAACTTGCAGAAGTTGACCTTCATCGGATGCTCGGCGCCGGCCAGCATCCCGATGTTGGCGCCGGCGCAGAACACCTGATCCCGGCGCGACTCGATGACGACAGCCCCCACCTCGGGGTGCTCGAACCGGAGCCGCTGCACCGCGTCGTAGAGCTCGATGTCGACACCGAGGTCGTAGGAGTTCAGCTTCAGCTCGTAGCCCTCGTCGAGGCCGCCCTCGGGGTCGACGTCCATGTCGAGGTGGGCGACGGGCCCATCGACGGTCAGCTTCCAATGGCGGTAGCGGTCGGGGTGGGTCTGGAAATCGATCATCCGCGTCCCTCAATCTAGACTGACCGGTCAGTCAAAGTCACGGGAGACCTGGGGCCAGAGGCATCCGGCGCACCCCGTGCCTCAGGCGTCACGCAGCTTGAAGCGCTGCACCTTGCCGGTGGCGGTCCGCGGGAAATCATCGACGAACTCCACCACGTGGGGGAACTCGTAGCGCTGCAGCGCCGCCTTGCACCACTCCTGGAGCTCCGCCACCAGCTCGTCGTCGTCCTTGCGGTCTTCGTTGAGGATGACGAAGGCCTTGATCCGCGACCGCAGGTCGATCTCGGTTGCCACCACCGCGGCCTCGCGCACCGCCTCGTGCTCCATGAGCCGGTTCTCGATCTCGATCGGGCTGACCCACAGGCCGCCGATCTTCATCATGTCGTCGACCCGACCCTGGTAGACGAAGTACCCGTCCTCGTCTTCGAGATACCGGTCGCCGGAGAGGAACCACTCGCCCCTGATCTTCTCTTGGGTGCGCTCCGGCTGGTTCCAGTACATCGTTGGCGCGCTCGGCCCGCTGACCCACATCTCGCCGGCGACGCCCTGCTCGAGGGGCTCCCCGTCCTCGTCCCTGATCTCGATGGCATAGTCGCCCGAGGGGGTGCCCGAGGTCCCCGGCTTCACCGCCCCCGCCCGGTTGGAGCAGTAGATGTGGAGCATCTCGGTGGAGCCCACCCCGTCGAGGATCTCGACACCGGTCCGGTCGTGGAACTGCCTCCAGATCTCCGGCGGCAGGGCCTCGGCGGCGGAGATGCCGAGCCGAACCGATGACCAGTCGGTGTCGCCGAACCCCGGATCGGCGAGCACCGCGTTGTACAGGGCAGGCACCGAGAAGTAGAGCGTCGGCCGGTGGGTCCGTACCCGTTCGAGAAGACGATCCGGCGTCGGCTTGCCGGTGAGATACACCGAGGTGGCCCCCGCCCACAGAGGGAAGGAGAGGTTGTTCCCGAGGCCGTAGGCGTGGAACATCTTCGTGCTCGAGAAGACCACGTCTTCGGGCCCGATGCCGAGCACCGGCTCGGCGTAGGACCGACAGGTCCCTGCCACATCGCGGTGGCGATGGGGCACGCCCTTCGGCCTTCCGGTCGAACCGGAGCTGTAGAGCCAGAAGGCCATGTCGTCGGGCTCCGTCGCCACCGGAGCGAACTCGTCGCCGTCCGAGGCCATCCACGCGTCGAACGACTCGGCCCCCTCCGGTGCATCGCCGTTGGCGACGATCAGCGACGTGTTGGACCGGGCCTCGACCTGCGGGCCGACCGCCTCGAGGAAGGGGGTGTCCACGACCGCGGCCACCGCCTCCGAATCGTCGATGAAGTAGCCGAAGTCCTCGGGGCGAAGGACGAAGTTGGTGGGAATCGGCACGGCGCCGCAGCGCATGGCGCCGAGGAAGGCGGCGGGGAAGGCGGGGGTGTCGTCGAGGACCAGCACGACGCGGTCCCCCTTGGCGACGCCGAGGTCGCTGAGCCTCGCCGCCACGCCGCAGACGGCGGCGAAGAGGTCTGCCGCCGACCACGTCTCGTCTTCTGCGGTGATGATGGCGGTCTTGTCGGCGCGTCCGTCTTCGAGCCATCCGTCGACGACCGTGCTGATGTTGGGCCCGATCTGCATCCGTTTCCGGACATTAGCCGCGGGCTCCCGGCCCGGGCAGGGCCGAGCCTCCCGTTAGGCTGCCCCGCCATGCTGTCACCCGAGGCGACGTTCATCGATGCCGGCGGTCACCGGTTGCACTACCGGTCGCTGGGTATCGGCGGCGACGGAGCACCCCTGCTGTTCCTCCACGAGGGCCTGGGCAGCGTCGAGCTGTGGCGTGGCTTTCCCGACGACCTGGTCGAGGTGACCGGACGACCGGGGCTGGTCTACTCGCGCTACGGCAACGGGTGGTCCGATCCGCTGGGAGAGCCTCGCCTCCGGGCATATATGCACGACGAGGCGCTCCACACCTTGCCCGAGGTCGTGGACCGGCTGGTGCTCGGGTCTCCGATCCTGGTGGGTCACTCCGACGGGGCGTCGATCGCGCTCATCTACGCCGGGTCGGGTCATCGGGTCGAGGGCCTCGTCCTCATCGCTCCCCATGTGTTCACCGAACCGGGCGGACTCGCCTCGATCGCGGCGATCAACGATCGGTTTCCCGACTCCGCCTTGCCCGAGAAGATGAGCAAGTACCACACGGACGCTCAGGCGACGTTCCGGGGCTGGGCCGACATCTGGCTGAGCCCCGCGTTCCGGGACTGGAACATCGAGGAGTATCTCCCCGGCGTGACTTGCCCGATCCTGCTCATCCAGGGGGACGAGGACGAGTACGGGACGACGAAGCAGCTCGACGCCATCGAGGGTGCGGTGGCGGCACCGGTCGAGCGGTTGATGGTGCCCGGTGCCGGGCACGCGCCCCACCTCGCCGACCCCGATCTCGTCACCGCGACGTCGGCACGGTTCGTTGCGGAGCTGCCGGCGTGAGCGCGTCGAAGACCTTGCAGCGGCGGGTGCAGTGGATCGACACCGATGCCGCCGGGATCTACCACTACTCGAACGTGG
>CAZCBO010000272.1:0-3534 GCA_964496825.1 uncultured Acidimicrobiaceae bacterium
CGTCGAGCAGGTCGTAGCTCCACCCGATCGTGCTGCGCAGCGTCCGCTGTCGCTCCGGAACGTCCCGGGCCCTGGACGCCAGCGGCAAGCTCGATTCGAGCTGGTCGAGCAGCGCGACCGGGTTGAACAGCTTCACCCGGCTGGCGGCGAGCTCGATCGCAAGCGGCAGCCCGTCGAGGCGGACCGTGATGGCGGCCACGGCCGGCGCGTTGTCGGCGGTGAGCGCGAAACCGGGTCTGGCAGATCGCGCCCGCTCGAGGAACAGCCGGATCGCCTCGTACTGGGTCAGCTCCTCGAGGCCGCGGTCTCCGTCCCCCGATGGCAGGTCGAGCGGCTCGATGGGCACCTCCTGCTCACCCTCGACGTGGAGCGGGATCCGGCTCGTCGCCATTGCCTTGACCGCCGGGGCCTGCTGCAGCAGCCCGGCAACGACGGGCGCCCCATTCACCACCTGCTCGAAGTTATCCAGCAGGAGCAGCATGGACTTCGCGGCCAGCGCCTCGGCGAGCACGTCGTCGGTGGAGCGGTCGGCTGACTGCCTGACCCCCACAACGTCCGCGGCCGCCGGGGCGATGAAGGCAGGGTCGGTGACCGGAGCAAGGTCGACGAAGAACGCGCCATCGGGAAAGTCGGCGATGGTGGATGCGGCCACCTCCAACGCCAGCCGGGTCTTGCCGGTCCCACCGGGCCCGGTCAGGGTCACCAGCCGGTGCTCGGCGAGCAGACGGGTGATCAGCTCGATCTCGTCCTCCCTGCCAATGAAGCTGGACAGCCGGTCGGGCAGGTTGTTCGGCCTGGCGTCGAGAGAGCGAGGCGGCGGGAAGTCTGGGGGGAGTCCCGGTGCGGTCAGCTGGTACAGCCGCTCCGGCTTGGACAGGCCCTTGAACCGGTGCTCGCCGAGGTCGACCAGCTCAACGCCCTCCGTCCCCGCGGCGAGCGCTCGTGTGGCCTCGGAAGCCAGCACCTGCCCGCCGTGGGCAGCGGCGGCGATGCGGGCCGCACGATGGACGTCGATGCCGATGTAGTCGGCACCGCCGAGGACACCTTCCCCGGTGTGCACGCCCATACGTACCCGCAGCGGCTCTTCACCTGGCCAGCTCGCATCGGCCAGGGCACGCTGGGCGGCGAGTGCCGCCCCCAGGGCGCCGCCCGCCGTCGGGAACACCGCGAAGAAGGCATCCCCTTCGGTGCGCACCTCGACGCCGTTGCCGGTGGCGATCGCAGCGCGGATGATGTCGTCGTGCTGGTCCTGTACGGCCCGGTATGCCTCACCGAGCGACTCGAGGAGCCGGGTCGACCCCTCGATGTCGGTGAAAAGGAAGGTGACGGTGCCGGTGGGCAGGTCGGACATCACGCCGATTCTGGCACCCGAGAGGCGGGTCGGGCATACGATGTCCACACCCGCTGAGGAGAATCGCATGGCCACCACCGGACAGGCCCTGGCCGACACCATGCTGGAAACCCTGGGTGGCAGGGCTGCGTGGGCCGGCGCCCGGGTGGTGTACACCCGGGAGCGAATCCGGGTCCTGGCCCTCCCAGGTGAGATCGACAACCGGGTGTGGCGCGACCTGGAGCAGCCCGGGGAGCGGGCGGAGCTGGAGGGGGACGGCGTCGACCGGGTGTTCGCCTGGAGCGCAGCCGGGGGGTCGGGCATCAAGGAGGGCGAGTTCTACCGGTTCTCCGAGGAGCGTATGGAGCGTGAGCTGGCCTTCTGGCCGGTCCATGTCTCCACCATGTACCACCGGCTGGCCCGCGAGGACCCGTCCCTGGAGCTCGCCGTCGAGGGTGAGCGGGACTTGCTCATCACCGACGCGTCGAGCGACGAGCTCGTGACCCGGTTCACGATCAGCCCCGATGGCGAACCGGTCTTCTGGAATGCCAAGAGCGCCTTCGACGACGTGTCCTACGTGTACGGACCTGTCGGCTATCACCGCATGCCGCAGTGGGGTGCTTCGACCGACGGCAGCTGGCGGTTCGAGCTGGTCGAGTTCTCGCTGAGCCCCGACGAGCCCGACGTGTCATTCGTGGTGGATGAGCCGTGAGTCGGGCGGTCCCCGCCAACGCCGAGCGGGACCTGGCGGTCAGGGTCAACGTCGAGGTGGCCGTGGCCGACCTCTCCACCGTGGAGGCCGTCGCCGCCCTCGTCGCGGACCAGGGCTTGCTCCGGATCATCGAATTCGGGTCCTGCTCGCCGGCAACGACGGTTGGCGGTGCGCTGGCATCGGTAGTCGGGCCATGACCCGACATCGCTCCGTGCCCGACGCTCGACGACATCCAATCGGGTAGCGCATCACACATGCGCTGCGTGGCCTGAGCGGGCAGATCACTCACAATGCCGGATGTGCGCTAGCTGCTTGCGTGTCGAACTCAGCGAGCTCGGGCAGATCGCCCGATGTGCTCGGATGGACGTGCGCCGGATCACACTTGGTGGTGAGTGATCTGGTTGGTTGTGGTTCCTCGATGATCTCCCAACGGCATGAAGGTGAGGGAACGCATCCCGGTCTTTGGCCTCTTGAATCAGTCGGGGCGGGGACGAATGATGGAAGCTGAGGAGGTATGGGGATGCCGCGTCGTTTCTTGCCTCTGGTGGCGGTTGGACTCTTGGCCTCGGTGACTTCCTGCGGTGGGGGCGAGCAGGACACCGTTCCGACAACCATGGTCACTCCGACAACCACGGTCGCGACGGCCGTGGAGCAGCCGGGTACCGAATCGGGGCCGTTCCCCGCTGGCGAGCCGGTCGATCTCGTGTACATCTCCGACTCGGGCAGCGCGGGCGTGGCCGGGCCGTACGCCGAGCGGGCTGCGGACGCGCTGGATCGTGAGGTCCGGGTTCACGACCATGCCACGGGCGGCGTGCTCATCGACTGGATTCTGGACTCGATTCAGAATCGGTGGTCCGATGAAGTGGCGGAGGCCGAGATCATCGTGGTGTATGCGGATAACGAAGGGTTCTTGCCCGACGTGTCCCCCAACTTCGAGACGTGCATCGAGGCGGGGTTCGGGCCCTCACAGGAATGGCAGCCACCGGTCGTTCCGTCGGTGGAGGACTATCAGGCGTACCGCGACGTCCTCGATCAGATCTGGGCTGAGATCTGGGCGCTGCGGGAGGGTCAGCCGACGATTCTACGAACGCACGATTTCTATAACCCGTTCATCGCTCCCTGGAAGGAGGCAGGGATCGAGCCGGAGTGCACCGCCAACTGGGAGGTTCTGTCGCAGGTGATGCGGGAGGCAGCCGACGCCAACGGGGTGGGGTTCGCGGCGGTATTCGACGCCTTCAACGGAACGGGGCGCGACGAGGACCCGAGGGAGAAGGGCTGGATCGGCGAAGACGGCGGACACACCAGCCTCGAAGGTCAGGCCGCCATCGCCGACGTGCTCGCTGCCGTCGGATTCGAGGTGAGCGAGCCGCCGGGCTAGAGCCGTTCCTTCCGACTGAGACCACGGCGCGACGCGTCGATTCCCATCTGGCGAGGTCCATCAGGTGGTCTTGCTTTTCAGCGTGTCGGTTTGGCGGGGTCGGGTCTGGGTGTC
>CAZCBO010000273.1:0-3524 GCA_964496825.1 uncultured Acidimicrobiaceae bacterium
GCTGCCGTTGGCGCGTGAGGGGGCGGAGCGCTTCATCGAGGCCGGCGCGCATCTCGACGCCGTCGCCACGCAGCTCCAAGCCGCCCTCCCGTAACCCGCCACCAATAGGGACCTCGGGTCGCGTCCCGAATGAGCACGTGAGGCGGCAGCGCGGTACGGCGAATCCAGAAGCGAAGCGCCTCGCGCCTTCGCCCATGCGCCAGAAACGGGAGGAGCTCCTGACGGTGGCGAAAGCGAGTGACGCCCTCGTTCCCGCGCAGGCGGATCTCGGGACGCCAGAGGTACCGCCAGGCGAGGCGTGCCCCGCTCACCGCGCCCGCCATCGGCCCAGGCTCGATCGGCAGGACCTCATCGACGGCGCCGAGGGCGAGACCGACGTGGGTTTCGAGGCCCTGGGTTCGGGCGAGCTCATCGAGGAGTGTCCAGTCGATGGTGGTTCGTTGAATGATGCGCTGCACGTCGACATAACCGAGCAGGGTTCGGAATCGATCCTTCGTCAGATGCAGCAGGAGATGCAGGAGCGCAAGCTCACCGCTGGGTACCAGGACGGCAGGCTCGTCCTCGTAGACCGCCATGTGCTCCCACAGCGCCTCCGGCTCGCGACACGGCACCCCGAGCTTCAACAGGTCGAAGTGCAGATCGATGGCTATGCCGTTGACATCGCGCAGCTCCACCGATTGCAGTAGTCGGGACTTGACGAGAGGTCCGAGTTCGGAGAGCAGCGGATGATCGGGCTGCATGAGCCGAACGAGTTCCGCAACGCGTGCGATGTCCGCCGGACCCACGATCAGGTCGACGTCGCCCGAGGGGCGGTCGCCGGGACGGTCGTACCATCGCGCCTCGGCGCTCACGCCCTTGACCGTCGCCAGCTCGATCCCAATTGAGGTAGCGGTGTCGGCGGCTTGGCGAAGGCCCTCCCAGTTCGCTTCGTTCCGACGCCGGTTGACCAGATCGTTCGACGCCACTCGCATGCGCCAGGATCGGGATCCGATTCCCCCTCGGTCTTGGAGGCTCGACCACAGCAACCCATCCATCCGGTGCTCGATCGCCGATGCCAGCAACTCGCCCTCGTCCTGGAACGGTCCGAGCGTTCCGTCTCGGGCGAGGGTGATCAGCGCTGGGTGGGGTCGTGCCATCGGTCCACGGCTGCGCCGATGCTGTTCATACGTCCTCGGTCGCCAGCCCGGACGAGACCAGCTCGGCGACGAACGCCCGCACGTCCTCTTCGATCTGATCGCGCTCGACGCTGGAGAAGCGCTCGGCCAGTATGTCGACGACCTGCGACTGGTCACGAGTGCCGTCCATCGCCTCCCAAACCAGGGCGCCGACGGCGTTCAATGTCAGGAGTTCGCGCCCTTCTGGATCGACGAGAACGGCCTGGTCGTCGACGAGTTCATAGGTGACGCGGGGTGACCGGCGTAGCACCGGGCGACGATATCACGACAGCACCCGGCGTCGTTGGCTCTGACAGACGACGTGGTCAGCCGACAAGCCCCCGAAACCTGCGAGCATGTTCTCGGCCATGTCCGACACCCTGCTCTCCGCCCGCGATCTCGGCCACGCCTTTGGCAAGGTGGTGGCACTGCACAGCGTCAACTTCGACGTGCCGCCGGGCCGAATCGGCCTCGTCGGAGCGAACGGGGCAGGAAAGACCACCCTCAT
The DNA here is from genome assembly GCA_964496825.1 of uncultured Acidimicrobiaceae bacterium. GTDB lineage: Bacteria > Actinomycetota > Acidimicrobiia > Spongiisociales > UBA5794 > JACZST01. The sequence continues at coordinate 1,663 of CAZCBO010000273.1, forward strand.
CCAGATCCTGCTCGGGATCCTCACGCCGACGACCGGGACCGCCGCCGTCTTCGAGGACGACGCCACCAGGGAGTTCGTCAGCATCCGCGGCCGGGTCGGGTACATGCCGGAGACCGACTGCCTCCCCCTCGACATGACCGCCGCCGACTTCCTCGTTCACGCTGCCGGGCTCTCGGGTTTGCCCAGGGACGCCGCCCGCCAACGCGGATCGGATGTGCTCACGCTGGTCGGAATCGACGAGGAGCGCTTTCGCCAGATCGGCGGGTTCTCCACCGGCATGAAGCAGCGCACCAAGCTCGCCCAGGCCATCGTCGGTCACCCCGAGCTGGTGTTCCTCGACGAGCCCACCGCCGGCCTCGATCCGGAGGGCCGTGAGGATATGCTCGACCTGATCTCGCGGCTCGGGTCGTTCGGGATCAACGCGCTCGTCTCCTCCCACGTGCTCCCCGACATCGAACGGACCTGCGACTGGGTGCTGATGCTCGACGGCGGCACGGTCATCCGCAACGGCCCCCTCGACCAGCTCGTCGAGGCCGACGTCGCCAGCGTCGAGATCATCGGCGACGCCGACGCCGTGGCCGCCGCCTTGCGGACCGCGGGCGCCACGGTCGAGGGCGACGGGCGCCGACTCATCGTCACCGCACCGGACGGTGATCCGTTCCTCCTCATCCGCGACGCCCTCGCCGAGACGGGCGCCGGGATGCTCAGCCTCGGGCCACGGGCCACGACCCTCGAGGACGTCTTCCTCACCCAGGGGAGCCTCCAATGAGCGAAGGCGTCGTCTACGACCTCGGCTACATCCCGTACGAGGGCGACAAGCTCGGACGGCGCGGTGCGGTGACCACCACGTATCGCGACGGCAACTACCGGGTGCTCGGGATCAAGCGGCGCGCCAGGAAGAAGATCCTGCCCTGGCTGCTCGCCGCCCTCGCCATGATCCCCGCCGTGGTCTTCGTCGGCCTCGCCTTCCTCGTCTCCGACTTCGCCCCCGAGGTCGAGTCGCCCTACGGCGGCCACGCCGAATACTTCATCCTCGTCGGGACGATCGTCCTCCTCTTCTGTGCCCTGGCCGCACCCGAGCTGTTGATCCCCGACCGCCGCTAGGGAGTGCTTTCCATCTACTCCTCGCGGCCGATGCTGCCCGACGACTACGTCGGCGCCAGATTCACTGCGCTCATCACCGTCGTGTCGGGGTTCCTGCTCATCCCCCATCTCCTCATGTACATCGGCTTTGCCGCACTAGACGACGCCGGCTTCTTCCCGGCCCTGCTGGACAACATCGACGATCTCCCCAAGATCCTCGCCTCGACCGTGGTCATCGCCCTGGGATACGCACCGCTGGCGTTGCTCGTTGCGACCTTCGCCAACCGCAAGGCTGCGGCCACCGGGGTCTACCTGGGCATCGTGCTGGTCGGGACCGCCCTCGTCTCTGCCATCGTCGAGGCCACCACCGTTCCCGGGCGGCGCTACGCCGCCCTGCTGAACCTGGTCGAGCATCCCTTTCACGTCAGCGACTGGATCTGGGGCTCCTCGAGCGACCTGATGGTCGCCAACCAGGGCTTCGATCCCTGGGTGTCGCTGCTCGTCATCGTCGCGATCGCCGTCGGCGGCGGGGTGGTCATGGTGTGGCGCTACCGGAGGCTGATGTGAGCGACAATCCCGCCTTCGTCGACGATGCCACGGTCGCCCTCGACGGCGTGTCGAAGTGGTTCGGCCCCAAGGTGGCGGTCTCCAAAGTCAGCTGCTCGTTCGGGCCGGGCGTCGCCGGTCTGCTCGGGCCAAACGGCGCCGGCAAGACGACCATGCTGCGGATGCTCACCGGGTTGATCCGCCCCTCGGAGGGCGAGATCAGCGTCCTCGGG
>CAZCBO010000274.1:0-581 GCA_964496825.1 uncultured Acidimicrobiaceae bacterium
CCTTGGACTGCGTCGAGTCGTCGGGCCCGTACAGCTCCCACACGTCATCGTTGATCGCCATCGACGGGGCGTCCATCACCCACGGAATGGCATGCCGGGTCACCGCGGTCCATCCCTGGTGGTAGATCCCGCGGTTGACGAACATCTCGAAGTACTGCGTGTCGTGCCCATTGGGGGCATCGGCGTCGTCGAACGCCGCCAGCATGCTCGCCCCGTGATAAGGCATCTGCGCAACACCTTCGACGAACAGCGGCTCGGGCAGGCCCGCGGCATCGAGCACCGTCGCAGCTACGTCGATGCAGTGGTGGAACTGAGAGCGGACCTCGCCGCGGCTATCGAAGCCGTTCGGCCAGTGCACGATCGTCCCGTTCCTGGTGCCACCCCAGTGCGATGCGACTTGCTTGGTCCATTGGTACGGCGTGTCCATGGCGTGAGCCCAGCCGACGGCATAGTGGTTGTATGCCTCCGGGGTCCCGAAGTCGTCGATGCGCGACGCCATGAACTCCACGGTTTCGAGCTCGGCAGCGCCGTTGAGGCTCATCAATTCGTTGAAGGTGCCCGGAATCGTTCCTTCCGCGGAG
>CAZCBO010000274.1:591-3510 GCA_964496825.1 uncultured Acidimicrobiaceae bacterium
TAGTAGACCAGCGTGTCGTCGAGGATCTCGAGCTCCTCCAGGGCATCGATGAGCCTGCCCACCTGATGGTCGGTGTGCTCCATGAAGCCGGCGTACACCTCCATCTGGCGCGCCAGGATCGGCTTCAGCCGCTCGTCCATGTCGTCCCAGGCCGGGATCTCGTCGGGGCGCTCGGTGAGCAGGGCATCGTCGGGGATCACCCCGAGCTCCTTCTGTTTGGCGAAGGTCTCCTCGCGGATGGCGTCCCACCCGGCGTCGAAGCGACCCTTGTACCTTGCGGACCACTCCGGCGCCACGTGGTGGGTGGCGTGGGTGGCGCCGGGAGCGAAGTAGACGAAGAAGGGCTGGTCGGGGGTGAGCGCCTTCTGCTCCTTCACCCATCGGATGGCCTGGTCGGCCAGGTCCTCGGTGAGGTGGTAGCCGTCTTCAGGCCCGGCCGGCGGTTCGATGGGCACGGTGTCGCGGTAGAGCGCCGGGTACCACTGGTTGGTCTCACCGCCGACGAAGCCGTAGAAGTGGTCGAAGCCCTGCCCGGTCGGCCACTGCCGGAACGGCCCCATCGGGCTGGTCTGCCACACCGGTACCTCGTGGCACTTGCCGAACTGGGCGGTGGCGAAGCCGTTGAGCTGCAGGGTCTTGGCCAGCGGTGCCGCCGTGTTGGGGATGATCGAGGTGTAGCCGGGCGCCGAGGTCGCCATCTCGGTGATCCCTCCCATCCCGACGGCGTGGTGGTTGCGTCCGGTGAGGAGCGCGGCGCGCGTCGGTGAGCACAGCGCCGTGGTGTGGAATCGGTTGAACTTGAGACCGTTGGCGGCGAGGCGCTCAGCGGTCGGCGTGTTGCAGGGTCCCCCGAAGGCGCTGGACGCCCCGAATCCGGCGTCGTCGATGAGCACGACCAACACGTTGGGCGCGCCCTTGGGTGGCCGCAGCGGCTCGATCGGCGGGAACTGGCTGTCAGGGTCCTTGGCGTCGTACATGATCGGGCCGTCGTAGGCCCGGTCGGCAATGGGGAGGACGTCACGTCCTGCGGCGCGATCGGTCATGTGGGCCCCCTTCTGGCTCGGTGCTGGGCCTCGAATCTAGCCGGTTCGGTGGTCGCCCCATCCCGAGGAGTAGCCTCGATCCGTGACCGCAGCGGCCAAACTCGACAACGAGGTCCTCGAAGACCGGCTCGCCGCCCTCGAAGCCGCCCGCTCGTGGAGCCCGCGGGTGGTGTCGAAGCTGGAGACCCTCCTTCGCACCGGCGACGACCTCGACGTCTTCCGCATCAACCCGTTCCGCTTCGCCGCGGCGAACGGCATCGACGAGGACGAGGCCATCGACCTGCTCCTCCACGCGGCGCGGGTGGGGTTGGTCGACCTGGACTGGATGATCATCTGCGCCTCCTGTGCCAACGTCTTCAGTACCTTCCGCAGCCTGGAGCGGCTCGACCCGCGATACGTCTGCGATCTGTGCTCGATGGACAACTCGAGCGACCTCGACGACTACATCCAGGTCGGCTTCACGGTGTCCCCACAGGTGCGGGCGATCCGCTACCACCAACCGGAAGCCCTCGACATCGAGGACCTCTACTTCCGGTACCACTTCAGCCAGGAGGTCAAGCCGCTGTCGGTCGGCATGACCCTCCCCGAGATCTTCAGGGCATGGACGAGGGTGTTGGCGTTCGTGGAGCCCGGCGAGTCGACGACCCTCGAGCTCGATGATCCCGGCGCCGGGTTCCAGATTCGCGACGTATTGCACTCGGCGGGAGCGCTGTACGTCATCGACCCCACGGCGGAGGAGACGACCGAGGTGGAGGTCACCCTCAACGACGGCGCGCTGGCCGACCCCGACCACAAGCTCGGGCCCCGGGCCTTGGAGTTTCCCAACGCGACCTTCTCCTACCCGGCAGCCGCGCAGCTGCCCGCGGGTCCGGTGACGATCACGGTTCGCAACGCAGGAGAGGAACGGGCCGCCCTGTGGATCGTCGTCTACCAGCTGATCCCGAACGAGCTCGAGTTCATTCGGTTCAACCCGATGCTCTCCGGCAAGCGGCTCCTGAGCACGCAGGCGTTCCGAGACCTGTTCCGGTCCGAGACGATCCCGGAGTCCGAGAGCCTCGACGTCAAGGACCTCACCTATCTGTTCACGGATCTGAAGGGTTCGACGGCGATGTACGACGCCATCGGCGATGCCAACGCCTACAACCTCGTCCGGCTCCACTTCGACGCCCTGTCGACGGCGATCGAGAGGAACCACGGCGCGATCACCAAGACCATCGGGGACGCGATCATGGCCACCTTCGTGGAGCCTGCCGACGCCGTTCGGGCCGCCGACGACATGCTGTCGACCCTCGACGGGTTCAACCGGACCTCCCCCGCCGAGCTCTCCCTGAAGATCGGCATCCACCGGGGACATTCCATGGCTGTGACCCTGAACGATCGGATCGACTACTTCGGTCAGTCGGTCAACACGGCGTCCCGCGTCCAGCACCTCGCCGAGGCCAACGAGATCATGCTCACCGACGATGTCTATGCCTCGCCGGACGTCGGCGACGTCCTGGCGAGCTACGACGTCGTTTCGGAGAGCGCCGACTTGCGGGGCGTCCAGGAAGCGTTCACGGTCCACCGGGCCCGGCGCCACCACGAGGCGTGAATCAGAACAGGTAGTGGTTGGTGATGGGGAGCCGACGGTCGCGGCCGAAGGCCTTCTTGGTGATCCGCACACCCGGGGCCGCCTGGCGGCGTTTGTACTCGTTGCGATCCACCATCCGGGCGACCCGGTAGACCAGGTCGGGATCGTGGCCGTCGGCGATGATCTCCTCGGGGGTGGCGTCGTCCTCGATGTAGCGCATGAGGATCGGGTCGAGGACCTCGTACGGCGGCAGCGAGTCGGTGTCGAGCTGATCGGGGCGCAGCTCGGCGGACGGCGGCTTGTCGA
>CAZCBO010000275.1:0-3495 GCA_964496825.1 uncultured Acidimicrobiaceae bacterium
GCGATACCGTTGTCGGGACGGTCAAGGACGCCATCCCCGGCGGCTCCGTCAAGAATGGCGAGATCGTCAAGGCCGTCGTCGTGCGGACCAAGAAGGAGAACCGTCGTCAGGACGGCACCTACATCCGCTTCGACGACAACGCCTGTGTCCTCATCAACGACCAGCAACAGCCGCGCGGTACCCGGATCTTCGGACCGGTCGGGCGCGAGCTGCGGGACAAGAGATTCATGCGCATCGTGTCGCTGGCACCGGAGGTGCTGTGATGAAACTGAAGACCGGTGACACCGTCGAGGTCATCGCGGGCAAGGACATCGGCAAACGCGCGCGCATCGCCAGGGTCTACCCGTCGAAGAACCGCATCATCGTCGAGGGTGTGGCCACCGCGAAGCGGCACCAGCGACCCACGGGCCAGACCATGCAGGGCGGGATCATCGACAAGGACATGCCGATCGACGCATCGAACGTGATGATCGTCTGCCCCGAGTGCGGTCCCACCCGCATCGGTTACCGCCTCGACGACGAGGGCAGGAAGTACCGCATCTGCCGCAAGTGCGAAGGTGAGCTGGAATGACCCCCCGCCTCAAGGAGCAGTACGACACCGAGGTTGCTTCCGCTCTCGCAGCGGAGCTCGAGATCGACAACGTCATGCAGATCCCGCGCCTGGAGAAGATCGTGGTCAACATGGGTGTCGGCGAAGCCGCGCAGGATGCCAAGCAGATCGACTCCGCAGTCGAGGAGCTGCGGGTGATCACCGGACAGCAGCCAAAGGTGTCCTACGCCAAGAAGTCGATCTCGAACTTCAAGCTACGCGAGGGCGTCCCGGTCGGGGCGTCGGTCACGCTGCGCGGGGACCGCATGTGGGAGTTCTTCGATCGGCTCGTTGCGCTTGCCATCCCCAGGATCAGGGACTTCCGCGGCCTCAACCCACGTGGCTTCGACGGCCACGGCAACTACAGCTTCGGGGTCACCGAGCAGCTGATCTTCCCCGAGATCGACTACGACAAGGTGGGCACGGTTCGCGGCATGGACATCACGTTCGTGACCACGGCAGAGAACGACCAGCACGGCAAGGCACTGCTCGAGGCATTCGGGTTCCCCTTCCGCCGCGACCAGGTAGGTGTGTGATGGCGAAGAAGTCGAAGATCATGAAGAACGACAAGCGAGCCGAGCTCATCGACCGGTACGCCGAAGAGCGGGCCGAGCTCATCAAGGTGATCAAGGACCCCGAGGCCTCGTACGAGGCCAAGCGGGAGGCCTACCAGAAGATCGGCAAGATGCCCCGCGACGCCAGCGCCACGCGGCACCGGAACCGGTGCGGCGTGACCGGCCGGCCTCGCGGTTACTTCAGGAAGTTCGGCATGTCTCGCAGCGCCCTGCGTCAGCTGGCCCACAACGGCGAGCTCCCCGGGGTGAGAAAGGCGTCGTGGTAGCCATGTACTCCGACCCGATCGCCGACATGCTCACCCGCATCCGGAACGCCACGACCACGTTGCATCCGGAGACCACGATGCCGTCCTCGAAGATCAAGGAAGAAGTCGCCCGCATCCTGTCCGAGGAGGGCTACATCGACGGCTACACCGTCGAGGACGGCAGGGTCGGCAGGGAATTGACGATCCGCCTCCGCTACGACGAGGAGCGCGTCCCTGCCCTCAGCGGTCTGGCGCGGGTCTCGAAGCCGGGCCGTCGCGTGTACAAGGGCGCCAAGGACGTGCCGCGAGTCCGCGACGGCGTCGGCGTCGCCATCGTCTCCACCTCCGACGGCGTGATGACCGATCGTGAGGCCCGTCGGCGCAACGTCGGCGGTGAGATCCTGTGCGAGGTGTGGTGACATGAGCCGCGTCGGATACAACCCGATCACGCTGCCCGCGGGGGTCGAGGTGACCGTGGGCGACGAGATCGTCTCGGTCAAGGGACCGAAGGGCGAGCTCAGCGAGCGCATCGATTCCCGGATCACCACCTCCGTCGACGACGGGGTCGTGACCCTGGAACGCGCCGACGAGGAACGTCAGACCCGCGCGCTCCATGGCCTGAGCCGTGCCCTGATCAACAACATGGTCGTCGGGGTCTCCGCGGGCTTCCAGAAGGAGCTCGAGACCGTGGGGGTGGGCTACCGCGCCGCGCTGAAGGGCAAGACGCTCGAACTCCAGGTTGGGTTCTCCCATCCGGTGATGATCGAGGCCCCGGAAGGCGTCGAGTTCGAGGTTCCGGAGAACACGAAGATCATCGTGCGCGGCATCGACAAGCAGAAGGTCGGGCAGGTGGCCGCCAACGTGCGCGCCGTCCGCCCGCCCGAGCCGTACAAGGGCAAGGGCATTCGCTACGTCGGCGAGCATGTCCGTCGCAAGGCAGGAAAGGCAGGGGTCGCCGTATGAGGGGCTCTCGCACCGACGCCAGGCGCCACCGCCACTTCCGGGTGCGCAAACGCATCCACGGCAGTGCGACGCGTCCGCGTCTTGCAGTGTTCCGCAGCAACAAGCACATCTACGGACAGGTCATCGACGACGATGCAGGCGTCACGCTCGCCGCTGCGTCCTCTCGCGAGGCCAAGTTCACCAAAGCGGGCCTCACCGTGGAGACCGCGGCCGAGGTCGGCAAGCTCCTCGGTGCCAGGGCCAAGGAGGCCGGGATCGACTCGATCGTCTTCGACCGCGGCGGCTTCGTCTACCACGGTCGTGTCAAGGCACTCGCCGACGGAGCCCGAGAAGCAGGACTGGAGTTCTGATGACCGACGACCGCAGAGACCGCCGCGAGTCCGAGTTCGACGAGCGCGTCATCGCCATCAACCGCGTCGCCAAGGTGGTGAAGGGTGGCCGCCGGTTCTCCTTCACCGCGATGGTGACGGTGGGTGACGGGAAGGGACGGGTCGGCATCGGCTACGGCAAGGCCAAGGAAGTGCCCATGGCCATCCAGAAGGCGATGGACACGGCGCGCAAGAACATGTTCGAGGTCCCGATGGCGGGCAACACGATCATCCACAGCGTCGTCGGCGAGGAGAGCGCCTCCCGGGTGCTGCTCAAGCCGGCCGCGCCGGGCACCGGCGTCATCGCCGGTGGAGCGGTGCGTCAGATCCTCGAGGCCGCCGGCGTCAAGGACGTGCTCGGCAAGTCGCTCGGCTCGGCCACCCACGTGAACGTCGCCAAGGCCACCGTGGACGCCCTGCAGAAGCAGCAGCGTCCCGACGAGGTCGCCAAGGCCCGGGGGAAGCAGCCCGAGGAGCTGTTCCCGCCTGCGCTGCTCGCCGCCTACCGGTCTGCCGAGCTGATGAAGAGCGAGGCCGGCAGCTGATGGCGAAGAACCTGAAGATCACGCTCGTGAAGAGCACCATCGGGGAGAAGCCCAAGGTGCGGGCCACCGTGGAGAGCCTCGGCCTGCGCAGAATCAGGCAGTCGGTGGAGCGCCCCAACACACCCGATGTGCAAGGCATGGTGTTCCGCGCCAAGCATCTGCTCGACGTGGAGGAAGTCTGATGAAGTTGCACCACCTGAGACCCGCCGA
>CAZCBO010000276.1:0-3488 GCA_964496825.1 uncultured Acidimicrobiaceae bacterium
GCAGGACCACAACGGGTTCTCACACCAGGATCCGGGGTTCATCGACCACGTCGTGAACAAGAAGGCCGATGTGATCCGGGTGTATCTGCCGCCGGACGCCAACACCCTGCTCTCGGTGGCCGACCACGTGCTGCGCAGCCGCAACTACGTCAACGTGATCGTCGCCGGCAAGCAGCCCGAGCTCAACTGGCTCGACATCGACGCCGCCGCTCTCCATGCCGCCCGCGGCATCGGTGTCTGGGACTGGGCAAGCACCGACGACGGCGACCCTGATGTGGTGCTGGCCTGCGCCGGCGACGTGCCCACCCTCGAGACCATGGCCGCCGTCGAACTGCTCCGGCAGCACTTCCCCGATCTCGAGGTGCGGGTGATCAACGTCGTGGACTTGATGCGGCTTCTTCCCGAGACCGAGCACCCCCACGGGCTGTCAGACCGTGACTTCGACACCCTGTTCACCGTGGACCGCCCGATCATCTTCGCCTACCACGGCTACCCGTGGCTGATTCACCGTCTCACGTACCGGCGCACCAACCATGTCAACCTCCACGTCCGTGGCTACAAGGAAGAGGGGACGACCACCACACCCTTCGACATGGTCGTGCTCAACGACATGGATCGGTTTCACCTGGTCATGGACGTCATCGACCGGGTCCCGCAGCTCCAGCAGCGAGCCGCCTCGGTGCGCCAGCTCATGGTGGATCAGCGCGCTCGCCATCACCGGTACGTCAGAGAGCACGGCGCCGACCTGCCCGAGGTGCACGACTGGATCTGGCACGGCGAATGAAGATCCTGGTCGTCAATGCCGGCTCGTCCAGCCTGAAGCTTCGCCTGCTCGACCGAAACGACAGCGTCCTCGGGGAGGAGCACGTGGAGGACTGGGATCCGGAGGACGAGGCCGTCACTGAGAAGGCGCTCCGCCGCTTCGAGCGGCTCGGCGAACCGGAGGCGGTCGGGCACCGGGTCGTCCACGGCGGGGAGCGCTTCAGCGCCCCCACGCTCCTTGACGACGTCGTCGAGGAGGAGATCCGCCGCCTCGCGCCGCTGGCCCCACTGCACCAACCGGCGGCCCTGGCCGGGATCGCCGGCGTTCGGGCGGTGTTCCCTGACATCCCATCGATTGCGTGTTTCGATACCGCATATCACGCCACGATCCCGATTGAAGCCGCCACCTATGCCCTTCCCGCCTCCTGGCGCGAGCGGTGGCCGCTGCGTCGCTTCGGATTCCACGGGCTGTCCCATGGCTACGCCGCCCGGCGGAGCGCCGAGTTGGTGGCGCGTTCCGCGTCCGGCTTCAGGGTGGTGACGTGCCACCTGGGTGCCGGTGCCTCGCTCTGCGCTTCCCGCGACGGGCGTTCGGTGGACACGACCATGGGCTTCACCCCGCTCGAGGGCCTCGTCATGGAACGACGTTCCGGCTCCGTCGATCCGGGGCTGCTGCTCTGGCTGATCACCGATACCGAACTGTCGGCCGCGGAGGTGAGCGACGGACTGACGTACGAGTCGGGGTTGACCGGTTTGGCAGGGACCGGCGACATGCGGAGCCTCCTCGACGCGAGGACTGCAGGCAACCCGGCCGCGGCGTTTGCCGTCGCCGTCTACCTCCACCGACTGGTCAGAGAGATCGCCGCTATGACCGCTTCGTTGGGCGGGATCGACGCCCTGACCTTCACCGGAGGAGTCGGCGAGAACGCACCCGAGGTGCGAGCCGGGGTGGCGGCGCGGCTGGCGTACTTGGGGGTCGAGGTGGATCGAGCGAAGAACACCGCCGCCATCGAGGTCGACGGCGAGATCGGTGCGACGAGCGCCCCGGTGCGAACGCTCGTCGTCGAGGCCCGTGAGGACCTGGAGATCGCACGGCAGACCCGCGCGATGCTCGCCGCGGGATGACCTCCGCTGATCTCAGCGGCGCCGCATCCGAGACGACTTGGAGCGGTTCTGGATGGCGGTGACCTGCTCGCCGAGGCGTGCGACCAGGGTCTGGAGTTCTTTGAAGATTGCCTCTTGGGCGTCCATCCGTTCCTGCATCGCAGCCATTTCCTCGGAGAGCCGTTCTACCTTCATCTCTACGGTTTCATCGGACACATCCACCGACATGCGGCTCCTCTCTGCTGGTTCGGAACCGTCATACCCAGTCCACGCTCGTTGCAGACTTCGATGTCTGGCAATCGAACCGGTGGGGTAGACCAACGGCATGGCGACCGAGGCGAAGCAGCATGGAGACGAACCGACCGAGGATCTCGACGTCGTCGATGAGGTAGGACGGGAATCGTTTCCGGCGAGCGACCCTCCGTCGTGGACCCTCGGCGTCGACGACGAAGAGGGAGACGACGAGCCCGGGGACGAGCCGTCGGACGATCAGGGAGCCTGATGTATGGCACCGCAGCCGCCGGGGTACGAGCCAAGCGGCGACGGAAAGGACTGACGATGATGCCGAGCTACGGGCCCAGCCCGACCGAAACCTGGTCGCAATACCTGATCGGGAGCGGAGCCCGTCACCTGCGGGCGATGGCGAAAGTCAGGCTCCGCCTCCACCAGAGTGCGAGGGGCTATTCGTTGGCGGCCGAGCTCGCCGGCACCCCGCCCGTCGCACGCTTCGCCGGGGGCCGCGCCACAGAACGGGTCGATGCCTTGAGCCGCTTCGACGCGGTGGTGTCGCAGGGCCACCCTCCGGTCCAACCGCTCCCCGATGTCGCCGGCACGCTCCACCGGTGGTGGATGCGCCGCGTCGCGTCCGATGCGAACCCGGCGCTGCTGCGTGAGATCGATCGCGGCGAGGCGAGCCTCGAACGCGCCATCCGCAGCGGGCTGCAACTCCGGCGCCGCAGCGGCGAGGACGACCCGATGGCCCAGGAGCTCGACGATCTTCTGAGTGCCGTCGAAGCGGCCAGGCGGGCCGCTCGCGAGCTATCGACCGTACAGCCGAGGAGCTCGCGATGACGACCGCGACCAGGCTGATGGTCTGGATCGATCAGGATCTCTGCACCGGCGACGGCATCTGCGAGGAGATCGCCCCCGAGGTCTTCATCGGCCGCGAGGACGGACTCTGGGTCGTCAAGGAGGAGGCCGCCAACTTCGGGGAGGACATCGTCTTCGACGGGAAGACGGGTCCGGGGCACGGTCCCGAGGGGGCGCGCGGTGTCGCCCGCGTCCCCGACAACCTGATCGACGATGTGATCGAGGCCGCCGAGGAGTGTCCCGGCGAGTGCATCATGATCGAGCCGTACAACGCCGACACCGTCGCCGGACGGGCCGCCTGAGCCCGACACGCCCCACCGACGCATGACCGCAGCCGCTCCTGTGGGAGAACCGGGCGGCGACCCCGCGACCGTCGATGACCAGTTCCGGGCGCTGATGGAAGGGCTTCGCACGACCCTGCCGGGCGTGCAGGTGCTCTTCGGCTTCCTGCTCGCCTACTCGTTTCAGGCCGGTTTCGATCGGCTCAGCACATCCGAACGGCTCGTCTTCTACACCGCCTTCGTCTCGGCGGG
>CAZCBO010000277.1:0-3475 GCA_964496825.1 uncultured Acidimicrobiaceae bacterium
CGTCCTCGATGGGCGAGGTCCCGAACGGGCTGTCGTGGTGGAAGAACGCGACCTCCACCGGCCCGTCCGCCGTCGCGTCGAGGTGGTTGAGCGCGACGCGGGCCTGGTCCGAGTAGGTCAGCGCGACCACGAAGTTGTAGGGCGCCTCCTCGGGGTTGCGCAGCTCCTCGGACAGCGAGCCCGAGATGAAGGGGAGCTCGTCCTCGGCCACACGCTGGACGAGGGCCTCCGTGTCGCCGGTCCCCCAGCCGCTGAAGGCCACGAGGTCGTGCTCGGAGGTGTACTGCGAGTACAGCTGCTCGGCACGGGCCACGTCGTAGGCGTAGTCGGCGTTCGGCATCTCGATGGGACGTCCGTCGATGCCGCCGTTGCCGTTGAGCCACTCGACGTAGGCGCGCACACCGTCGGCGTAGAGCTGCCCGACGTCGGCCGTGGCACCGGACTCGTCGAAGATCGCCCCGATGGCGATCGGCTCGCCGTCGGCTGCCTGGCCGCCGTCGCCGTCACCACCGCCGTCGGTCGCCGTGGCGCCGTCGTCGGTGCCGCGGGCCGCGGGCTCCTCGTCCCCGCCGCCACCGCAGGCGGTCAGGGCGAGGGCCAGCGCTCCCAGCGCCGCCATCGTCCGTGTCCATCTCCTCATGGTGTTGCTCCCTTCACCTCTCCCGAGGTTGTTTCAGTACCGGAACGGCCAGAGACGGAAGTAGTCGCGCGTCCGCTGCCACACGCGGGCGAGCCCGCGCGGTTCGAAGATGAGGAACAGCACGATCACCAGGCCGAAGGCGGCCACGCGCACGGCCGGGAGCTGCTGGGCGAGGAAGGAGCCCTGCAGCAGCTCGGTCTGGGCGAGCTGCGTGAGCGCCGCGGGCAGCAGGATGATGAACCCGGCCCCGACGATCGCGCCGTAGATGCTGCCCAGCCCCCCGACGATGATCATCGCGAGGTACTGGATCGAGACGTCGAAGGTGAACCGTTCGAAGGTCACGATGCCCGTGTAGTGGGCGGTCAGCGCCCCGGCCAGCCCCACGTAGGCCGACGAGAGCGCGAACGCCAGCATCTTGAACCGGGTGAGGTTGATGCCCATCGCCTCCGCGGCGATGTCCTGGTCACGGATGGCCATGAAGGCGCGGCCGACGCCGCCCCGGAACAGGTTCCGCGCCGTCACGGCGGCCACGATGGCACACAGCACGTTGACGACGTACCAGGACGTCTCGCCGCGCAGCACCCACGACCCGATGCCGGGGCGCGGGACCGTGATGGCGGCGCCGCCCCCGAGCACGCTCCAGTTGCGCACCACCCACAGGATGATCAGCTGGGCCGCCAGCGTGGCGATGGCGAGGTACAGGCCCTTCAGGCGCAGGGCCGGCAGCCCGAAGAAGGCGCCGGCGACGGAGGTCACCAGCATGGCGGCCACCACGGCCACGACGATCGGCAGCCCGGCGTCCGCCACGAGCACGGCGGAGGTGTAGGCGCCGACGGCGAGGAACCCACCCTGCCCGAGCGAGATCTGGCCGGTGTACCCGGTGAGGATGTTCAGGCCGATCGCCCCGATGGCCGCGATCGCGATCTGGTTGGCCACGGTCATCCAGAAGCCGCTGGCCAGGAGCGGGAAGACCACGAGGGCGAGGAGTGTCAGGACCAGCCGCGTGCGCTCGACCGTGGTCGGCCGCAGTGCGAGCTCGCTGGGGTAGGTGCGGTGGTAGACACCGGTCGACATCTCAGACCCTCTCGATCCGGACCTCACCGAAGAGGCCGTAGGGACGCACGAGCAGGATCAGCAGGAGCACCACGTACGGCACGACGGCGGTGAGGCCGAGCTGCGGCGGGGCGTAGGTCGCCGTGTACTGGTTGAGCAGGCCGACGATCGCTCCCCCGACGGCCGCCCCCGCCACCGAGTCGAGCCCTCCGACGATCACGACCTGGAACACCAGCAGCCCGAACCCGGTCACGGCCACCGGGTTGATCTGGAAGCTGTTGGCCACGATCAGCCCGGCGAACACGGCGGTGGCCGCCGCGATGGTCCAGGCGAACGAGAACACCCGGCCGACGCTGATCCCCATCGTCAGGGCGGCCTGCTGGTCGTCGGCGACCGCCCGCATGGCGATGCCGTGCCGGGTGCGGCTGAAGAACAGCCCGATGGCGCCGAAGACGAGCACGGCGATGGCGATGGCCGACAGGGTGTCGTAGCTGATGGTCACCCCGGCGACGTCCAGGGTCCCGCGGGGCAGCACGGCGGGCATCTGCCGCGGGCGCGCGCCGTAGAGCATCTGGATCACGCCGGCGAACAACGACGACAGCCCGATCGTCAGCATGATGACCGCGATGGGGTCCTCGCCGATCATCGGGCGCAGGGTGAGGCGCTCGGTCACCAGCCCGATCAGTGCGGCCACGACCACCGCACCGAGCAGCGCGATCGGCCACGGCAGTCCGAGGATCGCCACGCCGGTCAGGACCAGGTAGGACCCGATCAGCAGGAACTCGCCCTGCGCGAAGTTGATGACCCGGCTGGCCTTGAAGATGATCACGAAGCCCAGCGCGGCAAGGGCGTAGATGGCCCCGTTGCCGAGCCCGTTGATGGTCGCCTGCAGGAACTGTTCCATCAGCGCGTGCTCCACTCGAGACGTCGCCTGGGTTCCGGGGGCGGGGTGAAGGAGTCCATCGACAGGATCTGCAGCGGCAGCTGCCGGTCGACGGACGTGCCGTCCTGGTAGGTGACCCGACTGGTGATGGTCACCTCGTCGGCGTCCCCGGCGAGGGCGTGGATGATGTCCGCGTACCGCGTGCGGATGGTCCCGCGTCGGACCTTGCGGGTGCGGGTGATCTCGTCGTCGTCGGGGTCGAAGGGCTTGTGCAGCAGCACGAACCGACGGACCCGCACCGCCTCGGGCAGGTCCTCGTTGGCCCGCGCCACCTCGCGCGCGACGAGGTCGTACACCTCGGGCTTGCCGGCCAGGTCGGTGTAGGTGGTGTAGGACAGCCGCTCGCGTTCGGCCCACGTGCCGACCGTCTGCATGTCGATGGTCACGATCGACGTGATCGCGTCGCCCTCGTCGTCGGGCTGGCCGCCGAAGACGACCGCCTCCTCGACGTAGGGGCTGAACTTGAGCTTGTTCTCGATGAAGGCCGGGCTGAACATCGTGCCGTCGCTGGTGCGCAGGACGTCCTTGGCGCGGTCGATCACGACGAGGTGCACGTCGTCGTCGAGGTAGCCGGCGTCGCCGGTGTGCAGCCACCCGTCGGCGTCGACGGCCTCGTCGGTGGCCTCGTCGTTGCGGTAGTAGCCGCGGAACACCGCGGCGGACCGCAGGAGGATCTCGCCGTCCTCGGCGATCTCCAGGTCGGTCCCGGGGATGGGCTGGCCGACGGTGTTGAACTTGATGCGGTCGTCCGCGTGGACCACGGCGATCCCGCAGATCTCGGTCTGGCCGTAGATCTGTTTGAGGTTGACCCCGATGGCGTGGAAGAAGCGGAACACGTC
>CAZCBO010000278.1:0-3438 GCA_964496825.1 uncultured Acidimicrobiaceae bacterium
CGGCGTCGCCCCCGATCGCCTCCTCGGCGATCTGTTCCTGGAGCTGCTCGGCACCACAGGCGGTAGCCACCAGGGCGAGCACGAAGATCAGAACAAGACGTCTCATGGAACCCCCTCGTTTCGAAGTCGGGGACTCTACTCGGTCGCCCGCCCCGCGTTCTGCGGGCCGGCAGGCACCCCGTGTGTAACTGCTGTGTGACTGCGAGCCCTGGGTTCGCAGTTACAGCGCGACCGGCTCCGGGGTGGTTGAGACGATGGGACCGCCCTCCGTGATGAGGACGGTGTGCTCGAAGTGGGCCGAAATCGAGCCGTCGGCGGTCACCACCGTCCAGCCGTCCTCGAGGACGTTGGTGTCTGCGGTGCCGAGGTTGAACATGGGCTCGATGGCGAGCGCCATGCCGGTCTTGATCTTGAGGCCGCGCCCCGGTGTCCCGTAGTTGGGGACGTTGGGTGACTCGTGCATCTGCCGTCCGATGCCGTGCCCGACGTACTCCCTGACCACGCCGTAGCCGAGGGGCTCGGCGGTGCTCTCGATGGCGGAGCCCACGTCGCCGAGCCGCTTTCCCAACCGGGCCTGGCGCAGACCGTTCCACAGGGCTTCCTCGGTGACGTCGAGGAGCTTCTGCACCTCGTCGGCAACCTCGCCGACGGGGACCGTGAAGGCGGCGTCGCCGTGCCATCCCTCGTAGATCGCTCCGGCGTCGATCGAGATCACATCGCCGTCACGGAGCGTGTAGTCGTCCGGGATCCCATGGACGATCGCCGAGTTCGGCGACGTGCAGATCGTCTTCGGGAACCCGTGGTACCCCAGGAACGAGGGCCGGCAGTCGTGTTTCCTGATGACGTCGGCGGCAACGGCGTCGAGCTGCTCGGTGGTCACGCCCGGCCGAATCGCGACGCGGACCGCATCGTGGACCGCGGCGACGCATTTGCCTGCAACCAGCATCTTGTCGAAGTCGGCCTGGGTCTTCCTGGTCAGGACCTTGCCGCCCATCGTCATGCCAGCGCCCCCACGATGCCGGCGAACACCTCGTCGAGGTTGCCCACGCCGTTGACCGGAACGATCTTGTCGCCATAGGCCTCGATCAGCGGTTCGGTCTCCTCGCGGTACACCTCGAAGCGGCGCCTGATCGTGTCCTCGTTGTCGTCGGACCGGCCTTCGTCCTCGGCGCGTTTCATCAGGCGCATCACGATCTCGTCCTCGTCGACCTCGAACAACAGCGCCACCTCGATGGCGTCGTCACCGAGGGCGTTGGTCAGAGCCTCGGCTTGCACGAGGTTGCGAGGAAACCCGTCGAGGAGATAGCCGCAGGCGGCATCCTCGCGGGAGAGGCGCTCTTCGATCATGGCGACGACCAGGTCGTCGGGGACGAGGTCTCCAGCGGCCATTATCGTCTCGGCCTTCTTGCCGAGCTCGGTGCCCTCGTCGACTGCCTCGCGGAGCATCGCGCCCGACGAGATGTGCGGGATCCCCAACGCCGACGCCAGCCTCGCCGCCTGGGTTCCCTTGCCGGCCCCCGGGGGCCCGAGGAAGAGGATCCTCCGCCCCATCACCGCTCGCGACTCGCGACTGGCGACTCGCGATTCAAGACAGGAACCCCTCGTAGTTGCGCATCATGAGCTGTGACTCGACCTGCTTCATGGTCTCGAGAGCGACCCCGGCCACGATGATGATCGATACCCCGGACAGCCCGACGGGAACGTTCCAGATCCACCCGAGGATCGAGGGCAGCACGGTCACGACGGCCAGGTACATGGCACCGGGGAAGGTGATGCGGCTCAACACGTAGGCGAGATACTCCTCGGTAGCTCGCCCGGGACGGATCCCGGGGATGTAGCCACCCTGGCGCTGGATCATGTCGGCCTGCCGGGCCGGGTCGAACTGGATCGCGGTGTAGAAGTAGGTGAAGAACACCACCAGCAGGGCGAGAAGCCCGATGTACCAGAGGCTCGGCGAGAACCCACCGCCGGTGGTCGACAGCAGGTGGGTGTTGATCCAGTTTCGGATCGCGTTGCCCCAACCCGAGTCGGGGAGCACCGAGGCCAGCAGCGCTGGGAAGTACATGATCGACGTGGCGAAGATGACCGGGATGACCCCGGCCATGTTCACCTTCATCGGAATGTAGGTGGTGTTGCCGCCGAGCACCTTGCGGCCCCGGACGCGCTTGGAGAATTGGACGGGGATTCGTCGTTGGCCCTGCTCGATGAACAGGATCCCGATCGTCAACAAGACCATCACCACGACGATGAGGATGAACACGCCCGTCGGCGAGCTGGCCTGGAGGATGCCGAGTTGGGACGGGATCTGAGACACGATCGAGATGAAGATCAACAGCGGCATGCCGTTGCCGATCCCCCGCTGGGTGATGAGCTCACCGAACCACATCAGGAGGGCGGTGCCGGCGGTCATCGTCATCACGATGATCACGACGTTGCGGATCGTGGAGTCTGGGATCAGGTCGATGCCCTGCGTGAGCTGGCCGGAGTGGAAGAGGAAGGTGAACCCGGTGGCCTGGAGAAGGGCGAGGGTCACCGTGAGGTACCGCGTCCACTGGGTGATGACCTTGCGTCCGGTCTCTCCCTCTTCCTGGAGTGCCTGGAGACGCGGGATGACGACGGCGAGCAGCTGCAGGATGATCGATGCGGTGATGTACGGCATGATGCCGAGGGCGAACACCGACAGCCGGGTCAACGCCCCGCCCGAGAACAGGTTGAGCACCCCGATGAAGCCCTGGTTGGCGGCCTGCTCGGCGAAATCGGCCACCGCGCCGATGTCCACGCCCGGCACAGGAACGGCGGCGCCGAACCGGTAGAGCATGAAGATGAAGAGGGTGAAAAGGATCTTGTTCCGCAGGTCCGTGATACGGAACGCGTTCCTGGTGGCGGTGAGCATGGCCGTCATGGGCTTAGGCGGTGCAGGTTACTGACAGGACAAGAATGGCCGGACGACTCGTGACTCGCGACTCGAGACTCACGACTCGACCACCTCGACGGCGCCCCCCGCCGCCTGGATCTTCTCCACAGCTCCCAAGGAGAACGCATGGGCCCTCACCGTGAGCGGACGATCGATGTCGCCTTCCCCGAGCACCTTGACCAGCCCACGATGCTTGACCAGGCCGCGAGCCCGCAGGTCTTCGATCGTGACCGTGCTGCCGGCGTCGAATTCGGCGAGCCGGCCGACGTTGATCACGATGTACTCGACCCGGTTCGGGTTGTTGAACCCCGGCAGCTTCGGCATGCGCCGCTGGAGCGGCATCTGGCCGCCCTCGAAGCCACGGCGCACCTTGCTCCGGGCCTTGAGGCCCTTGGTGCCGCGCCCCGCGGTCTTGCCGCGCCGGCCGGCTTCGCCCCGGCCGACGCGAATCCTGCGCTTCTTCGAGCCCTCGGCGGGTCTCAGGTGGTGCAACTTCATCAGACTTCCTCCACGTCGAGCAGATG